>NZ_JBIAGU010000020.1:0-182544 GCF_042869935.1 Kitasatospora sp. NPDC006697
AGTTGTGCTCGTGTCACGCAACATGGTCTACCGGATCAGGACCTGTCCATGCAGGCGAATCACAGAAATTGATCACAATCAGATACGGGCCCTAGACGACCTCACCCACGTCTGGCTCGCCCACGACCCCGAGTCCGCCCAGGACTGGCTCCGGACCAGCCGCCGCCTCCCCTGCCACTGCCCGCTCCGCGCCGCCGGCGGCTGCGCCGCGCCCGGCGAACTGCCCGCCCTGGACGGCGCGATGCGCGACTGGCGGGACAACTACGGCCGCCTGGTCGTCGTCCGCCGCGAGTTCGACGCCGCCGGCGCCGTCGTCCGCACCGCCGTCGGCCTGCACACCCGCAGCGCGCTGACCTACCGCGCCCGCAGCTGGGCGTACCAGTGCGCCACCGCAGGAACCCACCCCACCCCCGTCCCGTGGATCTCCCCCGGCCGCGCCTATCTCCAGAAGCTCCACGAACGCGAGCGCACCCTGGACGGAGTCGCCGCCGTCCTCGGCATCTCGCAGACCCTCACCCGCCAACTCCTGCTCGACGAGGGTGTCAGGAACCGCTCCCGCCCCCAGGTGCCACCAGCCCCGTTTCGTACGCCAGTACCACCGCCTGCACCCGGTCCCGCAGCCCCAGCTTGCCCAGAATCCTCGCCACGTGCGTCTTCACCGTGGTCTGACTGAGCGTCAGGTGCTCCGCCAGCTCGGCATTGCTCAGGCCGCCCGCCATCAGCTGCAGCACCTCCAGCTCCCGGGCCGTGAGTTCGCCGAGATCGCGGTGCAGGTTGTTCCGCGCCTCGTCCCGCTGGGCGAACCGCTCGATCAGCCGCCGCGTGATCGTCGGCGCCAGCAGCGCGTCCCCGGAGCGGACCAACCGTACGGAAGCGACCAGTTGCTCCGGTGAGACGTCCTTCAGCAGGAACCCGCTCGCCCCCGCCTCCAGGGCCGCATAGACGTAGCGGTCCAGGTCGTACGTCGTCAGGATCAGCACCTTCGGTACCGCCTCGCCACCCGCCCCTCCCCCCAGGATCAGCCGGGTCGCCTCCAACCCGTCCATCTCCGGCATCCGGATGTCCATCAGCACCACGTCCGGCCGGGTCCGCCGCACCGCCGCCACGGCCTCGACGCCATTGGTCGCCTCCGCGACGACCTCGATGCCGTCCGTCGCCAGGATCATCCGGAAGCCCGTCCGGACCAGCGTCTGGTCGTCCGCGATCACGGCCCGCAGCGGCGCGCTCAACTCCACAGTCCCTCTCCCCCGTTCACCCGACCGCACGCCAGCGCAGCCGGGCCTTGACCTGGTAGCCGCCGCCGATCCGCCGGCCGGCGTCCAGCTCACCACCATAGAGGGCCAGCCGCTCCCGCATGCCCAGAAGCCCGCGTCCGCCACCCGTTCCGGCCTGCGGCCCGGGGCGGCCGGCGGTGTTGGCGACCTCGATCCGCAGGAAGTCGCCTTCCGGGGCGACCGAGACGGTGGCGGTGGCACCCACCGCGTGCTTGATCGCGTTGGTCAGCGCCTCCTGCACCACCCGGTAGGCCGTCAGGTCGACGCCCGAGGGCAGCGGCTCCTCGGGCAGGGCGAGCGCCAGCTCCACCGGCAGTCCGGCGGCCCGCACCCGGGCCACCAGCTGCTCCAACTGGTCCAGGCCGGGCTGCGGTTCCAGTTCATCGACCGCCTCGACACCCCCGGACACCGCCAACAGCCCCATCACATGCCGCAGTTCCGCCATCGCCGCGCGCCCGGCCGACTCCACCGCGAGCAGCGCCTCGCGCGCCTGCTCGGGGTCGCCGCTGTCCAGCACCCGCCGCCCGGCGCCCGCCTGGATCACCATCATGCTCACGTTGTGGGTGACCACGTCGTGCAGTTCGGCGGCGATCCGGGCCCGTTCCTCCTCCAGCGCCTTGGCCGTGGCCTCGGCCTGGTCGCGTTCCAGGTCGGCCAGCCGCTGGGCGTGGTCGCGCACGCCCTGGCGGTAGAACTGGAACGAGGCGACCAGCAGGCCGACCACGTTGACCAGGACCAACGGCCTGGTGGCGTCCAGGTTTCCGCCGTCGGAGCTGCCCAGGCCGGAGAGCGCCAGCACCCCGCCGAGCAGCAGGCTGCCGAACACGGAGCGCGGGGTGGCGCTGTACCGGATCGCGCTCCACGCGGCTGCGGCGAGGCCGACCAGCGTGGGCCAGGAGGAATAGCCCTGGGCGCTGAGCGCGGCGATCAGCACCAGCCAGTAGACCGTCAGCGGGTAGCGGCGGCGGGCCAGCAGCGGCAGGGTGGTGAGCAGCAGCAGGACGAAGTCCCGGCCCTCCAGCGGGATCGGCGTGCCGCCGTCCGGCGGCACGGGGTAGCAGATCGGGCCCCCCGGTGCGGCGCCGGGCGGCGGCGGGATCGGCGGCACGGAGTCCATCGAGCCGCTGCCGAGCGAGGCCACGGTGCCCTGATAGACCGCCGCGCCGGTGAGCACCAGCGTGGCCAGCGACTCGGCCACCAGCACCCGCGGCCGGGGCCAGGCGGGCCGCCGACCGGTGCGGTCGCGGCGCAGCACCTCGCCCAGCAGGCGGCGCCAGCCTGACGGGGCCTCTTCGGTCACCTCGGGTTCGGTATGCACCGCCATATTCTGCAGACGGACCGGCGCGCTCCGCATCACTCTCCCCGATCATCTCGCCGACCGGGCGGAGTACTCCTCGAGGATGACGCCGCACAGGATCGTCCGCGCGGACGACGAAAGGTCGGTGATCCGGCCGACGCGGCGCCCGCGGACCCGCTCGTACCGTCGAGACCGTCAAGAGCGGCAGGACCGAAGAGGACGGACGACCCGAGATGCCCGATGTGATCGAACTGGCCGAGGTGGCCAGGCAGTACGACTCCACCGGCACCACAGCGCTGGGGCCGGTGTCGCTGACCGTGCCGGCGGGTGAGGCACTGGCCGTCACCGGGCCTTCGGGCAGCGGCAAGTCGACCCTGTTGAACCTGATCGCCGGTCTGGACAAGCCGAGTTCGGGCAGCGTCACGGTGGCCGGGGAGCGGATCGACCGGCTGTCCGAGCGCGGGCTGGCCCGGTTCCGGCGGGACCGGATCGGGATGGTGTTCCAGTTCTTCAACCTGCTGGACGACTTGACGGTGCTGGACAACGTGCTGATGCCGGCCCAGCTGACCGGCCGGGCGGGGCGGGCGGCGACGGCGCGGGGCGGCGAGTTGCTGGAGGCCCTGGGGGTCGCCCGGCACGCCAAGGCGTACCCGGGCCGGCTCTCCGGTGGTGAGCGCCAGCGGGTCGCGGTGGCCCGGGCGCTGGTGAACCGCCCGGACCTGCTGCTGGCGGACGAGCCGACGGGCGCGCTGGACACGGCCTCCGGTGCGGAGGTGCGCGAACTGCTGGTGGAGCTCAACCGGTCGGGGCAGACGGTGGTGCTGGTCACCCACGACCTGGCGCTGGCCGAGGCCTGCGCCAGCCGCCGACTGCTGCTCGTGGACGGCCGGATCGCCCAGGACCGCCGCACCGCAACCGCGAACTCCGCCGCGGCGGTGGCCCGATGAGCCGCGGCGCGGTCGCCGCCGTGGTCCGCGCCGGGGTGGCCCGGCGCAAGCTGCACACCCTGGTGCTGGCGCTGGTCACGCTGGTCGCGGTGACCTCCGCCGTGGTGGCGGGCGCCCTGTTGGTCGCCTCCTCCGCTCCTTTCGACGCCGCCTTCGCCCGCCAGCACGGCGCGAACCTGACCCTGCGGCTGGACGCCAGCAGCGTCACGGCCGGCCAACTCGCCGACACCGCCAAGCTGAACGGGGTGACGGCGACCGCCGGCCCGTTCCCGGCGGCGACCGTCACCCCGCTGATGGACGGCAGTCGGCCGGGCCCGCAGCTCTTCGTGGTGGGCCGGCCCGACGCGGGCGGCGCGGTGGACGACCTGACCATGGTGGCCGGCCACTGGCCCACCGGGCCGGGCCAGGTGGTGGTGTCCACCGCCTACACCGGCCCGCAGTTCGCGCCGGGCAGCACCATGACCACGACCGGCGGGAGCCGCTTCACCATCGTCGGCGTCGCCTCCTCGATCACGGCCAGCGCCGAGGCCTGGGCGCTGCCGGCCACCGTCACGGCGCTGGCCGGCCAGGGCGGGCCGCAGGAGCAGGAGTTGTACCGGTTCTCCGCTGCTCAGGACCAGTCGCGGATCGACGCCGACCGGGCTCTGCTGGCGGCCGCGCTGCCGGGCGGTGCGGTGCTGGGCACCCAGTCGTACCTGGACGCCAAGTTGGCCGCCGACGAGAACGGGCGGGCGATCGCGCCGTTCCTGGTGGCGTTCGGCGGCCTCGGCCTGATGATGTCGGTGATCATCGTGGCGAGCGTGGTGAGCGGCGCGGTCTCCGCGCAGCTGACCCGGATCGGGGTGCTCAAGGCGCTCGGGTTCACGCCGGGTCAGGTGGTCCGCGCCTACCTCTGGCAGGCGCTGCTGCCGGCCGCGTTGGGCACGGTGCTCGGCGTGGCGCTGGGCAATCTGCTGGCGGTGCCGTTCCTGCAGGAGGACCAGCAGGCGGGCGGTTCGGCCACGCTCTCGGTGGCCTGGTGGGTGGATCTGCTGGTCGGGCTCGGCGCGTTGGCGGTGGTCGGGGCGGCGGCGCTGCTGCCGGCCCTGCGGGCCGGGCGGCTGAGCGCGGTGACCGCGCTGTCGATGGGGCGTTCGCCGCGCAGCGGCCGCGGCCAGTGGGCACACCGGCTGACGGCGCGGCTGCCGCTGCCCCGCCCGGTGCGGTACGGGCTGGCGGGCCCGTTCGCCCGTCCGCTGCGCAGTGCGGCGCTGGTCGCGGCCGTGGCGGCGGGGACGGTGGCGGCGACCTTCGCGACCGGCCTGACGGCCTCGGCGAACGCGATCGGCTCCTCCCGGGAGGTGGCCTCGGGGTACACGGCGATGGTGATCCCGATGCGCTTCCCGACCGACCCGCCGCCCGGCCCGGCCAACGGCGGTCCGGGCGACGGCCCAGGCCACCAGGGCCCGGCGCCGACGCTGCTGGACGCCGCCCAGCACGCCAAGCTGGTGGCCGCGATCGAGGCGCAGCCGGGCACCCGGACGTACGTCGCGACCTCGATGACGCAGGCGGAGGTCTCGGGGGTGTCGGGCACGGTTCAGACCCAGCTCTTCACCGGCCCGTCCCTGGCCACCGGCTACGACATGCTGTCCGGGCACTGGCTGACCGGTCCGGGGCAGGTGGTGGCGCCCGCGCACTTCCTGACCAGCACCGGGCACAAGGTCGGCGACACGGTGACGCTCTCGGCCGGGCGGGCGACCGCCAAGGCCGTGATCGTCGGCGAGGCCTTCGCCTCCGGGCACGACGGAATGCAGCTGAGCGCTGACCTGCCGGAGTTGCTGTCCGGTCCGGGTGACATGTCGGTGGACGAGTACGACATCGCGCTGAAGCCGGGCACCGACCGGGCCGCCTACGTGAGCGGACTGACCGCCGCCCTGGCACCGTTGGGCGTCCCGGCCGACCAGCGCGTGGTGGAGACGCCGCACGTGGTGCAGATCGTGGACGCGATGACGGCGCTGCTGACCCTGATGCTGCTGGTGGTGGCGGGCCTTGGGGTGCTCAACGCGGTGCTGTTGGACACCCGGGAGCGGGTGCGCGACCTGGGCATCTGCAAGGCGATCGGTATGACGCCGGGCCAGGTGGGCGCGGTGGTGCTGACCTCCGTGGTGGGGATCGGCCTGCTCGGCGGCGCGCTGGGGGTGCCGGGCGGGATGGCACTGCACTCGGTGATCATGCCGCTGATCGGCCACGGGGTGGACAGCGCGCTGCCCAAACAGGTGACGGACGTCTACCACCTGCTGGAGCTGCTGCTGTTGGGCGCGGGTGGGCTGGCGGTGGCACTCCTGGGCGCCTCGCTGCCGGCGAGTTGGGCGGCCCGGGCCCGGACGGCGGTGGCGCTGCGGGCGGAGTGAGCAGCCGGGAGAATCCGCTGGGGCGTCACCACAGCCGGTGGTGACGCCCCGTCAGTTCTACCCGGCCAGCCGGAACTCCTGGTCGCCGAAGCGCACCTGGTCGCCCGGGCGGACCCGCAGGCCGCCGGCGATCCGGTGCCCGTTCACATGGGTGCCGTTGGTGGAGCCGAGGTCGTAGAGCACCCAGCCGTCCAGCTCGTAGCGCAGTTCGGCGTGGAAGCGGGAGACCGAGGAGTGGTGCAGGCGCAGGCCGGAGCCGGGGATCCGGCCGATCGTCAGCCGGCGGGTGCCGGCCTGCGGCAGGCTGAGGGCGGGCAGCCGCTCGGTGCGCCAGGCCCTGGCCACCCGCGCGCGGAAGCCGGAGAGACGGCCGACGGCGCGCAGCACGAACCCCTCCAGCGGGCTGCTGAGCGGAAGTCCGGCCAGCGCGGCCTCCAGCTCGGCGCGGCTGACGGCGTGCAGCACCAGGTCGATCCGGCCGAGGAAGGTGTCGTGCGAGAGTCGGCCGGTGCTCACACCGGCACGCAGCACGTCGAGTGCCCGCTCCCGCTCGGCCTCCGAGGGCCGGACGGCGCGCGTGGGGAACTCGGCAGAGGTCATGGGCCGATTGTCGGACGCCGCAGGGCCGGAGTCCAGCTCTCAGCGTGTCCGTGCCGCAGCGGGGGTCCGGTTCCGCTGGGTGACGGCCACCAGCGCGCCGAGCACAAGCACGGCCGCCCCGGCGCCCTGCAGCGGGCCGAAGGACTCGCCGAGCAGCAGGGTGGCGCAGAGGGTGTTGACGACGGGCACGTTGAACATCATCAGCGAGGCCTTCGCCGGGCCGACCGTCCCGACGCCGCGGTAGTAGAGCAGGTTGGCCACGGCCGCCGGGCCGATCGCCAGGAACGCGGTGTTGGCCCAGAGGCCGGCCGGCAGCGAGCCCCAGGCGGTGCGGCCGAGGTCGGGCGCGGCGAGCAGGCCGAGCAGCAGGGCGCCGGCGCAGGTGGCGTAGGTGGTGGCGCGCAGCGGGTCCAGGCCGGCCAGCACCCGGGGGCCGACCAGGGTGTAGGCGGCCCAGCAGACGGCGCTCAGCAGGAAGACCAGGTCGCCGAGCAGGCGGGAGGAGCCCGCGTGGCCGCCGCCGTTGCTGCCCAGGAAGAAGAGCACGGCGCCGGCCAGGCCCAGCCCGAGGCCGGCCACCCGGGCCGGGTTGGCCCGCTCCTTGCCGGTCAGCAGCAGGAAGGTGCTGGTCAGGACGGGGCTCATCACCGGGATCAGGATGCCGGCGTCGAGCGAGGGGGCGAGCGAAAGGCCCCAGAAGAAGAGTGCGTTGTAGCCGAAGACGCCCAGTACCCCGGCGCCGGCGGCCAGTCCGCGGGCCCGCCGCGCCACCTGCCGCTGCTCCGCCTGCTGCCGTCCGCCGGTCAGCCGCAGCGCCACCAGCAGCGCCAGCGCGCCGCCGGCGAACCGCAGGAAGGCTCCCACCGAGTGCGGGACGTGCTCGACGACCGCCTTGGAACTGGCGAAGGCGCTCCCCCAGAGCACCATGGTCACCGAGAGGAGCAGGTAGGGGCTGGCGCCCTTGTGGGTGCGCTGGTCGGGCGTGATCGGCTCGTGCGTGTTCGCCAGGTGTGTGTTTCCCATGGGCCGACTGTCCGCGATGCGGTCGGCGGCGGTCTTGAACGCTGGTGCGCGGCCACAATGGGCGGATGGCGAACGAGCGCGGGTGGGTGCGGTACTGGCGGGACGCGGACCGTCCACTGGAGGCGATGCACGCGCACTTCCTGGACCACGTCTACGCCCCGCACAGCCATGACGCCTACTCCTTCGGCATCACCGAGCTGGGCGCGCAGGCGTTCCGCTGCCGCGGCGCCCAGCACACCAGCGCGGCGGGGATGGTGATGGCGCTGAACCCGGACGAGGTGCACGACGGGCGGGCGGCGGCCGACCTGGGCTACGGCTACCGGATCGTCCACCTCGGCCCGTCGGTGGTCCGCTCCGTGCTGGCGGACGCGGCGGCGACGACGGCGCAGGGGCCGCTGCCGCTCTTCGTCCGGCCGGTGCTGACCGACCCCCAGCTGACCGGCTTGCTGGCCGGGTTGCACCGGGCGCTGGTCGGCCAGTCGAGCGCGCTGGAGCAGCAGGAGCTGCTGACCGCCACCGTGCTGGCGCTGGCCACCCGCGGCGCCACCAAACCGCCGCGGCTGCGCCCGCTGGCCGGCTCCGCGCAGCGCCAAGCCGCCCTGCGGGCACGCGCCTTGCTGGACGAGGCCTACCTGGAGCCGCTCTCCGCCGAGGCGCTGGCGGGCGCGGCGGGCTGCAGCCGGTTCGCTCTCTACCGCTCCTTCCGCGCCGAGTTCGGCCTGGCGCCCAGCGACTACCAGCGCCACCTGCGGCTGCGCCGGGCCCGGCTGCTGCTCGCCCGCGGCCTCCCGCTCGCGGAGGCGGCGGGCGCGAGCGGGTTCGCCGACCAGGCGCACTTCACCCGCTGGTTCAAACGGGCCTACGGCATCACGCCCGCGACGTACCAGCGGTCGAGCGGCCGGCGGTAGCGCGTGCCGCGGCGGGAGGCTTCCGTGCGGACGGAAGCGCCAAATTTTCTGACGGAGCATCAGACAACCCCTAGGCTGGCCGCCATGAGGGCAGTGGACTGGCCGGCCGTCGGCCGGCCCCGGGGTGGTGGTCCGCCGGGCGAGGGCCTGCGGGCGCGCAAGAAGCGGCTGACCCGGCGGCGGTTGGCCGAGGCGGCGGCCGAGATGTTCCTGGAGCGCGGGTTCGACGCGGTGCGGGTCGCGGAGATCGCCCAGGCCTGCGGGGTCTCGGAGAAGACGGTCTTCAACTACTTCCCGACCAAGGAGTCGCTGCTGCTCGACCTCGGCGATGCCACCGGGGCCGCGCTGCGCACGGCCCTCGCCGATCCGGACCGCCCGCCGCTGGAGGCCGTGCTGGAGGTGCTGGCGGGCGAGTTGGCCGCGCTCACCTGCTGGCTGGCAGCACAGCCGGACCAGGCCGGAGCCGCTGCCAAGCTGCGGCGGTTCCGCGATCTCACCCGCTCCACCCCGTCGCTGCGCGCCCACCACCGGGACACCGCCGACCGGCTGACCGAGCTCGCGGCCGCCCTACTGGCCGCCCGCACGGCCGGCGACCCGGCGGCGCCCGAGCCGCAGATCGCGGCCGCCGCCCTGCTCGGCCTGTGGCGCGTGCAGTGCCACAGCCTGGGCCGCCACCTGGCGGCGGGCCTGCCAGCCGACCGGCTGCGGGCAGCGGTGACCGAGGAGGTGCGGCGGGCGGCCCGGGTACTGGCCGAAGGGCTGGGGTGACGGGCGAAAGCAGGTTGGCCGGGCCGCGCCGCCCGGGTGTAATGACGACATGACCGCACCGGAAAGCACTTCCGCGCACGTG
Organism: Kitasatospora sp. NPDC006697; assembly: GCF_042869935.1. Lineage (NCBI taxonomy): Bacteria > Bacillati > Actinomycetota > Actinomycetes > Kitasatosporales > Streptomycetaceae > Kitasatospora > Kitasatospora sp. NPDC006697. The sequence goes on from NZ_JBIAGU010000020.1 coordinate 9,290, forward strand.
GAGTTGAACCGCCGGTACTGGGAGGAGCAGGCGTCCGCCTGGCACGGCCCGCTGGCCCGCGGCCACTGGAGCCGGCCGGTGCCCACCTGGGGGCTGTGGAGCATCCCCGAGTCCGAACTGCGCATCCTCCCCGAGGAGCTGGCCGAGCTCGACATCGTCGAGCTGGGCTGCGGCACGGCCTACGTCAGCGCCCGGCTGGCCCGGGCCGGCGCCCGCCCGGTCGGGGTGGACATCTCGCAGGCCCAGCTGGCCACGGCGCGGGCGATGCAGCGCGAGTTCGAGCTGCACTTCCCGCTGCTGCTGGCCGACGCGGAGCGGCTGCCGCTGCGCGACTCCACCTTCGACCTGGCGATCAGCGAGTTCGGCGCCTCGCTCTGGTGCGATCCGCACCGCTGGCTCCCGGAGGCGGCGCGGGTGCTCAGGCCGGGCGGCCGGCTGGTGTTCGGCCGGCGCTCGCCGCTCTTCGCGCTCTGCGCCCGGCCCGACGGGCAGGCCGGGCCGGAGCTGCTGCGCCCGCAGTTCGGCGCGCCGCCGCAGCCGGCCGACGACCACGTCGAGTTCGCCATCGGCCACGGCGAGTTGCTGCGGCTGCTGCGCCGCTGCGGCTTCGTGGTCGACGACCTGATCGAGATCCGGGCACCCTGGCCCGCGGACCGCGACTACCCGGAGGTCAGCGCCGAGTGGGCGCACCAGTGGCCGAGCGAGGAGATCTGGTTGGCGCACCTGGCGGGCTGAACCGTGGCGTTCGGGACTTCTGCGCCTTGAAGAATTCATCTCGTCTGGTGATTCTGCGGTGGCGGATGAGGCCTGCGGCGGTGCCGGCGAAGGCTGCAACGTGGTGAGCCGTGCGTTCGGAGCGGCGGTCGATTCTGGCTGAGAAGTGGTTGTTGCGTGGCCCACGGGCGCCTCTGAATAATGGTCAGCCAGCCATGAGGAGATCAAGCGACCTCACGTCCGTCTGTGTGGAAATAAAAGGGGTTTACATGCGCATTCGCAGTGCGGCAGTCGCACTTGCTTCTGCTGCTGTGATGGCTCTGACTGGAACCAGCACAGCACACGCCAGCACCAGCCACACTGACCCGTTGAGCGTCACAGCGACGGCGGGGCGCACCGGTGGGACGATGAGCCCGAAAGCCAGCGCAAACACGGAGCTGTGGTCGCCCAGGGGCCTGGGCATCTCCATCTGGAAGACCTGGTACAGCGACGGAAACGGTGGCTACTCGGGCAAATTCGAGTGGACCTCTCGCCAGACCAGCGGCGTGTGGGCCGAGCTGCAAGTCTCCTGGGAGTCAGGCAGCCTGGAGCGGAAAAACATGATCCTCGGGAATCTGTACTCCTACAACGGTGCGTACAGCGTCTACATGCGGGCCTGCGACTCCAGTGGCTGCAGCGGCTGGTGGTAACCCCTTAACCGAAAGCGCATAAAAGTGTGCACCGCCCCCTGCTGGCCCGGGCGGGCGACCGCGACGCTTCGGCTTCCGCCGAAGCGTCCGGCGCCTACCGTCGAGCCATGAACCCCGTGCTGCAGGACCTCGAAGTCCACCTCCCCGACCGCCCGGGCGCCCTGGCCGACCTCGGTCAGGCCCTCGGCCGCGCCGGGGTGAGCCTGGAGGGCGGCGGCGTCTTCGGCACCGTCGCGCACTACCTGGTCGACGACGGCCCGCTCGCCCTGCGGACCGTCACCGCCGCCGGCCTCGGCCTCGGGCCGGCCCGGGTGCGCGAGGTGGTGATGACCCGGCTCGATCAGCAAACGCCCGGCCAACTCGGCACCCTGGCCCGGCTGCTGGGCGATGCCGGGGTCAACATCCAGGTCCAGTACAGCGACCACGCGGGCAACCTGGTGCTGCTGGTCGCCGAGGAGCAGGAGGCGGCCTGCCGGCGGGTGGTCGCCGGCTGGGAGGCGCGCCTGCCCGGGTGAGCGGTCCGTCAGTCTTCGGACACCTCCCGCTGGCCGGGAATGCCGGCCCGGTCGTGCTGGAGGTCCCAGAGTTCGCGGAACCGGCCCGAGCGGTCGTCCACCAGCTCCCGGAAGCTGCCGTGCTGGATCACCCGGCCGTGGTCGAGCACCACGATCCGGTCGGCCACCTCGACGTTGGCGAGCCGGTGGGTGACCAGGACCACGGCCCGGTCGCGGGCCACCGAGCGGAGGTTGGCGAAGATCCGGTGCTCGGCGCGCGGGTCCAGGGCGGCGGTCGGCTCGTCCAGCACCAGCAGTCCGGCCGGCCGGTGGAAGGCGCGGGCGATCGCCATCCGCTGCCACTGGCCGCCGGACAGCTCCTCGCCGCCCATCCACTCGGAGGCGAGCAGGGTGCCGAGCCCGTTGCGGAGCTGGTTCACCACCTCGTCGGCGCCGGAGGACGCGGCGGCCCGCCAGACCGCCGCGTCGCCCTCGGCGGTCGGCTGGCCGAGCGTGATGTTCTCCCGGGCGGTGAGCATCCAGCGCGCGTAGTCCTGCGGCACCACGGCGACCTGGCGCCAGAGCGCGTGCGCGTCCAACTCCCGGGTGTCCACGCCGTCCCACTCCACCCGGCCCTGGCCGGCGCCGGGCAGGTAGAGGCCGGCCAGCACCTTGGCGAGCGTGGTCTTGCCGGAGCCGTTCTCGCCGACCAGCGCCAGGATCTCCCCGCGCCGCACCGTGAGGTTGACCGAACTCAGCGCGGTGCGCTCGGAGTTGGGGTAGCGGTAGGCGAGCTCCTTGACGGTGATCCGGTCCGGCGGGCCGGGCACCCGGGAGCCCCGGCTCAGCACGTGGCCGCCGGCGGTGTCGAGGAAACCGGCCCAGTCGTCCAGGTACATGCCGGTGCGGAACAGGTCCGCGCCGTAGCCGACGATGCCGTTGAGCGCGCTGGAGACCGCCGTCAGCGCGACCACGGCGGCGGAGCCGTGCGGCAGGCTCATCCGGCCGCTGACCACCAGCCAGAGCATCACCGTCCAGACCAGCCCGGCACTCAGGCCGGAGACCAGCGCGCCGAGCAGCGACACCTTGGCGGCGGCCCGGGCGGCCTGCCGGGCCTTGCCGTCCAGCCGGCGGCCGACGGTCTCGTACTTCTCCATCAGCACCTGGCCCATGGTGTCCGAACGGACCTGGTCGGCATGGCGCTTGAGGTGGATGTACCAGCGCAGGTTGGCCATGATCCGGCGGTCGCCGATGGTGTCGCGGCTGGACAGGTAGTGCACCCGGGCGGCCCGGACCGAGGCGATGCCCTGCGGCAGCGCGGCCACCACCAGCAGCGGCAGCAGCAGCGGGTGCAGCACGGTCAGCACGCCGGCCGCGCCGACCAGCGAGCCGGCGGAGGAGAGCAGGTTCTGCGCCTCACCGAGGATGTCCACGCAGGTCTCGGCGCCGCGGTCGGCGGCCTCCAGGTCGTCGCTGTAGCCGGCCGTGTCGTAGGCGGTCAGTTCGGTGGCGATGGTGGCGCGCAGCACCGTCGCCTCGGCCTCCCGGGCGATCCGCGGCGAGAGCCGCACGGTGATCGTCTGGATGGTGATCGCCAGCAGCCGGCGCAGCCCCATCGCGGCGGCGATCACCGCGAGCGAGGGCAGCGCGGCCCAGATCCGGGTGGACACCTGCCCGGAGGCGAAGACGGCGCCGATGGTGCCGGTGGTGGCGAACAGTCCGGCCGCACCCAGCACCGCGGAGGCCGCCTGACAGGCCAGCAGTACGGCCACGGCCCGCGGCTCGACCCGCCAGGCGAGGGCGAAGGCCCGCACCACCAGCTGCGGCAGCCGGCGGGCCATCGCACTGACGCTGATCGCGGCGGCCGCCTCGACCTTGCGGCCGTCCGCCTTCCAGACCAGTTCCTCCTCGGGCACCGGCTCGGCGGTGCCGGTCACGGTGCTCATTCGTGGTCCCCCGCCGGCACCGCGGCGATGGTGCGCTCGGCGACGGCCCGGACGTGCTCCTCGAAGAACCACCGCGGATCGCCGCCCATCCGGGCGAGCATCACCAGCGCCGAGAGCGCCACGTCGCAGGTCTCCTTGCGGACGTCGTCCCAGTCGTGCGAATACCCCTTGCGCGGATTGGCCCCGAGCGCACCGATCACCGCCTCGGCGACCTCCCCGGCCTCCTCCTGGAGTTTGAGCGCCTGCACCGTCCAGCGCAGCTCATCGCTCTGCTGGAAGTGTGAATCGAGCTTTTTTGCAAGGGAGTTGACGACATCCCAGATCTCGTTCATGGCTGAGGATACTGCCGCTGTTCGAACCGCTCGATCAAGCGCCCGGCGGTTCTCGGCGGTTCTCGGCGAGCCCGGGTCGAAGGCACCCTTTTCGATTCGGCCCGGGCCCGGCTCACCGCTGTGCGATCACCCATTCGGGGGTGCGGAAGGTGCCCCCGTACATGGGCAGCTCGATCGTCCCGCCGTAGCGAGCGAGTTGGGCCCAGGGACGGTTGATGCCGGCGGAGCCGTGGGTGCGGACCCGGGTGACGGCGTCGAGATCGAGGACGTCGACGAGGATCTCCTCGCCGCTTCCGGCCTGCTGGCGGACGATGCCTTCGGGGTCGACGATGGCGCTCTGGCCGACGGCGGCGGGGTCGGCGGCGTTGACGTTGACCACGTAGATCTGGTTGGTCCAGGCGTTGGCGCGGGCGCAGACCAGTTCCATCTCCCGGTCGCGGGTGGTGGTCAGGGTGGGTTGGATGACGACCTCGGCACCGAGCCAGGCGAGTTGGCGCATGGTCTCGGGGAAGGAGCCGTCGTAGCAGATGGCCAGGCCGATCCGGCCGGTGCCGGGGATGTCGAAGACGGTGAATTCGTTCCCAGGGGCGGCCTGTTCGTAGGGCTGCCAGGGGAAGACCTTGCGGTAGCGGGCGACGATGCCGTCCTCGGGGGAGATCGCGAGCGCGGTGTTGTGGACGGTTCCGCCCTCGGTGCGCTCGAAGACGGAGCCGGGCACCAGCCACAGCCCGGTCCGGCGGGCCAGGGCGCACAGGCGGTCGGTCAGCGGTCCGGGGACCGGCTCGGCGACCTGCTCCATCCATCCCTCGCGGCCCTGCAGCAGCGGTGGTTCGGCGGCGAGCAGCAGTTCGGGGACGACGACGAGCCGGACGTGCGGGAACAGCTCCCGCACGGCGTGGACCTGCTCCTCGAAGCGGTGGTAGGTGGCCTGGAGGTCGTGGGCGACGGGGCGGGTCTGGAGGGCGGCGATGGCCAGGGTGCGCATGGGCGGTTCAGTCCTCGGTGATGATCAGGTCGGTGACGGTGCGGCGACCGTTGCGGAAGAAGTCGGGGAAGCGGAGCCGGAGCAGGGCGGTGAGCGGCAGGCCGAGCACGATCGAGCCGATGCCGAGCAGGAACACCCCGCCGATGCCGCCGATCGAGGTGGCGCCGTAGCCGGGGTCGACCATGTCCCACGCGCTGCGGGCGAAGGCGGCCAGCATCATCAGGCCGCCGGCCAGCGGGAGCAGGCCCTGGACCACCAGGGCCCGTGCGGAGGTGCGCAGGTCGCGGCGGAAGTGCCAGACGCAGGCGAAGGCGGTGGCGCCGTAGTAGGCGCAGACCAGCAGGCCGATGGAGAGCACGGCGTCGCCGAGGAAGGCGGGCGCGGCGGTGCTGAGCAGGACCAGCAGGGCGACGGAGACGACGCCGGTGAAGACGGTGGCGAAGGTGGGGGTGCGGTAGCGGGGGTGCACGCGGGCGAAGGCCTTGGGCATGGCGCCGTGCGCGGCGACCGAGACGTTGGGACGGGAGGTGGAGACGACGCAGGTGAGCAGGGCGGCGACCGCCGAGAGGGCGACGGCGAGTTGGATGCCCTTGGCGACGGTGCCGCCCAGCGCGGCGGGGGCGAGGGTCGCGAGCACGTCCGCGGCGTTGTCCTGGTTGCCGAGCCCGAGGCCCTCGGTGCCGGTGCCGGCGAGGCTGATGGCGGCGACGGCGGTGAACAGGTAGGTGCTGAGCAGGATCAGGGTGGACACGACGGCGGCCCGGCCGGGGGTGCGGGTGCGGTCGCGGGCCTCTTCGTTGACGGTGAGTGCCGCGTCCCAGCCCCAGTAGATGAACAGGCACAGCAGCACCGACTGGGCGAAGGGTCCGGTGCTGTGGAAGCCGAGGGGGTTGAGCCAGGCGGGGCTGGGCGTGGCGGCGCCGTGGTGGGTGAGGGCGGCGGCACCGAAGCCGACGAGGGCGGCGAGCTGGATGGCGACCATGGCGGTCTGCACCGCCGCCGAGAGCTGGACGCCGCGGTAGGCGATGGCGGTGACCAGGGCGATCAGCAGGGTGCCGAGGCAGGTGACCGCCAGGGTCTGGTGGGCGAGCCGGGTGAGGCCGGCGAGGTCGAGCAGGTTGGTGGCGCCGACCTGGGCGAGGGCGGTCATCGCGATGACGGTGGCGGTCTGCGGGAGCCAGTTGCCGAAGATCCAGCCGGACCAGGGCCCGAAGTTCCTGGTGATCCAGACGAAGTTGGTGCCGCAGTCGGGCATGACGCGGTTGAGCTCGCGGAACGCGAAGGCGGTGCACAGGATCGGCACGAAGCCGACGAGCAGGGCGGCGGGTGCGAGGTGGCCGACGGCGAGCACGACCAGGCCCAGGGTGACGGTGATGCTGTAGGCGGGGGCGACCGAGGCCAGGCCGAGGGAGACCATCGACAGCAGGCCGACGGAGTCGGCTGCGAGGCCCTTGTCGGGCGCGGACGCTCTGGCCGCGAGATCGGTGGAGGTGGACATCGGGAGCTCCTGACACGAGGGCCGACGTTGTTAAACGCAGATTTAAGAACCTGGCCCCTCATGCGTCAAGAGCTGGGTTGATAGAGTTGAATCCGGAGTGAGAGAAAGGCCAGGCATGACAGGCGGCAAGGGCGGCGGCAGGAAGAGCAAGGAGGCCCGCCGGGCCGAACTGGGAGCGGCGGTGCACCGCGCCCTGCTCACCCGCGGACTGGAGGGGCTGCGCCTGCGCGACATCGCGGACGAGGCAGGGGTGACCCCTGCGGCGGTGCTCTACTACGGAGACCTGGACGCGCTGGTCTACGAGGCCTACCAGCACGGCATCGAGCGCTACAGCGAGGAGCGCGAACGCGCCGCCGAGCAGTTCACCGACGCCCGCGACCAACTGCGCGCCTGCATCGACATCGGCCCGGCCGCCGGACCGGACGACGCGCTCACCCGGCTGCTCTTCGAGTACTGGCCCCGGTGCCTGCGCGATCCCAAGGCGGCGGCACTCGACAGCGCTCTGACCGAGCGCCAGATCGCCGTCTACTACGGGATTCTGGTGCTCGGCCAGAACCAGGGGCACTTCCGGCTCGCGGACCCGCCGCGGCTGCTGGCGGCCAACTTCGTCGCGATGGAGGACGGCTACCAGATGGAGATCCTGGCCGGACGCCGCAGCCGCGCCGAGGTTGTCACCGCACTGCGCAGCCTCGCCCGCGCGGTCACCGGCTCCGACCTGGGCTGAGCTTCAGAGCCTTGCGCGTCCCCGGACTAGCCGGAGGCGCCGTTCCACTGCCCCCGGCGCTGCTCCGTTGGCCGGCCTGGCCGCGCTGCGGCAGGAGTTCAGGATCACCACCCGCTTCCGGCCCGGCGGGCGCGGGGTCAGAAGCGGGGTCACAGCGGTGTCAGAGCGGATCGCCCCGGCGGTCCGCGCGACGGGCGGCCAGTCGGGCTCCGCAGACCACCAGGGTCACCAGCCAGACCGCCCCGAAGAGCGCCAGCGCGGTGGGCGTGTGGTCGCGCGGCGCGGCCAGCGCGAGGCTGGCCGAGAGCACCACCAGCACCGCCGCGATCGCCACCGGCCAGCGGCCGGCCGCGCGCAGGGCGCCGCGGAGGCGCTCCACCGGGCGCGGGCGCATGCTGCTGAGTGCGCGATCGAGCCGCCGGTCGGTGCGCAGTTCCGCTTCGATCTCGGCGAGGATCCGCCGCTCGCGCTGGGAGAGGATGGTCCCGTCCATCACCCGTCACCTCCGGTCCGTTCGCTGATCGCCGTCCCGTGGACCTGCCCAGCGGGGCGTGCGGCAAACGCCGCGCGCCACGGGAAGCAGACCGCCGCCCACCCCGCCCCGCGGTCTGGGCCGGCGGCGCCCCGGGCGGCGACAGGCGCGGGCGGGTCCGGAGACCGGGTGGGCGGGGGCATGGGTCGGGCTTCCGTCCGTCGTTCGATCGTCGAATCAGCTGGTGGAGGCGGCCGCGCTGATCTCCGCCAGGGCGGACCCGCGGTCGCGTTCGATGGCCAGGTCGCCGAGGCTCAGGATGCCGACCGGGCGACCGTCCTCCACCACGGGGATCCGGCGCACCGACAGACTGCGCATCAGGTCGATCGCATGGTCGACCTCGTCGCCCGGCGCCACACTGACCGGCTCGGTGCTGCAGATGTCGTCGGCGCACAGCCGGTCCGGGTCACCGCCGTCGGCCATGGCGCGCACCACCAGGTCGCGGTCGGTGAGGATGCCGGTGAGCCGGCCGTCCTCGGCCACCAGCACGTCGCCGATGTCGTTCTCGCGCATCCGGCGGGCGACGTCGGTCAGGCTGGTCCGGCCGGCCACCGTCACCGGCTGATAGGTCATCAGGTCACGGACGGTCATGATCGGCTCCCTGTGTCGTGGTGTCGAGCGCGCTGCGGCGCTCCAGCACCGTGAGCGCGTCCTCCGCGGCCTGCCACAGCCCCGGCGCGTGCTGCACCGGGACGGCCGGCGGCGCCTCCGGGCCGTGCGTGAGCAGGATGCCCGTGACGCCGCCCGCCTCGGCGGCCGCCACGGTGCCCGGCCGGGCCCCAACGAAGACCAGCCGGCCGGGGGGAAGCGCCAGGGTCCGGCTCGCCGCCTGCACCAGGCCGGGCGCGGGATGGTGGCATCCGCAGTGGTCGTACGGGGCGTGCGGGCAGAGCGCCCACACGTCGAAGGGCCCGAGCAACTGCTCGACCCGCAGCCGGACCGCCTCCACCTGCCGCGGTGTCACCGCGCCGTGGGCCGCCCGGGGCTGCTCGGCCAGCACGCCGACCGCGAGTCCCGACCGGCGCAGCAGGGCGACGGTCGGTCCGGCCGCGGGCAGCGGCCGGACCCAGCCCGGTTCGGCGAGGTTCGGCAGGCTCTGGATCAGGACGTCGAGCTCCAGCAGCACGGCGGCGGGCCACCCGCCGCTCCCGGTCCGCCCCGGCCACACCCACGGCGCCGCGGCGCACGGCCGCGGCTCGCGGAGGTGCGGTGGCCCGGGCGTCCTGCGGGTCCGCGTCGTCTCGAAGTCGTTCATGGCGAGCGGCTATCCAGCTGGGTTGGGGCCAAACGCCGCGCGGTGTGTCCGATGCCCCCGACGGGGTAGGCGCGCGGTGTCGGAGGAGGCCGTCATGACCGAGCAGCGGAACGAGCGCCCGGAAGATCCGGGACACCCCGAACAGCGAGATGCGGAAACAGTGGAGACGCCCGAGTCGCGGATGACGGGCGAGGGCGCGCCGGCGCCGGACGAGCGGGCGAAGGACGGGGCCGACGGCCCCGAGTTCGCGCCCACGAACGCGGGAGGCGAGTAAGCGTGGATGTCCTGTGGGCCGGACGAATGGACGGGCGCGACCCGGTGCCGCCGATCCCCGTTCCCGAGCCGGGACCGGTCCCGGCGCCCGACCCGGTACCGCCGGCGCCCGAACCGCTGCCGCCCGATCCGCCGATGCCGCCTGCCCCGCCCACGCCGCCGGCACCCATGCCGCCGCCACCCGCCAGGCCCGACCCGGTGACCAGGCGGCGGCCCGAACTCTGGAGGTTTTCCGATGCTGATGCTCGGACTGCTCCTGCTGGCTGCCACCGGTGCCTTCACCGGCCTGGTGATCGCCGACAACATGAACGCCGGACCGGACACGACCGTGACGGCCATCGGCAATGACATCGCCACCATGTCGCCGCTCGCGATGTTCCTGTCGGGCATCGCGCTGGCGCTGATCCTGGTGATCGGCGGCGTCCTCGTCCTCACGGGCATCGCCCACGCCCGCCGCCGCCGCGCCGACCTGCGCGCCGCCCGCATGGCCGGCACCACCCGCGACCCGGCCGCCGGCCAGGGGCTGACGGAGGCCGACGCCCCGGTCAGCCGGGCCACAGAGCCGGGGCACAGCGTGCCGACCTACCGTGCAGAGGCCGATGCCACACAGGACCCGGCCACCGGCCAGGGCCTGACGGAGGCCGACGCCCCCGTCAGTCGAGGCACAGAGCCGGGGCACAGCCTGCCGACCTACCGTGCAGAGGCTGATACCACCCGCGACCCGGCCGCCAGCCAGGGCCTGACGGAGGCCGACGCCCCCGTCAGCCGGGCCACGGAGCCGCGGCACAGCCTGCCGACCTACCGCGCCGAGGCCGACACCGCCCAGGACACCTCGGAACCCGGCCCGGTCAGCTACCCCGCCGAGGCCGAAGCCGAGCCCACCGGCCCGGGCCGCGAGCCCCCGCCGGACGCGCCGGCCCAGTCACACCACAGCAGCGGCCGTCGCTGGCGCCGGAACCACTTCGCCCACCACTGAGGACGCCGGGCCGGTGTGATCGATCGCTGGGAGCGTCTGGCTGGACCTCCACTGGGGGCAACCCGCTCGGCCGGGTCCACCGGAGCTACCCGGCACGGTCACCACCGGGGAACCACCCGGCGGGGGGGGGGGGGGGGGGGGGGGGGGGGGGGGGGGGGGGGGGGGGGGGGGGCCGCCCGGCCCCCCCCCCCCGCCGCGCCCCCGCCGGCGGGCCCCCCCCGGGGGCCCCCCGGGCCCCCCCCCGCCCCCCCCCCCCCGGGCCCCCCCCCGGGGGGGGGGGGGGGGGGCCCCCCCCCCCCGGGGGGGGCGGGGCCCCCCCCCCCACGCCCAGCCAGGGGTGAGCTTGAGGGCGAGGGATGAGGGATGAGATCGGAAGTACGGGGTGGGGCCTGAGGCGAAAGGTAGGGTCGGGGCTGAGCTCTGAGGTCCCGTCGATCAGAAGTCCGGCGGCTGGGCCCGGACGTGGACCAGCTCGCGGCCAAGGGTTCGAGCGGGCGAGGGGGCAAACCCGCCAGGGCATCGGGCGGACGAGGAGGGGCGGCAGAGCCACCCGGGCAACGGCATCGAGTGGACGACCAAGCGTGATCAGCCGAACCGCCAACCGGGCCAACCGTGTAGGCGGCCGGTCGCCCGGCTCACAGGCCCGACCGTCCGGAACCTGGGCAGCCACGCTGTCGGGCCGCTCCCCCACGGCACCCCGCCGAGCACCTGAAACCGGGCAACGCGCCACCGCGCCACCCGGCCCAAGCCCCCGCCCCCGCCCCCGCCCCCACCACTCACCTCACCTCACTGCCGCTGGTCCCCCGCCCGGTCGAAGTGCTTCCGGATCCGCTGGATGTGCCCGCCCTCCGGGGCCGGCAGCAGGTCGTCCGGTTGCCGGTAGCCCGCGCTGGACGGGCGGAAGAAGTCGCGGGTGCGCTTCGCCGGCCCGCGCTCCGGGGGGAGGAAGTCGTCCGGGGGCAGCATCGCCGAGCCGCCGTGCTTCGGGGTGGTGGCCGCGTGGGCGTGGTGCCAGGTGGCGCGGGCGCCGAGGGCGGCGAGTTCGCCGTCCGGGGCGGCGGTGCGGGCCAGGGCGAACACGGTGGCCTCCTCCTCGCCGAGGTGGCCGGTGGTGAGCTCGACCAGTTGGGCGGCCAGGCGGTCGAAGCCGGGGGCCGTGGCGGAGCGGTACGACAGGCGCTCGACCAGGGCCTCCAGGGAGGCGTGGGTGGAGAGGCAGAGGTCCGCCTTCTCCACGCCGCCCGGGAGGCGGCGGACCAGCGGGTAGAGGGTGACTTCCTCCGCACGCAGGTGGCGCATCAGTTCGCCGGCCAGCGCGTCGGCCGCGGCGCGGCGGCGGGGGTCGCCGAGCTGCAGGCCGGTGAGGGCGCTGGCACGGTCGCGCAGTATCCGGTGGTGGGCGGTCAGCTCGTCCAAGAGGTCGTTGTGAGGCACGGCAATCGCTCCCTTGCTCCGCTCCCCCTCGCTCCCCCTCTCACACCGCCTGCCCGCCCCGGCGCCCCCTGACACCTGTGACAACCGGTACGACAACCGGCTCCCTCGTCACGAGGACAGCCCGATGCACTCCACGTCCACCTGGTCCGCCAGGTCCGTCAGCACGCCCACCATGGCACCGACCGTGCGCGGGTCGAGATCCAAGTCCTCCTCGGCCGGCCAGCTCGCCCACTCGGCGGCCAGCGAGCGCAGCAGATCGGTCACCTCGTCGGCGGGGAAGGCCAGTTGGCCTTCGGGCGTGGTCACTACCGTCACCATCACGCTGATCAACACCCTCACCTCCCGCCTGCGCGCCTACCCGGCCGGCCGCCCCGGAACCGCGGCTGCCCGGGCCGATGTGCCGCCCGCTCTCACAGCCCGCCGCCCATACTCGTCCAGCACGTCGTCGTCACCCGCCGTGACGGCAGCCCGCCGTCGGACCGGCTCCGTGCCGCCTGCGCCGAAGCCCTGGGGACGGACGGCTGATGGCCGATACCAGGCACCGGGCGGGGCTGTGGGCCCGCAACGGCGGTCCCGGGTGCTGGAGGAGCGGCAGTTCGGCCTCGGCGAGGAGGACCGACGACGGATGACCGGCGCCACCGGGCGAGCGTAACCTTGGGCACGGGGAATCGGAGGCGGTCATGACCGGCGTGGCCAGCGCCAACCGGGAGTTCGCCGGGCTCACCGGCGTCCTCGTGGGCCCGGACTACGACATGGTCGAATTCCTGCACCGCTCGGTCACCGACCAGCGCACCGGCAGCGCAGTCGCCGGGGTGGCCCGGGCGCTTTTCGGCGGACAGCCCGCGCCCGACGCCGTGCCGGCGCCGGGCGGCTGAGCGGCGGCCCGGAGCGCCCGATGGCCCGCCGACCGCACGGCATCCGACCGGCGACCCGCTGGCGACCGACCCCCGGACGGACGGCGAACCCCGGCGGTCGCCTTGAACGGTGACCCGGTCTCGCCCGTCTCGGCCCGCCGGATCGCCCGGCTGGCCGACGAGGTGGCGCGGCTGCGCGAGCGGCAGGCCCTGCACCACCTGCTGGACCTGGCCGCCGGGGTGCTGACCGAGCGCTTCGGGCTGGAGCCGTCGGAGGCCCGCGAGCAGCTGGCGGCGCTGGCGGAGGAGACCGGGCAGCTGCCCGAGGACCTGGCGGCCGACCTGCTCAACGAGGCCGCACGGCCGCCCTCGGCCGCCGCCGCGCCGCCCGGCCCGTCCCGGCAGGCCCGGCGCGCGGCGGAGCTGGCCGGTGCGGCGGAGAGCCTGGACGAGGTGGCGCAGACGCTGTTGCGCGAGGCGCTGGTCCCGCTGCGGGCGCAGGGGCTGCTGATCTGGCGGGAGGCGGCCGGCGGCTGCCTGGAGCTGGTCGGCGGCGCCGGGTTCGACGCCCTGGAGCGGACCCACTGGCGCTGGCTGTCGCCGCTCTGGCCGGGCCCGCTGCACCGGGTGCTCGCCGGGGGCCTGCCGTGCTGGCTGACGGACGGGCCGGACGGGCCCGAGCGGCTGCCCCGTCCGGCGGGGGCCGGACGGGCGGTGCTGCCGCTGCGCGCGGGCTCGGGCCCGCTGGGCGTGCTGCTGGTCTGCTGGCCGGCGCCGGCCGAACTGCCGCCGGAGCTGCGCCGGGAGCTGCTGGGGCTGACCGAGGTGGCCGGCCGGGTACTGGCGGCGGCCGACCGCACCGAACCGCTGCCGCGCCCGGTGCTGACCTCGCTGCTGGACCTGCTGGCCCACCCGGCGATCGTGCTGCACGGACCGGCCGTCTCCGGCGAGCTGCTGGTGGAGCACGCCAACCGGGCGGCCCGCCGGGCCGCCGCCCGGCCGCTGCCGGCCGACCCGCCGCCGCTGGACCAGCTGCTCCCCTACCCGGCCCCGGCGCTCGCCGAGCTGGTCGCCCGGGTCCGCGAGGCGCGCGCCCCGCGGACCGCCGCGCACCTGCCGGCCGAGCACAGACCCGGCGAGCCGGGGACCCTGACCAACGTCCGGGTGCTGCCGGTGGACGGCGAGCGGACGGTGGTGCTCTGGCACTCGGGCGCTCTGGAACACGGCTTCTCGATCCTGCGGGTGGTCGGCGCGCTGGCCGGCCTGGGGGCCTTCGAGGACGACCTGTCCACCGGCACCAGCCGGTGGACCGAGCACGCCTTCGGGCTGCTGGGCCTGGACGCGGACGCGCTGCCGCGTCCGCTGGCCGAGCTGGCCCCGCTGCTGGATCCGGGCGACGGCGAGGAGCTGGCCCGCGCGGTCCGCCGGCTGACGGACCACCAGGAGAGCCTGCGGCTGGTGGTGCGGGCCCGGCGGCCCGACGGCGGCCACCGCCACCTGCGGATCCTCGCCGAGCCGGTGCTCACCCACGGCACCCTGACCGGGATCACCGGGGTGCTCGAGGACGTCTCGGTGCAGCACCACACCGAGGTGGCGCTGGAGGCGACCTTCGACCAGCTGGCCACCGTGCGCGAGCGGTCGGCGCTGCGCCACCGGCTGGCGCTGCAGCTCCAGCAGGCGATCGTGCCGGAGGTGCCGGAGCCGCAGCAGCTGCCGGGCCTGGCGGTGGCCGCCCGGTACCGCCCGGCGGGGCAGGAGTACCGGGTCGGCGGCGACTGGTACGACGTCCTGCCGCTGCCGGAAGGCCGGGTGATGCTGGCGGTCGGCGACGTGGCCGGGCACGGCATCGACGCCGCCAACGGCATGGTGGCGCTGCGGAACGCGCTGCGCGGCCTGGCGCTGACCGGGCAGCCGCCCGCCCGGCTGCTGGGCTGGCTGAACGAGGTGGCGCTGCTCACCGCCGGCCAGCCGACCGCGACGGGGGTCTGCGCGGTCTACGACCCGCACCGGCGGCAGTTGCTCTGGGCGAGCGCCGGACACCTGCCGCCGCTGCTGCTGCGCCAGGGGCGGGCGGTGCTGCTGGATCGGGCGCACAACATCCTGCTGGGCGCGGCGAGTGGCAGGCGCTACCAGCAGACCGTCACCCCGCTGCGGGCGGGCGACACGCTCTTCCTCTACACCGACGGGCTGATCGAGCGCCGGGACACCGGCCTGGACAGCAGCCTGGCCGCGCTGCGCGACAGCGTCCAGGGGCTGCCGGCGGACGGGGTGGCCGAGCAGGCGGACCAGCTGCTGGCCCGCAGCACGGGGGACACCGAGGACGACGCCAGCCTGGTGGTGATCCGGATCCGCTGACCGGTCAGCGGGCCGCCACCTCGGCCCAGACGGTCTTGCCGCCGTCCCGCGGCCGGCTCCCCCAGGCGGTGCTGACCACGGCCACCACCCGCAGCCCGTGCCCGCCGGGCGCGGCCCCGTTCTGCACCGGCCGCAGCACGGGCGGGCTGGGGTCGCGATCGGAGACCTCGACCAGGATCAGCCCGTCCCGCCGCCGCAGCGCCACCTCGACCGGCCCGCCGCCGTACAGGCAGGCGTTGGTGACCAGTTCGGAGACCACCAGCAGCACGTCCTGGGCGGCGAGCCGGATCCGGTGGTCCGCGCCGGGCAGCCAGCCCCAGTCGACCAGCGCGTCGAAGGCGAAGCAGCGGCAGCGCCCGACGGTTCCGGTGATCGGTTCGGGCAGTGCCAGGCGGCGCAGGTCGGACATCCGCGGGCCTCCCGGCTCAGCCGCCGGTCTCGAGGGCGTCGGCGGGCGTCGGGTGGATGGTGAAGACGGTGGCGGCGCCGGTCACCTCGAAGAGCCGGGCGGCCTGCTCGCCGAGCCCGCACAGCTCGATCCGGCCGTCCGCGCCCTGCCGGGCCCGGAGCAGCACGTTGAGACCGGTGGAGTCGCAGAAGCCCACGCCGGTGAGGTCGACCAGCAGACGCGGCGCGGAGTCGGCCAGCGCCTCGGCGAGGGCCCGGCGCAGCTCCTCGGCGCTGTCCTGGTCCAGGTCCCCGGTCAGGCCGAGCACCGTGGTGCCGTCGGGTCCGCGGCTGGCGCGGATCTGCAGGCGGGGGTCACCGCCGGGTGTCCCGGTCATCGGACCGGCCCTCCTCACTGGTCGGCGCCCGCCGGTCCAGCCAGCGGCCGATCCGGGTGAGCAGTTCCGCGGTGTCCACCGGCTTGCTGACGTGGTCGTCGGCGCCGGCGGCCAGGCTCTTGGCGGGGTCGCCGGGCATCGCCTTGGCGGTCAGCGCGATGATCGGCAGTCGCCGGTAGCGGGGCGAGCGGCGGATCTCGGCGATCGCGGCGTAGCCGTCGAGCTCGGGCATCATCAGATCCATCAGCACCAGCGGGAAGCTCGCGGGGGCGAGCTCCAGCTTGCCGGCCTCCACCTTGGAGAGGTCCAGGATGTCGTTGATCAGCTGCAGCAGGTCGGAGCCGGCGGAGTGGATGACGCCCGCGTACTCGACCTGTTTGGGCGTCAGGTTCTCCTCGTTGTTCTGGGCCAGCAGCTGGGCCAGGATCAGCAGGCTGTTCAGCGGGGTGCGCAGCTCGTGGCTCATGTTGGCCAGGAACTCGGACTTGTACATCAAGGTGCGGGAGAGCTGCAGGGCGCGTTCCTCCAGCTCCTGGCGGCCCTCCTCGATCTCCAGGTTCTTCCCCTCGATGTCGCGGTTGCGCTGGGCCAGCTGTTCGGCCTTCTCGGCGAGTTCGGCGTTGGAGTCCTGCAGTTCGCGCTGCCGGGCGCGCAGTTCGCCGGTGAGCCGGCGGGCCTGCTGCAGCAGCTCGTCGGCGCGGGCGGTGGCGAGCAGCGAGCCGACGGTGATGCCGAGGGCCGCGGCGAGGCGGTCCAGCAGGTCGCGGTGGAGCGGGCTGAACGGGCGGAAGGAGGCGAGTTCGAGCACGGCCAGCAGCCGGTCCTCCAGCAGCACGGGCAGCAGGATCAGCTCGGCGGGGTCGCCGGAGCCGGTGCCGGTGCGGATGGTGGCGTAGCCGGGCGGCAGGTCGCGGACCAGCAGGGTGCGGTGGTCCCGGGCGGCCTGGCCGACCAGCGATTCGCCGAGCCGGAAGCTGCGGTCGGAGCCGCCGGGTGCGGTGCCGTAGCCGGCGACGGGTGCGAGTTCGGTGCCGTCCGGGCCCTCCCGGGCCAGGTAGAGCACGCCGTACTGGGCCCCGACCAGCGGGGCGAGTTCGGTGAGCAGTTGGTCGGCGGCGCCGGCGAGGTCGCGCCCGCCCTCGCCGAAGCCGGTGAGTCGGGCCAGGTTGGTCTCGAGCCAGTCCTGTTCGCGGTTGTCCCGGGTGGTGCGGCGCAGCGACTCGACCATCGCGTTGATGTCGTCCCGCAGCTCGCCGAACTCGCCGGGGGCGTCCACGGTGATCGACCGGGTGAGGTCGCCCTCGGCGACCTCGCGGGAGACCCGGGTGACCTCGGTGGCGACCAGGGCCAGCTGTTCCGCGGTGCCGTTGAAGACCCGGGCGATCTCGCCGAGCAGGCCGGCGGTGGTCTCGGGCAGCCGCACCGTCAGATCGCCGTCGCGCACGGCGGTCAGGCCGGCCACCAGTCCGCGCAGCGCCTCCTCACCCCCTGGTCCTGCCGGGCCCGCCGCTCGGGTCATGAGTTCACCTCACCGTCCTCCGGTGCGTTCCCCTTCTCACTCTCGCACGGCCGGCGGCCCGGGGCCGTCCACCGTTCCCTCGGCCTCGGCCATGGTGGCGTGCACCCGGAAGAAGTCCTCGGTGCCGGTGAGGGCGAGCAGCCGCCGCAGGGAGGGACGGGGCGCGACCAGGTCGAGTCCGCCGCCGCCGGCGGCCGCCGCGGCGCGGGCGCGCAGGATCACGCTGAGGCCGGTGGAGTCGCAGAACCGCAGGTCCGTGCAGTCCACCAGCAGCCACTGGTCGATGCGGCGCAGCTGGCGGTCCAGCGCGGTGCGCAGCAGGCCGGCGGTCTCGAGGTCCAGTTCGCCCTCGGGCACCACCACCGCGCCGCGCGCCCAGGGCCGGACCGACACGGTGAGGGCCGGTCCCGTCGCCGCCTGCCGGCCGTCCATCACGCATGCCACCTCCGGTGGTCCTGACGCAGCGTGTGCCCGGCGCCGAGCCGGGCAAACGCCCGCGGGCTCAGGCGGTGATCCGCAGGCCGAGCAGGCAGGTGTCGTCCAGCGGGTTGGGGGCGTCCAGGCGACGCAGCAGGTGGTCGAGCAGGCTCTCCAGGCCGGCGGTGCGGGCGGTCGCGGCGGCGCGGCGCAGCCGTTCCAGCGCCCGGCCGGGGTCCTCGCCGCGCCGTTCGAGCAGGCCGTCGGTGTAGAGCAGCAGGGTCTCGTGCGGGGCGAGCCGCAGCACGGCGCGGCCGTAGCGGGCCTCGGGCACGGCGCCGAGCAGCAGGCCGGGCGGGCTGTCCGGCACGGCGGTGCGGCCGCCGCGCAGCAGCAGCGGCGGCGGGTGGCCGGCCCGGGCCCAGCGCAGGGTGCGGGTGGCCGGGTCGAGCAGGCCGCAGACGGCGGTGGCGATGTAGCGGCTGCCCTGGTGGCAGAGCATGCCGTTCAGCCGGGCGAGCAGTTCCTCGGGCGGCGCGCCGGTGAAGGCCAGGCCGCGCAGGGCGAAGCGCAGTTGGGCCATGCCGGCGGCGGCGGGCAGGCCGTGGCCGGAGACGTCGCCGACCGCGACCAGCACCTGGCCGTCGGGGAGCGCCAGGGTGTCGTACCAGTCGCCGCCGACCTGGGCCTCGCGCTCGGCGGGCAGGTAGCGGGCGGCCACCTCGAGGCCGGGGACGGCCGGGCCGTGCGGGGCGGCGAGCAGGGCGTGCTGGAGGGTGTGCGTGGTGCGGCGCTGCTCGGCGAGCGCCTGGTCGGTGCGGCGCCGCTCGGTGATGTCGCGCAGGATGCCGTGCACCCGGCTGGGCCGGCCGCCGGCGGCCTCGGCGGTGGCGGCGAGGGTGCGGTCGGCGCGGGTGCGCAGCTCCCGGTCGAGCCGGGCGCCGGGGCGGCTGTCGATCAGTCGGCCGATCAGCTCGCGGAGCTCGGGTTCGGCGGCGAGCGGGACGGTGTCGGCGCCCGGGCGGCCGAGCAGCCGGGCGGCCTCGGGCGAGCAGGCGAGGTGGTCGCGGTCGCGGCCGGCGGGCCACTGCCAGCTGCCGAGGCCGGCCAGCCGGGCGGCCGGGTCGGGGTGGTCGCGGCTGAGCAGCAGGCCGTCGCGGAGCGGGACGGCGCGCACGGTCTCGGTGGGGGTGCGCCGCAGCAGCGGGCGGTCCTGGGCGAGGGCGTCGAGCAGCTCGGGCAGCAGGTCCGGGTGGGATTCGGAGATCCGCCCCCCGACCGGGTCCCCGGCGGCGGCGGGGTTGGCGTGGGTCACCCGCAGGTCGTGGGGGCGCCCGTCGCTGTCACGGACCGGTGCGAGCAGCAGCACCGGCTCGGCGAGGGCGTCCAGCACGGCGGTGAACCACTGCTCCTCGGAGCCCGCCGGCGGCTCGATGCGGGGCAGCCGGGCGGCGCAGAGCCCCGCGATCGCGGCGAGGTAGCGCTGGATGCCGGGGTCGCGGCGGACGCTGCCGGGCCAGGCGACGGCCATTGCCCCGACGGTGCGGTCGCGCAGCCGCAGCGGCAGCGCGCAGCGGGTGCCGCCGGGGAGCACGGCCCGGTCGGCGGGGCCCTCGTCCCAGACGGGTGCGGCCCGGCGGACCGCTTCGACCAGCGGGACGCCGGCGGCGGGCGGGATGCGCTGCCACTGCGCCGCCCGCCGGGCCGCCACCCCGTGGGCGGCCACCAGGCGCAGGGCGCCGTCGGGCTCCAGGGCGGCGACGGCGAGCGCGGTCACGCCGATCGGGGCGAGCGCCGTCTCCGCGAGGGCGTGGGCGAGGTCGCGGCCGTCGGCGGTGGCGCCGATGGCGGAGGCGGCGAGGTGGTAGCGCACGTCGCCGGGGGTGGGCGGGGGGTGGGGGGCGGTCACGGGGCCGGCGGGTGCGCCCTCGGGCTCGGGCTCCGGTGCGGCTGCGGGCGCCGCCGCCGGTGCGGCGCTGGGCGGTGGTGCCGCGGCGGCCAGCAGTTCGGCGGCCACTTCGGACAGCTTGCGGTTCTCCCGCTGCGAGTCGCGGGCCAGCCGTTCGAAGGCCTGCTCCGGGGTGATCCGCTCGCGCTCGACCAGCGCGCCCTTGGCCTGCTCGATCACCGCGCGGGTGCGCATCGCCCGCCGCAGGCCCTCCAGCTCGGCCCGCAGCCGGTCGACCGCGGCCTGCGGGCTCAGCTGCTCATCCGACATCGACCGCCGCCCTTCCGTGGCCTCCAGCGTAGGCCGCGGTCAGTCGGCGGGCTCGGGCTCCGGCTCCTCGTTCAGCCGCTCGCGCAGGTCCCGCAGGGTGGCCGTGAGCAGCCGGGAGACGTGCATCTGCGAGATCCCGACCCGCTCGGCGATCTGGCTCTGGGTCAGGTCGCCCCAGAACCGCAGGGCCAGGATCCGCTGCTCCCGCTCGGGCAGGGCGGCGAGCAGCGGGCGGACCGACACCCGGAACTCGATCAGGTCGAGTTCGCCGTCCTGCTGCCCGAGCCGGTCCAGCAGGGAGCTGCCGGCCGGGTCCTCGTCGTCGCGCAGTGCGTCCAGGGAGTCGGTGCGGCAGGCCCGGGCGGCCGCCTGGCCCGCCAGCACCTCCTCGGCCGCCAGGCCCAGGGCCTCGGCGATCTCGGCCGTGCACGGGGCCCGGCCGAGCTTCTGCTCCAGGCGGTCGGCCCCGCGCACCACCGTCAGGTAGAGCTCCTGCACGCTGCGCGGCACCCGGACCGCCCAGGAGGTGTCGCGGAACCAGCGCTTGATCTCGCCGGAGATGGTCGGGATCGCGTAGGTCAGGAACTCGACGCCGCGGTCCGGCCGGTAGCCGTCCACGGCCTTGATCAGCCCGACCGTGCCGATCTGGATCAGGTCCTGCATCTCCTCGGAGCGGTGCCGGAAGCGGGCGGCGACGAACCGCACCAGCGGCATGTTCAGCTCGATGATGGTGCCGCGCACGTAGCTGTAGTCGGCGCTCTCGCGCGGCAGTGCGGCCAGCCGGGCGAAGAGCGCGTCGCTCAGCTCGCGGGCCTCGGTCTTGCCCATGGCGCGCAGTGCGGCGCGGCTCAGCCGCGGCAGCGCGGTGTCGGTGGGCGGGGTGGTCTCGGTGGGCTCGGTGGGCTCGGTGGGCTCGGTGGCGGTCGCCGGAGCAGGCATCGTGTCCATCTCCTGGCAGGGTGAACCGGCGCGTCGGGCCGGCCGGTTCAAGGCCACTGCCCGTGTACGCGAATCGTTGACACCCGGCTGCTTCAGGTGATGGGGACCGCTTGTGCACCACGGTCCACCCGCGCACCTACCCAGGTCGGCCGCCGTCAACCGCCCGCGGCGGTTTCGCTCCGCCGCAGGCCGGAAAGGCGCCCGCCGAGAGCGAGAGGGGCGTGCCATGACCGATCGGGAGACCGTCCGCGAACTGCTGCGCGAGCACGGCGAGACCTACGCCGAACAGGCCGGCATCCGGCTGCGGAACGCGCCCTCGCCGCTCTACCGCCTGCTGGTGCTGAGCGTGCTCTGCGCCACCCGGATCAAGGCGGACCTCGCCGTCGACGCCGCGCGCGAGCTCTCCCGCGACGGGCTGCGCACCCCGCGGGCGATGGCCGACGCCTCCTGGCAGTCGGTGGTCGACGCGCTGGGCCGGGCCCACTACCGCCGCTATGACGAGAGCACCGCCACCGCCCTGCACGACGGCGCCGAGCTGCTGCTGCACCGCTGGCACGGCGACCTGCGGCGGCTGCGCGCCGAGGCGGACGGCTCCCCGGCGGCCGTGCGGCGGCTGCTCCAGGAGGTGCCGCGGATCGGGCCGACGGGCGCCGACATCTTCTGCCGGGAGGCCCAGACCGTCTGGCCCGAGCTGCGGCCGGCCTTCGACCGCGCCGCCCGCGGCCGGGCCGACGAGCTCGGCCTGCCCGGCACGCCGGCGGAGCTGGCCGCGCTCGCCCCCGGCGGCGACTGCGCGCGGCTGGCTGCCGCGCTGGTCCGCTCCAAGCTGGCGGGGTGAGCTGGGTCGAGCCGGGTCAGTCGGGCGGCTCCGGGTGCTCCCCGGGCTGCCCGGGGTCCGACGGGCCGGGGTCGGCCGGGTCGGGCGGCAGCTCGGGCGTGCCGGGCGGGGCCGGCGGATCCGGCGGGACGGCCGGCGCGACCGGCTCCGGCGGGTCCGGGAGCGCGGGCGGCTCGGGCAGCGGGTAGGACTCCAGCGTCGGGTCGTCGTAGTCGGGCACGGTCGCCATCGTCACTCCTCGGTCTCGGTCACTCCTCGGCCTCGGCCGGCCTTCGCCCGTCACCACGAGAAGATCCGGGCCACCATGAACACCAGCACGCTCAGCACCAGCAGGGCGATCAGCAGCATCGGCCAGGCGCCCCAGGCCGTGCGCAGTTCGGGCGGCTCGGGCACCGAGATGCCGGCGGTGGTGCTGCCCTCGCCCTCGGGCGTCTCGCCGGCGGGCGGGCCCCGGCGCACCGGTGCTGGGGCGGCCCGGGTGGGCGGGGCGCGGTGGACGGTGGACGGGGTGTGCTGCTCCAGCGCGTCCAGCACGCCGATCAGCCCGAACTCCGCCTCCGACCGGTCCGCGGCGCGGGAGCGGCCGTAGGCGAGCGATCCGTCGTGCGAGAAGACGGCGGTCAACTCCCAGTCTCCGCGCACCATCCGGAACCGCCCGGCGGCGCTGCGCGGCGGCCCGGCGGGCTCCCAGTCGACCGTCCAGCCGAGGGCGGCGGCCTGGGTGTGCACCAGGGCCTGGTCCAGGCTCCAGTGGGGGCCGCTCAGCGGGGCGAGCGGCTGCGTCGGCTTGGTGGTCATGGCTCCTCCTCTCGAAGTCCCCTCGAAGTCCCATTGAAGTCCTGTCGAGGTCCCGTTGAAGGCGGTCAGGCGGTGCCCGGCAGGCCGCCGGCCGCCGCGTGCTCGGTGGCCGGGCCGCCGGTGCGCGACCGCCGGGCCCGTTCGCCGAGGTGGTCCAGCTCGCCGGCCGGGGCGGCCCCGGCCGCGGCCGGGAAGGCGGTCGCCTCCTCGGCGTCCAGGTGCGCGGTGACCCGGGCGACCAGGTCCGCCGCGAGGCGGTCGAACCCGGGTGCGTCGGGTGCGCGCCAGGTCAGCTCGGTCAGCAGTTCGGCGATCGCCCGGTGCTCGGAGCGGCCGCGGCCCGCCACCGCCTCGTGGTCGGGCCGGTGCCGCAGCAGCGGGTGGAGGCAGGCCTCCTCGGTGCGGCCGTGCCGCACCAGCAGGGCGGCCAGCCGGTCCAGCAGCGGCTTGCGCCGGCCGTCGCCGGGCGGCAGCCCGCCGAACTCGGTGCAGAGTTCCCGAATGGTCCGGTGGTCGGCCGACAGCTCGGTCAGCAGGTCCGATCCGGCGGTCATGGCCGCACCTCCTTCCGCGTCGCCGTTCGTTCCGGGCGTCTGCCCGGGGAGCGTCGGTCCATGCGGGTGCACTCGATGGTGTCCGGGTGGATAGGAATCCGTCCGTGTGGGCAGACTTCCCGCACGACCCCGAGGGGCGGAGGAGGTGAGGGAGATGGCCGGGACCAGGTTGGTGAAGCAGCGCCCCAGCGTGCGGCGACCGCGGCCCCCGCTCGACCTGCGAACGCCGTCGGGCCGTCCGCTGCCGTACTGAGTGGCGTACTGATGCCGCGTTGAGCTGACTATGTGTCAGCTCATGAGCTCGTGCCGGAAGTCGGCGGCCAGCCACGCCACCACGGCGTGCAGGCTGCCCCGCCGCTCCCGCACCGCCCGCTGCCGGTCCGCCCCGGTGCCGCGCGCCCGCAGACGTTGCGTCAGGTACCGGGCGGAGGCCAGGTCGCCGTGCGCGGCCAGGCCCGGCAGTGCCCGGGCGAGCAGCCGGTGCAGCTGCTGGTCCACCGGCAGCCGGCGCCCGTCCACCGGGTCCAGTGCGGCGCCGCGCAGTCCGGTCCTGGCCGCCTGCCAGTGCGCCGCCTCCAGCAAGGGGGCCTCCGGCGCGGGCTCCGGGTCGGCCAGCAGCGACCAGGCCAGCCCGCGCAGCAGGGTGGCCAGCAGCACCGTGGTCTCCAGCTCGGTGCTGACGTCGAAGGCGCGGACCTCCAGGGTGGGCAGGTGCTCCGACGGCCGGGCATACCAGTAGATCATCCGACGGTCCACCAGCGGACCGTCCGCCACCAGGGCGTCGGCGGTGCGCTCGTAGCCGTCGAGGTCGAGCAGCGGCGCGGGGCCGACGGTCGGCCAGCTCCGGTGGACCAGCGAGCGGCTGCTCGCGAAGCCGTGGTCCCGGCCCTCGACGAACGGCGAGTTGGCGCTGAGCGCCTGGCAGATCGGCAGCCAGGGCCGGAGCAGTCCGCTCAGCCGCAGCGCCACGGCCCGGTCGAGGTCGCCCAGGTGGACGTGGCAGCCGCACAGTTCGGCACCGAAGCCGTCGGCCAGTCCGCCGTGCCGGTCGGCGATGGTGCGGTAGCGCGGCGAGTCGGTGACGGGCAGCGGGTGCCGGCTGGGCAGCACGGCGGTGCCGGAGGCGACCAGCAGGCAGTCGCAGCGGGCCGCCGCCCGGGCCATGCTGCGGCGCATCGCGGTGAGCTCGGCGCGCAGCTGGGTCGGGGTGTCCACCGGCGGGGTGCAGGCCTCGACCTGGGTGGCCAGGAACTCCGGCTGCGCCCGCGGCCCCAGCTCCACGGCGGCCCGCGCCAGCACCTCGGGGGCCCGGGCGACGGTGCGGTGGGTGGCGGGGTCGACCAGCAGGTACTCCTCCTCCACGCCGAACCGGAGCCGGCCCGGCCCCCGCTCGGCGGACTGCGAACGGCTCGGGGCGGTGCGCGGTGGGCGGCTCACTTCGGCCTCCTGCGATCGGTCCGGGGTCAGGCGTCTGCCCCGTACCCGGGCGGGGAAACCGGGGAGCCGTCCCCCGAACGGCCGCCCGAGGTGACGCGGCGTCCGCCGCTGGCGAAGCTGATCGCATGACGACTCCCCACCCGGCCGCCTGCGCCGGACCGCGCGCGTGACGGCAGATCAGGTCCTGGCCGGCGCCGGACCGATCGCCGCCCGGAGCTGCCGTCGGCGGGGCACCTGATCGTGCTGGGGGCGGGCGCCGGGCCGGCCCTCCCCCGGACGGACCATGCCGGTCGTGGCGGGGCTGCTTGAGCGAACCGGACCCGGGTTCGCGATCGTCACGCCATGAGGCGGGGGGCGCCCGGCTCACCCCGTCCGGCCGTCGCCCGCCGCCATCCCGCCCCCCACTCCCGCTCCCACCGCCGCCGCCACGCCCGCGAGGTCCGTGGCCCGGCGCAGTGCCGCCACCGCGCCGGCTCCGGCCAGGTCCGCCAGCACCCCGCGCGGCCCGCACTCCACGAAGCGGTCGACCCCACCGTCCGTCAACTCCCGCAGCGCGGTGCGGAATCCGGTCGGGTACAGCAGATGGGCGACGGCGAGTTCGCCGATCGGCTCGGCGGCCCGGTAGCGGCGCCCGAGCACCGGGGAGTACAGCGGCCAGACCGGGCGGGCGGGGGCCAGGTCGGCGATCAGCCCCTTGAAGTGCAGGGCGACACGCGCCAGCAGCGGGTTGTGGAAGGCGTACGGCACGGGCAGCCGGCTGCTGGTGATCCCCAGCGCCTCGGTCGCCCACCGCAGCCGGGCCAGGGCCGCCTCTGAGCCCGAGACCACGCACTGCCGGGGCGAGTTGTCGGCGGCGAGCGCCAACTCGGGGTCGTCCAGCAGCCCGATCAGGTGCTCGGTCAGCCGGGCCGGCGCCGCCACCGCGACCAGCCCGCCGGCCGGCGGCGGCCAGGCGGCGAACGCCCGGTCCCGCGCGTCCACCAGGCGCACGCCCTGTTCCAGGGTGAGCGCGCCGCCGGCCGTGAGCGCGACCAGTTCGCCGAAGCTGTGCCCGACCAGCACGGCCGGCCGCACCGCCAGCCGGTCGGTGAGCAGCCGGAAGAGCGCGAGTTCGGTGGCCAGGATCGTCATGTGCAGGTCGGCGGGCCGCTGGTGGGCCAGGTCGGCGAGCGCGGGTGCGGCCGCGTCCAGCAGCAGCGGGCTGATCGGCTCGCGGTCGAGCGCGGCGAGGGCTTGGTCGACCTCGGCGACGGTCTGCCGCACCACGGGTTCGTCGGCCAGCAGGCGGAGCGCGCCGGGCAGGTAGGCGCCCTGGCCGGGGAAGAGGAAGGCGATGCGGCGACCGGTCACGGAGACCTCCGCGGGAGAGCTCTCGGGCTGTGGTTCGCCCGCCAACGTACCGCCGGGCGCTCCGCCGCATGCCGCTCATCCGAAAAGCGCAAGATACTGTCCACCGATGAACGGACCCGGCGCCCCGGAGCCCGGGTCCGACCGCCCGCCGCCCGCCCCCGACCGCTCCGCGACCGGGCTCGATCAGCCGCGCACCAGCGCCCCCGGGTCGGCCGGCTCGCCCCAGCCGTGGGTGAAGAACCGCTGGTCCGAGCAGCCCAGGAAGGTGGTCAGCGCGGTGTGGGTGGTGGGGAACATCGGCAGTGGCAGCCGGGAGGCGGGCGACCAGCACACCCGGGAGTGCCGGGACGGCTCCGCGTTCACCAGCTCGCCGGTCCAGCCGAAGGCGGCGAAGACGTGCAGCAGGAACGGGCCGGAGCCGTCCCAGGCCTCGCGCACCTGCACGGTCTGCTCCAGGGTCAGGTCGTCCGGATGGACGGTCAGCCCCGTCTCCTCGCGCACCTCGCGGACGGCGGCCTCGTCCAGCCGCTCCCCCGGCTCGACCCTGCCGCCGGGGATCGTCCAGGCCGGCTCCGGCAGCCAGGGCCGCGGGGAGTACTCGACGGTGACCACGGAGTCGGACTCCCCGTCATAGACGATGACGCTGACGGTCTGGCGAAGGCTGAGCATCCGGTCGGTCTCCTGCCGGGCGTGGGGGGGGTGCGGCGGTCCCGGTCGCGTCCGGGCCGCGCGGGCCGGTGGTGGTGCAGGGTTCGAGCGTGGCAGCCGCGGCCGCGCGGCGGGGCCGGCCCGGTCAGCTGTCACCCGATCGTGCGAACGGGGATTCGAGAGCTGACCGGCGGGACCACCCCGCGCGGACCCGGTCCGGCGTGCGCAAATGCCGCACTCCCGAGCCATCCCGCCGCCCGCCGGCCGCACATTTGATCGAACCGCTCGGCACCGGGCATGATGCGCCTCTCCAGAAAGGGGGGAACGGCACCCGGCTGGTGGAGTCGTGACGCCGTGCCAACACACCATCAACACCTCCGAGACGTCCGGCGCCCCCGTCGCCGAGGCCCCCGCCGCTCCTGACGCCGCTCCTGACGCCGAGCCGGCCCCCGCACCCGCTCCCCTCCCGCCCGTCCCCGCCGGTGCCCGGTTCGGAGCCCTGCTGCGCCGTGCCTGCACCGTCCCCCGGCTGCTGCTCCTGCTGATCGCCGCGCTCGCCGCCGTCGGCTACGCCTGGTCGCTCGACAGCGAGGGCCTGGAGACCTACTACGCCGCCGGCGTGCGCAGCATGGCCGGCAGCTGGCACGCGTTCTTCTACGGCGCCTACGACCCCGCCGCCGCCACCACGCTCGACAAGCTGCCCGGCGCCTTCTGGGTGCAGGCGCTCTCGGTGCGCGCCTTCGGCTACTCGGTCTGGGCGATGGTTCTCCCCCAGGTGATCGAGGGCACCCTCGCGGTGCTGGTGCTCTACCGCGCGGTGCGCCGGATCGGCGGCGCCGCGCCCGCGCTGATCGCGGCGGCCGTGCTGGCCGCGAGCCCGGTGACGCTGGCCACCACCCGAGGCAACCTCTCCGAGCCGCTCTACCTGCTGCTCCTGCTGCTCGCGGCGGACGCGGTGCTGCGCGTGGTGCTGCTGGGCCGGCGCCGTTCGGGCTGGGCGGCGGCGCTCTGGGTGGCGCTGGCCTTCCAGGCGAAGATGACGGAGGCCTGGTTCCTGCTCCCCGCCCTGGTCCTGGCGCTGGTCACGGCCGCGCCGCGCGGGGCGCGGCTGCGGGCCCTGCTGCGCGGCCTGCTGCTGAGCACGGTGGCGGCGGCGCTCTCGCTCTCCTGGATGCTCTTCTTCACGCTCACTCCGGCGGCCGACCGGCCGGTGGCGGACGGCAGCGCGAACAACTCGGTCTTCGAGCAGGTCTTCAGCTACAACGGTGGCCAACGGCTCAACCAGGGCGTCGACTTCGGCCTGCCTCCGCTGACGAAGCCGGACCCTGCGCTGGTGGCGCACCTGGAGCAGTACCTGACGCCGGAGCACGGCCTCGGCGTCTACCCGGCGAGCACCTTCGCCAAGCCCGCCTGGGACCGGCTGCTCTCCGCACCGCTGGGCGCGGACACCGGCTGGCTGCTGCCCCTGGCGCTGGCCGGCGCGGTGCTGCTGCTCCTGGTGCTGCCGCGCCGGCTGCCGGGCGCGCTGACCCGGCGCGCCGCCGGTCCGCTGCCCGAGGCGCGGGCCGAACTGCGGCGGATGCGGCCCGCGGTGGCGCTCTGGACGGCCTGGCTGCTGGTGGCCGCCGTCGCGTTCAGCGGCGTCGGGGCGCTGCACGACTACTACTTGGCGACCATGGTGCCGGCCATCGGCGCGCTGACCGGGCTCACCGTGACCACGCTCTGGCGCCGCTCCCGGGGCCTGCTGGCCGTGCTGCTGGTGCTCCAGGGCGTCTGGAGCGCCGGCCTGCTCTACGGCCAAGGCCCCGTGCTGCGGTGGCTGTTGGTGCTCGCCGGGATCGCGGCCGGCGCGGTGCTGCTGCTCCACGGCCGGGCGCGCGGCGGACTCCGCCGACCGGCCCGGGCGCTGGCGGCCGCGCTCACCCTCGCCGTGCTGGTGGCGGGCCCCGTGACGGCCGGTGTCTGGCTGCTCGCCCGCTCGGCCGGCCCGTTCGACACGCCCTTCCTCTCCTCGGGCACCTTCGCGCAGCCGGCCGGGCCCGCGCCGCACAACCGGCGCGCGGTCACCGGGGTGTATGCCGGCTCGTACATGTCCCGTCCCACGGCGGCGAACTGGTCCGCGATGATGAAGTCCGGCGCCGACCTGAACGCGCTGCTCGGCGCCAACCACCATGACGTGCTGGTCTTCCAGGCCACCGCCGCCGACAGCTACGTGATGGGCGGACTGACCCACATCCGGGTGATCGGCGGCTTCACCGGGAACCTGCCCTCCCCCAGCGCCGACGACGTCGCCGCGCTGATCTCGTCCGGGCAGATCAGCAGCGCCCTCGTCCCCGGCCCCGACGTGGTGGACGGCGACGACCCCCGGGTGCGGGTCGTCAAGGACCGCTGCATGCCGCACTCCGCCAACCAGCAGGCCGACCTCCTGGTCTACCTCTGCCCCTGATCAGCTCTCCCTGATCATCCGCCCCTGACCGGAAAACCCTTGGCGCACCGCCGGGTCCAACCCCCACCATGGTGCGCATGTCCCAGTACGCCACCGCCGAGAACCCCGCAGTCGCGGGGGCGGTGGCTGCTGCTCCGGCATTCGCAGCCGCCGCATTCGACGGCGCACGAAGCTGACCTTCCCCGGGTCCGTCCATCCCGGGACCTCGTCCGGGGAAGGTGGCTCGTGGCTGAGGTCCCGTCAGCAGGCTGACGAATCACGGAGATCGAAGAGAGATGGCCAAGCAGGCTTTCGTGCGCACCAAGCCGCACCTGAACATCGGCACCATGGGTCACGTCGACCACGGCAAGACCACGCTCACCGCCGCCATCACCAAGGTGCTGGCCGACCGCGGCACCGGCACCTTCGTGCCGTTCGACCGGATCGACCGCGCCCCGGAGGAGAGCGCCCGCGGCATCACCATCAACATCTCGCACGTCGAGTACGAGACCGCCACCCGGCACTACGCGCACGTGGACATGCCCGGGCACGCCGACTTCGTGAAGAACATGATCACCGGCGCCGCCCAGCTGGACGGTGCGATCCTGGTGGTCTCCGCCCATGACGGGCTGATGCCGCAGACCGCCGAGCACGTGCTGCTGGCCCGCCAGGTCGGCGTCGACCACGTGGTGGTGGCGCTCAACAAGGCCGACGGGGCCGACCCCGAGCTGCTGGAGCTGATCGAGCTGGAGGTGCGCGAGCTGCTCTCCGCGCACGGCTACGACGGCGCCGGGCTGCCCGTGGTCCCGGTCTCGGGGCTGCGCGCGCTGGAGGGCGACCCGGTCTGGACGGCCGCGCTGCTCCGCCTGCTGGACGTGATCGACGAGTACGTGCCGACCCCGGTCCGCTACACCGACGCCCCGTTCCTGCTGCCGATCGAGAACGTGCTCACCATCACCGGCCGCGGCACCGTGGTGACCGGTGCGGTGGAGCGCGGGCGGATCCGCCTGGGCGACCGGGTGGCGGTGCTGGGCTACGGCTCGCGGGTGGAGTCCACGGTCACCGGCGTGGAGACCTTCGGGCGCACCATGGAGTCCGCCGAGGCGGGCGACAACGTGGCGCTGCTGCTGCGCGGGGTGCAGCGCGGCGAGGTCCGCCGCGGCCAGGTGGTGGCCGTCCCGGGCAGCACCCGGGTGCACACCGGGTTCACCGCCCGGCTGCACCTGCTGGACACCGCCCAGGGCGGCCGCCGCACCGGCATCACCAGCGGCTACCGCCCGCAGTTCTACCTGCGCACGGGCGATGTGGTCGGCCGCGTCGACCTGCCGGCCGGCACCGGCCAGGTGCTGCCCGGCGAGACCGTGGAGGCCACGGTGACGCTGGGCGAGGCGGTCCCGCTGGAGCCCGGCCTGACCTTCGCCGTCCGCGAGGGCGGCCGCACGGTCGCGGCGGGGGCGGTGCGGGAGATCCTGGCGTAGGAGTCTCCTGAGGTGGTGGGCTCCGGCCCACCACCTCGCTACCGCGCCTGCAGCGCCTCGCGCAGGCGCTCGCACCTGGCCAGGCCGAACTCGACCAGGGCGGGCCGCTCCTCGGCGACCCGCCGGAGCAGATCGGCGGCCTCGCGGACGGCGGCGCGGGCCGGTTCGAGGTCGGTGCCGGTGATCCGGCGGACCTCGGCGAACAGGAAGAGGGCGTCGGCCAGCAGCAGGCCGCTCGGGTCCTGGGCCTCGCGGATGAGCGCGACGGCCTGTGCCGTCGTCTCCGCCGCCTCCTCGGCCCGGCCGTCCCGGGCCTGGCAGAGCCCCAGCACGCTCATCGCCCCGGCGACCGGTGCCGGTCCGCGGCCGGGGTTGGCCAGGTGCAGCTGCCGGTGGACGGCGACGGCCTCGGCGGCGTCGGCGGTCGCCCCGGGCAGGGGCGGCTCCCGGTCGGCGCGGATCCGGGCGCGCAGCGCCAGGGCGTTGGCCACGATGCCCTCGAAGGCTTCCAGCCCGCTGCCCTTGATCGCCCGGGCCGACTCGACCGCACGGTCCATCACCTCCACCGCCGACGGGTCGCCGAGGTCGTCCAGCAGCCCGCCCCGAGTGGTCAGCGACATCGCGACCCCTGCGTGGCGCACGGGAGCGGTCTCCGGCATCCGTGCGAAGGCCTCGGCCGCCTGGTCCAGGGTCGCCAGCGCCTCGCCGCGCGCACCGGCCAGCCAGAGGACCGAGGCGTGGGAGCTCAGTGCGAGCGCCGGGCCGGGCAGGTGGGCGTCGTACTCGGGCCGCGGCATGCCGCGCCACAGCTCGACGGCCTCCGCGATGTGCGCCGCCGCCTCACTCCCCCGGCCCAACTGCTGCAGCACGTCGCCGTGTCCGGCCAGGGTTCGGGCGAGCGCCGCCCGCAGCTCGGGTGTGCGGCCCGCCTCCCACCGTGCCCGGTGGATCGCCAGCACCTCGGCCGCGACCTCCAGGCTCTCCGCCAGCCGCCCGGTGCCGGCGAGTTGGTACCGGAACCCGTCCAGGGTCACCAGCAGGTCCCGCTGGTGCCGGTCCGGATCGGTCCGGGCCAGTGCGCGCAGGGCCTCGACCACGGGCCGCAGTGCCGCCAGCGCCTCCTCCGGCCGCCCGGCCAGGCTCAGCAGCGCGCTCAGCCCGGAGAGCATGTCCGCCGACTCCGGCTGGGCCACCGTGGGCGTCACCGCCGTGACCGCCTCGACGGCCACCTCCGCCGCCTCCTCGCGCCGACCGGTCTCGTTCAGGCAGTACGCCCGGGTGGTGAGCAGCCTGGCGAGCAGCGGGGTGAACGCCTCGGGGTCCTCGGCCGCCAGCTCCCGGCAGATCCGCACCCCTTCCTCGCAGGCCGGCAGTCCCTCCGCCGGCCGCCCGGCATGGCGGTGCGCGCCCGCGATGTTGTTGAGGCAGCGGGCCAGGTCCGGCCGGGCCGCGCCGGCCAGCCGACCGGGGAGCGCCCGGTGGATGCGGACCGCCTGCTCGATCCGGAACAGCGCCTCCTCGGGCCGGCCGACCTTCTCCAGACCGAGCCCGAGGGTGCCGAGCGCCATCGCGTGGTCGGCCGCGTAGGCGTGGTCGAGGTCGAGGTGCAGCCTGGCGTAGATGGCGACCGCGCGTTCGGCCGCGCGGACCGCCTCCTCGAACCGCCCGATGTCGCGCAACTCGTTGGAGTGCGAGTTGAGGGTCATCGCCAGCGGCTCGCGGTAGGCCCCGGGCTGACGCTCCGCCAGTTCTTCGTAGATCTCCACCGCTTCGCTCACCACCGCCAGCGCCTCGGTGCTCCGGCCGACCCGGCTCAGGTCGATGGCGAGCGAGTTGAGCGCCTTGGCCAAGCCGTCGCGGTAGGCCGCCGGGCGCCCGGCGGCGAGCCGGCGGCGGATGGCCACCGACTCCTCGATCGCCCGCAGCCCCTCCTCGTCGCGCCCCGCGGTCCCGAGACAGGCCGCGTGCGTTCCCAGCACCACGACCAGCAGCGGGTCGAGAGCGTCCGGCTGCTTGCGGGCCAGCGGACGGAGCAGCGCCAGCGCCTGCCGACTCCGTTCCAGGCCCCGGGCGTTGCGGCCGATCCTGCGGTAGAGCAGCGCCAGGTTGTTGAGGCCGCGGGCCAGGTCGACGGCGGCCTGCGGATCGCCCGAGTCGGCCACCAGCCCTTCCAGACGCGAAACGACCTCCTCCCTGAGCGGCAGTGCCTCCGTCAGGTCGCCGAGTTCACCACAGACCAGAGCGAGTGTGCCGAGCGCGCTCGAGAGGTACCGGGGCTTCTCCAACCCATCGAGGGCGGCCAGTTCGCGGTGGAGCGCGACGGCCTCCTCGGCCGGTCCCCGGGCCTCGGCCGGGCGGCCCAGTTCGGCGAGGATCAGCGCCTGGTTGTTGAGGCACCCGGCGAGCTTGTTCCGAAGGGCCACCCGGTGCGGCGTCGCCTGTCCGCCACCGGCCAGGGCGGGCCGGAGCAGGGCGATGGCCTCTTCGACCGGCGTCAGTGCCGACTCCCACTCGCCGGTGTCGGTGTAGCGCCTGCAGAGTTCCCGGAGTGCGGTGACCAGCGCCAGCAGCTCCTGGCCACCCTCCGTGCCTTGCTCGCGCCGGTGGTCCACCAGCCGTTCCAGCAACCGCACCGCCCAGGGCCCGAGGTGGTAGGAGCTGTTCGGCAGCGCACCCAGCCACTCGTCCAGCCGATCCGCCCCGTTCCCCGGCGCATCCAGCAGCACCTC
Organism: Kitasatospora sp. NPDC006697; assembly: GCF_042869935.1. NCBI lineage: Bacteria > Bacillati > Actinomycetota > Actinomycetes > Kitasatosporales > Streptomycetaceae > Kitasatospora > Kitasatospora sp. NPDC006697. Next base: position 42,486 of record NZ_JBIAGU010000020.1, read on the forward strand.
CAGCGCCTCCAGCAGCGGCTCCGGCCGCTCCACCTGCGGCACCACGGCGATCGCGGGCAGCGCCAGCCGGTCCGGGTGCTCGGCACAGAGACGGGTCACCCGCGGGCCCAGCCGCTCCCGCAGCGGCCGGTGGCCGGCGGCCCGGGTGAGCACGGTGAGCAGCCGCACGGCCGGTGCACCGTCGGCGCCGTCGACCAGCGCCGGCAGCAAGTGGCGCCGGTCCAGCACGCGCTGGCCGGCGAAGCGTTCGGCGAGCCGGTCCGGTTGAAGTCCGCCCCAGTGCGACGGGCCGTCGGCGGCGGGCGGGTAGGCGGCGGCGAGCCAGTCACCGACCGGCCCGCGCCGCCACTCGTCGGCCAGCCCGCGCACCCGGCGAAGCGCCTCGTCCAGCTCTGACGGACCGTCAGCTCCGAGGAGGATCGCGGCCGCCATGGCGTCCTTGAACAGCTCGGCCTCGGGCGCCTGTCGGGCGGTCACGCCGCGCGCGACCATCAGCCGGTGCCAATAGCCGTTCTCGTGGTCCAGCAGGCGGCTCTCGACGTCGTCCGGGTTGCCGCCGTGCGGTCCGGCGGCAGGCTCGGCGGCGTCCAGCAGGTCGGCCAGGGCGGTCATGTGCAGGGTCAGCGGGTTGGCGAATCCCGGGTCGCCGAGGTCGCGTTCGGGCAACGCGGCGGCGAGCACGGGCCACGGCGGCCGACCGTCCTGCGGCGGCAGCCGGTCCGCGAACGCCCGCGCCGCCGTCCGGTAGAGCGCGGGCCGATCACCGGGATGCTCGGCCAACGGCGGCAGAGCCTCCCGCCGGGCGGCCCACAGCACGTCGCGGGCCAGGCCGTTGGCGGAGCGGGCCTGCGCCCACCAGTCACCGTCGGTCCGCGCGATCAGCACCACCTTGAACGGTGTGGTGCGTTCCCTGGTGGCCGCCAGTAGCTCCGCCAGCTGGTCGATCCGGCTCTCGGCGTAGTCGAGCACCACCAGCATCCGGCGCGTGGTCTCCTGCAGCACGCCCAGGTCCTGGGGCTCCACCGGGTCGGCGGGGCGCAGCCAGACGGTCGTCCACCGCCCGTGGTCGGCCGCCGCGGTGAGGCGGTGGGCCAGCTCCCGGACCAGCCGGGTCTTGCCCTGGCCGCCGGGTCCGTGCACCAGCAGGGCCGCGACGCCGTCCTCCCGGCACCAGTCGAGCAGCTCCGCCAGCAGCTCGTCCCGCCCGTGGAAGCCGACCGCCTCGCGCTCCGGCCGCAGCAGCGCGGTCGGCGAGCCGTCCGCGCGCACCGGGCCCAGCGACTCATGGCTGACCAGGCGGTCGAACTCGGCGGGCTCCAACCGCGCGGAGTCCGCGCCGTACCTCGCCAGTGCCGCATGGAAGGAGGCGTCCCGCAGCAGCAGGTAGGCCGGCACGGCCTGGAGTTCGGCGTGCCCGGGGGTGCGCGTCTCGGCGACGAGCACCCCGACCAGCAGGCTGCCGTGGAACAGCGCGGCGCCGGAGAGTCCGCCCCAGGGCAGCTCCTTGCGCGGCCAGGCGTCCACGGAACCGTCCAGGGTGAACAGGTACCGGTCGCCGACGAATCCGCTGCCGGGGTCGACGGTGCCGGGCACCTGCCGCTGTTCGGTGTACGTCTTCCGGTTGCCCTCGCCGTCGAACTGGGCGAGTGCGGGCGCCCCCTGGGCGTCGCACCGCTGGTCGGCCAGGACCGTGACGAACTCGCCCCAACGGGTGCCGGCCGTGCCGGCCCACTGCCAGCGCTCGTCGGTGACGTGCAGCAGGGCGGCGTCCAGGCGGCCGGTGCCGCGCCAGACCACCGTCGCGGGCAGCGCGCCGCTGCCGGGCCGGAAGAGCCGCACCGTCCCTTCCGTGCCGACGACATGAGCCGCCGTCAGGATGAGCTGCGGGCCGATCGCATAGCCGGAGCCGGGACCGTTCGGCCCGTCGATCAGCACAACCCGGTCCTGGGTCATGTGTCCCCTTCAGCCGAGTGCGTCGGTCAGCGGCCCTGGTGCTCGCTGAGGTCGCCCGGGCCGGCGAGGGCGTCGGGCGAGCCGTGGATCAGCAGCTCGCCGCCGTCGCGCAGCTTCGGTGTCAGCGTGAACGAGACCCGGTGGGTCCGCCCGCGCGAGACGCCCGCCTCGGCTTCGGCCGAGACCGCCCAGACCCGGAACTTGCCGGCGGCCTTGGCATCCGCCCGCAGCTCGACCTCGAACTCCATCTCGATCGGGCCGACTTCGAAACCCAGATCGGAACTCGCCCCCCTGCTCTGGGCCTTCAGCAGCTCGTCCCGCACGGCCGCCACCGCGTCCGCGAGTTCGATGTCCACGTCGCTGTCCCCTCCCCTGGTCATCAGCGCCGCCGCACACGATAGCGGCTGCGGGACGACGGCACGGGGAGTCCACGGCGGAACATTTCTTGCGTCAAAAACAGTAAGTCTTGCGCAAAGAGCACGCTCTCTTGCTCTGACCCGACTCCGTCAATACGCTCCCGGGCAGAGCGCGGCCGCCGTCCACCCCACCTGCCGGCCGCCCTGTCTCCGGGATGGCCCATGACAGTCAGTCGTCGCACGTTCCTGTCCACCCTCTCCGCCGGTGCCGCCGGGCTCGCGGTCGGCGGGCTCGGTCTCAACAGCGCTGCGCAGGCGGCGAGTCCAGCCGGCGATGTGGTCGGGAAGGTCACCGTCGGGTACCAGGGCTGGTTCGCCTGCCCCGGCGACGGTGCGCCGATCGGTGCCTGGTGGCACTGGAGCCAGAACTGGTCCCAGGCGCCCTCGCCCAGCAACAACGTGATCAAGGCCTGGCCGGACTCCAGGGAGTTCAGCCGGACGTACCCGACCGCCTACCCGAACCTCGGCAGCGGGGCGCCGGCCACCCTGTTCTCCTCCTACGACCAGCAGACCATCGACACCCACCTCCAGTGGATGGCCCAGAACGGCTGCGACACCGCCGCGTTGCAGCGGTTCGACCCCAACGGCAGCGAGGGCCCGACCCGGGACGCCGTGACGGCCCGGCTGCGCAGCTCGGCGGAGGCGCACGGCGTCAAGTTCTACGTGATGTACGACGTCAGCGGCTGGACGGCGATGCAGTCCGAGATCAAGGCGGACTGGAGCGCGAAGATGTCCGCGCACACCGCCTCGCCCGCCTACGCCCGGCAGAACGGCAAACCGGTGGTCGGCATCTGGGGCTTCGGCTTCGACGACGCCAACCACCCCTGGGATCCGGCGGCCTGCGCCGATGTGATCGCCTGGTTCAAGTCCCAGGGCTGCTACGTGATGGGCGGGGTGCCGACCTGGTGGCGCACCGGCACCGGCGACTCGCGCGCCGGGTACCTGGACGTCTACCACTCCTTCGACATGCTCTCGCCCTGGATGGTCGGCCGGATCGGCACCGCCGCCGACGCGGACAACTTCTACACCAACGCCACCGTCCCGGACCTGGCCGACTGCGCCGCGCACGGCATCGACTACCAGCCGTGCGTGCTGCCCGGCGACCTGTCGGCCCGTCAGCGCGCCCACGGAGACTTCATGTGGCGGCAGTTCTACAACATGGCCCGGGCCGGGGTGAGCAGCGTCTACATCTCGATGTTCGACGAGTTCGGCGAGGGCAACCAGATCGCCAAGACCGCCGAGAACCAGAGCCAGCTGCCGGCCGGCTCCGGCCTGCTGGCGCTGGACGAGGACGGCACGGCCTGCTCCTCCGACTACTACCTGCGGCTCACCGCCGACGGCGGCCGGCTGCTCAAGGGCCGACTCGCCCTCACCGCGGTCCGCCCGACCCCGCCGGTGGTCGGCGGCAGCGGCGGCGGCAACCCGGACCTCGCCCTGCACCGGCCGGTCGCCGAGCGCGCCCACACCCAGGTCTACGCGGCGGCCAACGCGGTGGACGGCGATCCCAACAGCTACTGGGAGAGCGCCGACAACGCCTTCCCGCAGTGGCTGCAGGTGGACCTCGGCTCGGCCGTGACCACCCGCCGGATCGTACTCACCCTGCCGCCGTCCAGCGCCTGGGGCGCCCGCACCCAGACCGTCACAGTGCTGGGCAGCACCGACGGGAGCAGCTTCGGCACGGTGGTCGCCGCGGCCGGGTACCTGTTCGACCCGGCCACCGGCAACACCGCGACGATCGGCTACCCGTCCGGCGCCTCCGCCCGCTACCTGCGGCTGCTCTTCACCGCCAACACCGGCTGGCCGGCCGGGCAGGTCTCGGGCTTCTCGGTCTACGCCTCCTGACCTGCCCGCGCGGCAGCCCACGGCGGATCAACTGGCCTGGCCGGTCGGCATGATGGTGACCTGCTGCAGGTTGACCCGGGGCGGCAGCGCGGCCAGGAAGCCGACGGTCTCGGCGACGTCCTGGGAGGTCAGCCACTCCATGGTGTCCTTGGAGTCGGCCAGCCAGTCCAGCGCGCCCTGGTCGGTGACGTGGTCCTGCAGTTCGGTGCCGACGATGCCCGGCTCGATGGCCGACACCCGGACCTTCTTGGCGCCGAGCTCCGCCCGCAGGTGGCGGGAGAGGTGGCTGACGTAGGCCTTGGTGCCGCTGTAGACGGCGAAGTTGGGGAAGATGTTCTGCGCCGCGATGGAGGAGGTGTTGACCAGGTCGGCCACCCCGCGCTCGGCGGCGGCCCGGACCAGCTGCGGGGTGAAGGCGCCGATCGCGTTCATCAGGCCGCTGATGTTGAGGTCGATCTGCTGCTGCCACTGGTCGGTGGCCAGCTCCTCCAGCGGCGCCGGGAGCATCACCCCGGCGTTGTTGAAGAGCAGGTCGGCGTCGCCGAGTTCGGCGGCGATCCGGTCGGCGGCGGCGCGCAGGGCGGCCGCGTCGGTCACGTCCACCTCGATGGCCAGGGCGGTGCCGCCGTTCTTCTCGATCCGGGCGGCCAGCTCGGCGAGCCGGTCCGCCCGGCGGGCCAGCACGGCCACCTTGGCGCCCAGCGCGGCCAGGTGCTCGGCCGTCGCCTCGCCGATCCCGCTGGAGGCGCCGGTGACGACGGCGATCCGGCCGGTGAGGGTCCGGGCGGCGGCGGTGCCGCCGGTGGTGACAGGGGACTGCACGGACATGGGAGGTGCCTTTCGGGCTGTGGTTCTCGGTGGCTTCCGGCGACTGCCGCCGGGCACACACCAAGAACACCACCTGCCGAGGCCCCGCAGGGGGCCGCAGCATTCCCTGCCCGTGCGGGTAACGGGAGGACAGGTAACGGGAGAACAGGCAACGGGAGGACGGGTACCGCCGGGGCTGGTACCGGCGGTACCACCCAGCCCCACGCACCGTCAGCCCCCTTGCCGCACACTTGATCACATGGACCGTCACACCGAGATCGCCGACTTCCTGCGCCACCGCCGTGCCGCGATCACCCCCGAGCGCGCGGGGCTGCCGGCCGACGCCCGGCCCCGGCGGGTGCCGGGCCTGCGCCGTGACGAGGTGGCCCGGCTGGCCGGGGTCAGCACCGAGTACTACACCCGCCTCGAGCAGGGCCGCGCCCAGAACCCCTCCCCCGAGGTCTTCGAGGCCCTGGTCCGCGCCCTGCAGCTGGACGACTCGGAGCGCGAGCACCTGACCAACCTGCTCGCCCGCCCCGGCACCGCCCGCCGCACGCCCCCCGCCGCGCAGCGGGTGCGGCCCGGGCTCTACCTGATGCTGCAGACCCTGGACCACGTGCCCGCCCTGGTCACCGGCCGCCGCACCGACGTGCTGGCCGCCAACCGGCTGGCCCGCGCCGTGCTGACCGACTTCGACGCGCTGCCGGCCAACCGCCGCAACCTGGCCCGCTACTACCTGCTCGACCCGCTGGCCCGCGAGCGGGTGCACGACTGGGCGCGGATCGCCGCCGAGACGGTGGCGATCCTGCGCCTGGAGGCCGGCCGCTACCCGCAGGACCGTCAGCTCGCCGACCTGGTCGGCGAGCTGACGCTCAACTGCCCGGAGTTCACCACCTGGTGGAATGACCACCGGGTGCTGCGCCGCACCCACGGCAGCAAGACCTACCACCACCCGGTGGTCGGCGACCTGACCTTCTCCTACGAGTCCTTCCAGGTCCCGGGCGACGAGGACCAGTCGATCTGTGTCTACAACGTCGAGCCGGGCTCGCCGACGGCCGACGCGCTGCGGCTGCTGGAGAGCTGGACGGCGCCGCAGCAGCCGGCCCGCGACCCGACCGGGCGCCCCCGGGACTGAGCAGCTGCCGAATCGGGGGCGGGCGCCGGCTGGTGCGGCTCAGCGCCCGGCGGGCGCCATTCCCCGGGCCCGGGCGGTTTCTGACGCCTCGTCAGTCGCCAGCAGCTCCAACACCGCGAGCGCCCGCTCCGGTGCCACCGCGCCGGCGAGCACGCCGCCGGCGAAGGTGGAGCTGATCGCGGCCTCCCCCGGCAGCGGGCCGAGCACCAACACGCCCGGCAGGCCGGCCAGTTCGCTGCGCTGCTGGAAGGCCAGCGCCGCCTCGCCGGCGGCCAGCAGGCTGCCGACCGGGACGCCGGGCGGGGCCTGCACCAGGTCGAGCCGGTCGGTGAGCCCGTAGCGGGCGATCAGCTCCAGCACGGCCGTGCCGCTGGGGCCGGTGGAGTAGGCGATCCGGCCGGCCGCCGTCAGGGCCGCGCGCAGCTCGGCCTCGGTGCCGAGCGCGGGCGCGGGGGCGCCGACCGGGACGGCGGCCACCACCTGGGAGACCCAGAGCGGGCGGACGGTGCCGGGGCGCAGCCGGCCCTCGGCGGCCAGGGCGGCCAGCGCGTCCTCGGCCAGCACCAGCAGGTCGGCCTCGGCGCCCGCGCGGACCCGGCGGGCGATCTCCACCCCGCCGCCGGACTCGAACCGCAGCGGGATGCCGTGGCTGCGGCCGATCCGCTCGGACAGGTCGGCCAGCAGCTGCCGGGTGGCCATCGAGGACAGGCCGGTGATCTCGCGCTCCACGTCGCCTCGTCTCCGTTGAAGGGGGCTGTTGAAGGGGGCTGGGGTGTCCGGGTGATGGTACGGCCTGTCCGGGGACCGCCCGCCGCCGGTCTGCCAGACTGGCCGGATGAGCACACCCCGGAGCACGGCGGCCGGAAAGGTCCTGGAGATCCTCTCCGTCTTCGACCGCGAGCACTCCTCGCAGACCCTGTCGGAGATCGCCCAGCGCACCGGCCTCGCCCTGAGCACCACGCACCGGGTGGTCTCCGAGCTGGCCGCCTGGGGCGCGCTGGAGCGGGCCGAGGACGGCTCCTGGCACGTCGGGCTGCGGCTCTGGGAGATCGCCTCGGGCTGCCCGCGCACCCAGATCCTGCGGGACGCGGCGCTGCCGTTCATGCAGGACCTGTACGAGGCGACGCACGAGAACATCCAGCTCGCGGTGCGCGAGGGCACCGAGCTGGTCTTCGTGGAGCGGATCGCCGGGCACCGCTCGGTGGAGCTGCTGACCATGGTCGGCACCCGGTTCCCGATCGGCTCCACCGGCATGGGCCGGGTGCTGCTGGCGCACGCGCCACGGGAGTTGCAGGAGGAGGTGCTGGCGGCGCCGCTGCGGGCCTGGACCCCGCACACCGTGACCGATCCCAAGCTGCTCCGCGCCCAGTTGGACCGGATCCGCCGCGAGCAGGTCTTCGTCAGCGACCGGCAGCTGTCGGCGAGCACGGTGGCGGTGGCCGCGCCGGTGCGGACCGGGCGGACCGGGCCGGTCGGCGCCACCCTGGGGATCGTGATCGCGGCGCGGGACGCCGACCGGGCGCGCGGGCTGCGCGAGCCGCTGCTGCGGGCGGCGGCCGGGATCTCCGAGGAGCTGGGGCGGCGCGCCGGCAGCGCCTCCTGAGCGAGTCTTCCGCCGCCGCTTCCGCCTGACGGAAACACCGGCGACCGGGTGGCGCTCCTGCTGTCAGCGTTCGGGGTGTTCACCACCCTGCCGCTCAGGAGTTGCCATGGCCGATGCCGTCATCGACACCGTCACGCCGGTCCCCGTCGCGATCGTCGGTGCGGGCCCGGCGGGCCTGATGCTGGCGCACCTGCTGGGCCGAGCCGGCGTCGAGACCGTGGTGCTGGACACCCGGACCCGCCGGGAGATCGAGACCACCCACCGGGCCGGCATCCTGGAGGCCGACGCCGCACGGGACTTGGTGGAGAGCGGGGTCTCCGACCGGATCCTGCGCGAGGGCGACGAGCACCACGGGGTCGAGCTGCGGTTCGGCGGCCGCGCGCACCGGATCGACTTCGCCGAGCTGGTCGGCGCCTCGGTCTGGCTCTACCCGCAGACCGCCGTCTTCGCCGACCTCGCCGACGCCCGCCGGCGCGACGGCGGCACCGTGCACTTCGGGGTCCGCGACACCGAGGTGCTGGAGCCGGAGGGCCGCGAGCCGAAGGTCCGCTACACCGCCCCGGACGGCACCCGGCACGAGCTGCGGGCCCGCTACGTGGTCGGCGCGGACGGCTCCCGCGGCAGCTGCCGCGAGCTGGTGCCCGCACCGCACCGGGCGCGCTACGGCAAGGAGTACCCGTTCGCCTGGTTCGGCATCATGGCCGAGGCGCCCGCGAGTGCGCCCGAGCTGGTCTACGCCCACTCCGAACACGGCTTCGCGCTGATCAGCCAGCGGACCGAGACCGTGCAGCGGATGTACTTCCAGTGCGACGCCCGGGAGTCCGCGGCCGACTGGCCGGACGAGCGGATCTGGCAGACCCTCCAGGAGCGGGTGGCCGGGCAGGACGGCTTCCGGCTCACCGAGGGTTCGATCACCGAGAAGACCGTGCTGCGGTTCCGCTCCTTCGTCCAGCAGCCGATGCGCTGGGGTTCGCTGCTGCTGGCGGGCGACGCGGCGCACACCGTGCCGCCGACCGGCGCCCGCGGCCTCAACCTGGCCCTGCACGACGTCAGGGTGCTGGCCCCGGTGCTGCTGCGCGCGCTCGGCGCCGAGGGCCCGGACGCGCTGGACGCCTACCAGCCGCTCGCCCTGCAACGCGTCTGGCGGGCGCAGAACTTCTCCTGCTGGATGACCCAGCTGCTGCACACCGCGCCCGGCGGCACGGCCTTCGACCTGCGGCGCCAGCTCGGCGAGCTGGACAACGTGGTGGGCACCCGGGCCGGCCGCGCCTACCTGGCCGAGCAGTACACCGGCTGGCCCACCCACCACTGACCCCTGGAGCGGAACCCGATGATCATCGACTGCCACGGCCACTTCACCACCGCCCCACCGCAGTTGGCCCACTGGCGGGAGCGCCAGGTGGCCGCCGCCGAGCACCGCGCCGCCGCCCCGGACCCCGACGGGCTGGTGATCACCGACGAGGAGCTGCGCGAGGCGATCGAGCGCAACCAGCTGAGGCTGATGGACGAGCGCGGCAGCGACCTGACGGTCTTCTCGCCCCGGGCCAGCTTCATGGCCCACCACATCGGCGACTTCCAGGTCTCCGCGGTCTGGGCCCGGATCTGCAACGACCTGGTCCACCGGGTCAGCGCCCTCTACCCGGACCGGTTCGCCATGGGCGCCATGCTGCCGCAGTCCCCCGGCGTCGACCCGGCCAGCTGCCTGCCGGAACTTCGGCGCGCGGTGGAGGAGTTGGGCGCCGTCACGGTCAACCTCAACCCCGACCCCTCGGGCGGCCGGTGGACCGCGCCGCCGCTCACCGACCGCAGCTGGTACCCGCTCTACGAGGCGATGGCCGGGTACGACATCCCGGCGATGATCCACGTCAGCACCTCCTGCAACCCGGCCTTCCACACCACCGGCGCGCACTACCTCAACGCCGACACCACCGCCTTCATGCAGCTCGTCCAGGGCGACCTGTTCCGGGACCTCCCGACACTCAGGTTCGTCATCCCGCACGGCGGCGGCGCGGTGCCCTACCACTGGGGCCGGTTCCGCGGCCTGGCCATGGCGCTCGGCCGGCCGGACCCGGAGGCGCTGCTGGAGAACGTCTTCTTCGACACCTGTGTCTACCACCAGCCCGGCATCGACCTGCTCACCCGGGTGATCCCCAGCAGCTCGGTGCTCTTCGCCAGCGAGATGATCGGCGCCGTCCGGGACATCGACCCGCGCACCGGCCACCACTTCGACGACACCCGGCGCTACGTCGACGCCACCGAGAACCTGACGGACCGTCAGCGAGCCGAGGTCTACGCCGGGAACGCCCTGCGCGTCTACCCCCGGCTGGCCGCCCGGCTCGCCGCGGCCGGCCGCTGAGACCCCACGGAGGAACCGATGGAGCACACCGAGATCGGCGTCGTGCACACCTCGATCACCCGCGCCGACCCGGCAGCCGTCGCCGCGCTCTCCGCCTTCGGCGTGGCGACGGTGCACGAGGCGATGGGCCGAGTCGGCCTGCTGCGCCCCTACCTGCGCCCGGTCTACCCCAAGGCGCGCCTGTCCGGCACCGCGGTGACCGTGCTGCTGCAGCCCGGCGACAACTGGATGCTGCACGTGGCCGCCGAGCAGATCCGGCCGGGCGACGTGGTGGTGGCGGCCTGCACCACGGAGAGCGAGGACGGCTTCTTCGGCGAGCTGCTGGCCACCTCCTTCCGGGCCCGCGGCTGCGCGGGCCTGGTGATCGACGGCGGGGTGCGGGACGTGGCCGAGCTGGAGCAGCTGGACTTCCCGGTCTTCGCCCGCGCGGTCAACGCCAAGGGCACGGTGAAGGCCACCCTCGGCTCGGTCAACGTGCCGGTGGTCTGCGCCAACGCGCTCGTCCGGCCCGGCGACGTGGTGCTGGCCGACACCGACGGCGTGGTGGTGGTGCCGCGCGAGCGGGCCGCCGAGGTGGCCCGGACCGCCGCGGAGCGGGAGGCGAACGAGGCCGGCAAGCGCGAGCGGTTCCGCGCGGGCGAACTGGGTCTGGACATGTACGGGATGCGCGAAGAGCTGGCGAAGCTCGGTCTGCGCTACCAGGATTGAGGACGGTCATGGACTTCGAGAAGACCCCGGGCTGGCTGGACTGGTACGCCGGCCCCAGCACCCCCGAGTACGGACTGCCCGCCGGCGCGGTCGACGCGCACTGCCATGTCTTCGGCCCCGGCGAGCGGTTCCCCTATGCGCCCGAGCGCAAGTACACCCCCTGCGATGCCTCCAAGGAGCAACTGTTCGCGCTCCGCGACCACTTGGGCTTCGACCGGAACGTGATCGTGCAGGCCACCTGCCACGGCGCCGACAACTCCGCCCTGGTGGACGCGCTGCGCGCCGCCGGCGACCGGGCCCGCGGGGTGGCCACCGTGCGGCCGGGCGTCACCGACGCCGAGCTGCGCGAGCTGCACGAGGCCGGGGTGCGCGGGGTGCGGTTCAACTTCGTCAGGCGGCTGGTCGACGCCGCGCCGCGGCAGGCACTGTGGGAGGTGGTCGAGCGGATCGCCCCCTACGGCTGGCACGTGGTGCTGTACTTCGAGGCGCAGGACCTGGCCGAGCTGCGCGAGTTCTTCCTCGCCATCCCGGTGCCGCTGGTGATCGACCACATGGGCCGCCCGGACGTCGCCAAGGACCCGCACGGGCCGGAGTTCGAGGCCTTCCTGGAATTCCTGCGGGCCCGGCCCGACATCTGGTGCAAGGTCAGCTGCCCGGAACGGCTCTCGCTGACCGGCCCGCCGGCCGTGGACGGCGAGCCCGCGCCCTACCGCGACGTGGTCCCGTTCGCCCGCCGGGTGGTCGAGGAGTTCCCGGACCGGGTGCTCTGGGGCACCGACTGGCCGCACCCCAACCTGACCGGCCACATGCCCGACGACGGCCTGCTGGTCGATTTCATCCCCGCCATCGCGCCCACCCCCGAGCTGCGCCGGCGGCTGCTGGTGGACAACCCGGCCCGCCTCTACTGGCCCGAGGCCGACTGATCCCTTCCCCTTCACGATCGGAGGGCCGCAGTGCCAATCGACAAGAGCTACAAGCTGGTTCCGGGAACCACCGTCTTCGACGCCGAGCAGTCCGCCAAGGGCTACCACCTCAACCAGTTCTGCATGTCGCTGATGACGGCCGAGAACCGGGCCGCCTTCCTGGCCGACGAGCGCGGCTACCTGGACGCCTGGCCGCTGCGCGAGGAGCAGCGGCGGGCACTGCTCGACCGCGACCTCAACGCGGCGGTGCGCGAGGGCGGCAACATCTACTTCCTCGCCAAGTGGGGTGCCGCGCTGGGGCTTTCGTTCCAGCAGATGGCGGGCTCGATGACCGGGATGACCGAGCAGGAGTACCGCGCGATGATGGTGGGCGGCGGCCGCCCGATCGAGGGCAACCGGATCGACCGGGCCGTGCTGGAGGCCGCGCACGCCGACCAGGCCCCGCCCGCCGAGCACGCCGCGGTCACCGCCGCCCTCTTCACCTCGCACGTGCCGGCGATCGGCGCCGCGCTGGACCACGGCAAGACCCAGGAGCCCTACTGGCAGCCGGTGTTCGCGGGGTACGAGTACGCCAGGGAGTGGGTCCGGGAGAACCCGCCGGACGTGGTGGTGCTGGTCTACAACGACCACGCCACCGCCTTCGACCTCTCCCTGATCCCGACCTTCGTGCTCGGCACCGGCGCCGCCTACCCGGCGGCCGACGAGGGCTACGGCCCCCGTCCGGTGCCGGGCATCGAGGGCGATCCGGAGTTCGCCGCCCACCTCGCGCACTCGCTGATCCGCGCGGACTTCGACCTCACCCTGGTCAACGAGATGCCGGTGGACCACGGCCTGACCGTGCCGCTCTCGCTGGTCTTCGGCGAGGTCGAGCGCTGGCCCTGCAAGGTGATCCCGCTGCACGTCAACGTGGTGCAGTACCCGGTGCCCTCCGGCGAGCGCTGCTTCCGGCTCGGGCAGGCGCTGGGCCGGGCGATCCGCTCCTACCACCGCCCGCTGAACGTGCAGGTCTGGGGCACCGGTGGGATGAGCCACCAACTGCAGGGTCCACGCGCCGGGTTGATCAACCGTGAGTGGGACAACGCGTTCCTGGACCGACTGGTGGCGGACCCGGCGGCGCTGGCCGCGCTGCCGCACCTGGAGTACGTCGAGCAGGCCGGCTCGGAGGGCATCGAGCTGGTGATGTGGCTGATCGCCCGCGGCGCGCTCGGCGACCTGGACGGCTCCGGCACGGTCGAGCTCAAGCACCGCTTCTACCACGTGCCGGCGTCCAACACCGCCGTCGGCCACCTGATCCTGGAGAACCACCCGCGGGCCGAGGCGCCCGCCGGGAAGGAGTGACATGACTGACCAGCAGCCCGTCCGGATCGCCCTGGCCGGCGGCGGCGCCTTCGGCGCCAAGCACGCCGCGGCGCTGCGGCGGATCGAGGGCGTGGAGCTCGCCGCCGTGGTGAGCTCCAGCCCGGAGAGCGCGCGGAAGTTCGCCGCCGAGCAGGGGGTGGAGCGGGCGGCCGGCTCGCTGGAGGAGGTGCTGGCGATGGACGGGGTGGACGCCGTCATCCTCGCCACGCCGACCCCGCTGCACGCCCAGCAGACCCTGGCCTGCCTGGAGGCGGGCAAGCACGTGCAGGTGGAGATCCCGCTGGCCGACGCGCTGGGCGACGCGGAGGCCTGCCTGGCCGCCCAGCAGCGCACCGGCCTGGTGGCGATGGTGGGCCACACCCGCCGGTTCAACCCCAGCCACCAGTGGGTGCGGCAGCGGATCCAGGCCGGCGACTACCGGATCCAGCAGATGGACGTGCAGACCTACTTCTTCCGCCGCACCAACCTCAACGCGCTGGGCCAGCCCCGCTCCTGGACCGACCACCTGCTCTGGCACCACGCCGCGCACACCGTGGACCTGTTCGCCCACCAGACCGGCTCCCCGATCGTCCAGGCGAACGCGATCCAGGGCCCGCTCCACCCCGAGCTGGGCATCGCGATGGACATGTCGATCCAGCTGCGCGCGCAGAGCGGCGCGATCTGCACCCTGTCGCTCTCCTTCAACAACGACGGGCCGCTCGGCACCTTCTTCCGCTACATCGGCGACAGCGGCACCTACCTGGCCCGCTACGACGACCTGTACACCGGCAAGGAGGAGCCGATCGACGTCAGCGGCGTGGCCGTCTCGCTGGACGGCATCGAGCTGCAGGACCGGGAGTTCGTCGCCGCGATCCGCGAGGGGCGCGAGCCGGACTCCTCGATCGCCCAGGTGATGCCGTGCTACAGCACGCTGGCCTCGCTGGAGCGGCAGCTCGCGCTCTGACCACGGCAACGAGGCCCGCCCCCGGCGTCCGGGGGCGGGCCTCCTCACCGGGCAGCTGGGGAGACCGGGCCGGCGGCAACCCGGGTGGTTCGTGGTGAAACGTCGGATCCCGCCACCCCTCCGTGGAACCGACGTGCCACCCTGCTCGATCTTCACCCGTGGTCATGTGTGAGTCTTGGCCAGCCGCCCCCGACCCCGCGCCGGGCGGCCCACGTCGATCCCCGGAGGTCAGCCCATGTCCGCGCCCACCGACCGCCCCGCAGATTCCGGCCGGCGGTCGCGGCGCGCGGCCCCGCCCACGCAGGCCCGCCGCGGCGCGCCGCAGCAGCAGCGCCGTCCGCAGCAGGCCGCGGAGCCCGAGCGGAACCCGTTCGTGGCGGTGCTGGTGCGAATCGGCGAGCTGGCACTCTTCGGGCTGTTCGTGGGCCTGCCGGTGCTGATGCTCTCGGGCCTGTGCCTGGTCGGGCTGGTCGCCCTGCTGATGCACTGACCGGACATCACTCCTCGACCAGCCGCCGGTCGATCAGCTCGGCGATCGCGAGGTCCCACCCGGCGGGCAGCACCGCCGGATCGACGCCCGCCGAACCGAGGTAGGCGAAGAGGTGGTCGGTCGGCACGGCGGCCAGCTCGGCGAGCCGGTCGGCCAGGTGGGCGCGGAGCCCGAACGGGCGCGGGTCGGCCACCCGGGCGTCCATCAGCACCGTGTGCAGTTCCTCCTCGACGTCGGCGGCGTCGCGCACCGTGGGCAGGAACGGGCCGCCGTGCGCGGCCCGCCGCTCGGCCAGCACCGCGAGCGCCGCCCCGACGGCCCTGGGCACGGCGATGGTCCGGGCCCGGCGGCCGGCCACCGTGACCCGCCAGCGGTCGCCCGTGCGCTCCGCGCCGCCCTCGGCCAGATCGGCGATCTCCCCCGGCCGCAGGCCCGCGTAGAGGCTCAGCAGCACCAGGGCGTGGTCGACGGGGCCGCCGGACCGGGCCTCGGCGAGCACGGCCGGAAGCTCCGCGGGCCGGATCCTGGCGGGCGCGAGCTGCGATCGGTCGGGAGTGTGCATGGTGATGGCCCCCTCTGCCGTGGTCCTGCTCACCATCGACCCTAAGCCGGGGGTCCGACAGCGGCCAGAGGTCAGCCGCGCGGCGCCAGCAGCAGCCCGTCCACCGACTCCACGGCCTTGACCAGCGGCGCCAGTTCGGGATTGCGGGCGGCCTCGTCCAGCGCCTCGCGCAAGGCCGCGTCATTGGTCGGCCGGGCCTGCTCCAGCAACTGGAGGCCGGCCTCGCTGACGTTGGTGTAGATGCCGCGCCGGTCGGTCGGGCAGAGGTATCGGGCGAGCAGCCCGCGGTCCTCCAGCCGGGTCACCAGCCGGGTGGTGGCGCTCTGGCTGAGCACCACCGCGTCCGCGACCTGCTTCATCTGCAGGTGCCCGCCGTCGCCGTCGTGCTGGCGGCTGAGCACGTCCAGCAGCGAGTACTCGCGCACGCTCAGCCCGTGCCCGGCCTGCAGGGCGCGCTCGATGTGCGCCTCGATCCGGCCGTACAGCACGTAGAGGGCCGCCCAGCCGTTGGCGAGGGCGGTCAGCGCGGGGTCCGTGGCGGTCATCGGCCCTGGTCTCCTTCCGGGTGCCGCGGGTTCCCAGGATACGCCCCGGTCGGAAATACCTGCTCGGGCGGACAGCCCGCCCCCACAAGCACTCGCCTGGCGTTTGCCGATATGCCGCGCCTGCAACTATTGTTGACGCTTGTAAGGCGCACCAGCAATCGCATGGAGGGTCCGTCTCATGCCTCTCGCGCTCCTCGCCCTGGCCATCGGGGCCTTCGGGATCGGCACCACCGAGTTCATCGTCATGGGCCTGCTGCCCGACATCGCCGCCGACTACGGCGTCTCCATCCCCACCGCCGGACTACTGGTCACCGGCTACGCGATCGGCGTCGTCCTCGGCGCCCCGCTGATGACCGTGCTCGGCACCCGGATCGACCGCAAGGCCATGCTGATGCTGCTGATGGGCCTCTTCACGGTCGGCAACCTGCTCTCCGCGGCGGCGCCGAGCTTCGGCCTGCTGCTGGCCGGCCGGATCACCGCCTCGCTGGCGCACGGCGCCTTCTTCGGCATCGGCTCGGTGGTCGCGGCCGAACTGGTCGCCCCCGACAAGAAGGCCGGCGCCATCGCCACCATGTTCACCGGCCTCACCCTGGCCAACCTGGTCGGCGTGCCGCTCGGCACGATGATCGGTCAGGCGGCCGGCTGGCGGGTCACCTTCGCCCTGGTCGCCGGGCTCGGCGTGCTCGGGCTGCTCGGCGTCGGCAAGCTGGTGCCCGCCCTGCCGCGCGCCGAAGGGGCCCGGCTGCGGCGTGAGCTGACCGCCTTCCGGAACCCGCAGGTGCTGCTCGCGATGGCCATGACGGTGCTCGGCTTCGGCGGGGTCTTCGCCGCGATCACCTACATCGCGCCGATGATGACACAGGTCGCCGGGTACTCCGACGGCGCCGTCACCTGGCTGCTGGTGCTGCTCGGCGCCGGCATGTTCCTCGGCAACCTGGTCGGCGGCCGGCTCGCCGACCGCCGGCTGATGCCGCTGCTCTTCGTCACCCTGGCCGGGCTCGCCGCCGTCCTGGGCCTGTTCACCGTCACCGCGCACGACAAGGCGGCCGCCGCCGTGACCGTGCTGCTGATCGGGGCGCTCGGCTTCGCCACCGTGCCGCCGCTGCAGAAGCGGGTGCTCGACCAGGCGCACGGCGCGCCCACCCTGGCCTCGGCCATGAACATCGGCGCCTTCAACCTCGGCAACGCGCTGGCCGCCTGGCTGGGCGGACTGGTGCTCTCGGCCGGCTACGGCTACACCGCGCCGAACTGGGTCGGCGTCGCGCTCGCCGGGTCGGCGCTGCTGCTCGCCGTCCTCTCCGCCGTGCTGGAGCGCCGGTCCGCGCCGCGCCCGGTACCGCTCGCCGCCTGACCCGGCTCAGCTCCGACCGGCCGGCCACTGCGCCAGCGCCGCGACCAGCGCGGCCAGCCGGCGCGGGATCGTCCGCACCTTGGCCCGGCCGCCGGACGGTCCGCCGACCGCCCCGCAGAGCGCCGCCGCGCCCACCACCGCCACCAGCGCCAGCCCCACCATCATCCGCCGCTCCCTCCGGAATCCGTCGGCCGCCGCCGGGCCGCGGTGCGCTGCTCGGGTGCCCGCCCTCACCGGATCCATGCCCGCGGAGCGCGATCCGCCGGAGTAAAGGCCGCCCGAGCGGATAAGCGCAGCCGGACGAACGATCGACCGACGGAGGAGGAGTACTGGTGTGGTGGAGCCTGGCTCGCCTGACCACGGCCGGCGTGGTGATCGCGCTGACCGCCTACGGCCTGAACCGGGCCGGCGAGTGGGCGGCCCGGGTGCTGCTCGCCCACGGCCGCACCAGCGGTCTGCCCCGGGCGCTGCGGGACTGCCGGCACCCGATGGTGGCGCTGCTCGCCTGCGGACTGGCGCTGCTGCTCCAGCCGTGGACCGGCGCCCCGCGGGCGGCCGGCACCGGGGTGCGCCACCTGCTGGTGCTGCTGGCGATCGGCTGCACCGGCTGGCTGGGCGTGCGGGTGGTCGGCCTGCTGGTGGACGGCGCGGTGCGGCTGGCCCTGCTGCGCCGTGATCCGGCCTGGGCCGGGCGGGCCCGCACCCAGGCGAGCCTGGTCGGGCGGATCTGCCAGGCCGTGGTGGGCCTGGCCGCGCTCGGCTCGATGCTGCTGACCTTCCCCGCCGTGCGCGGCGTCGGCACCAGCCTGCTGGCCTCGGCCGGACTGGTCGGCGTGATCGCCGGCGTGGCGGCGCAGAGCACCCTGGCCAATCTGGTGGCGGGCGTGCAGATGGCCTTCGGCGACCTGGCCCGGATCGGCGACGTGGTGGTGGTCGGCGGCGAGTGGGGCACCGTCGAGGAGATCACCCTCACCTGTGTGGTGATCGCCACCTGGGACCAGCGGCGGCTGATCATGCCGATGTCCTACTTCGTCAGCCGCCCGTTCGAGAACTGGTCCCGGCGGACCAGCCGGATCACCGGCACCGCGCTGCTCCACCTCGACCACCGCACGCCCGTGCCGCGGCTGCGCGAGGAGTTCGAGGCGTTCCTGGCCAAGAGCTCGCTCTGGGACGGCGAGGGCAGCGCGCTGCAAGTGGTGGACACCACACCCAACACCATCGTGGTGCGCGCCCTGGCCACCGCCGCCAACGGCGCCGACGCTTTCGAGCTACGCTGCCAGCTGCGCGAGCACCTGCTGGGGTTCCTGTGCGAACGGCACCCGGAGGCGCTGCCGCGGGTCGCCGTCACCGAGGCCCCGGGGCCGCGTCCCGGGCCCGGGGGCACACCGGAGGGGCACACCTTTCCACCGGACCCGCACGATCCGGCGCGGCATGGCAGCCGCGATCCCGGGTACCGGCGTACGGACCCGATGCACCGAGGAAAGGACCGACATGGCCGTGACCAGTGACGAACTCCTCCTTCCGGTGACAGGACCAGGCACCCGGGCCCTGCAACGGGCGGTCGTCCCGGAACTGAACGGCGTCGAGGACGCCCGCGAGGTGGCACCCGCCGACGCCCGCGAGCTGACCCGGGTGCTGCTCGCCCGGCTCGCCACCCTGGAGGAGGGCACCCGCGAGTACTCGTACGTGCGCACCACGCTGATCGAGGTGAACGGCTCGCTGGTCCGGTACGCCATCCGCCGGTTCGCCACCCACCAGCGGGAGAGCCAGGAGGACCTGTTCCAGGTCGGCTCGGTGGGCCTGATCAAGGCGATCGACCGGTTCGAGCCGGAGCGCGGCGTGGAGTTCAGCACCTTCGCGCTGCCGACCATCCTCGGCGAGATACGCCGGCACTTCCGCGATGCCACCTGGGACGTGCACGTGCCGCGCCGGCTCCAGGAGCTGCGGATCACCCTGGCCAAGGCCCAGGACGCGCTCGCCCAGGACCTGGACCGCGACCCGACGGTGGCCGAGCTGGCCGACCACCTCTCGCTGGAGGAGGCGGAGGTGATCGAGGGCATCACGGCCGCCAACGCCCACACCGCGGGCTCCCTGGACCTGCCCTCCGCCGAGGGCGCCGAGGCGGGCGACCCGGGCGGCGTGCCGTTCGCCGAGCGGCTGGGCGGGCAGGACGGCCGGCTGGCGCTGGTCGAGGACCTGGTGGCCCTGCGGCCGCTGGTCGGCGCGCTGCCGGAGCGCGAGCGGATGATCCTCTCCATGCGCTTCACGGAGGACCTCACCCAGTCGCAGATAGGCGAGCGCCTCGGCCTGTCGCAGATGCACGTCTCGCGGCTGCTCAACCGCACGCTGGGCCGGCTCCGGGACGGGCTGATGGCGGACTGAGGCCTCCCCCGGCGTCCGCCCGGAGGCCCGGAGGGGAACCCCCGGGCCTCCGGGCACGTCCCACTGCTGCCGCCCGGCCCCCGGGTGGTCTAAGGTCAGAGGGAACTTCCGTCGAGGGGACGCCGACCATGCCCACCCAGAACGATCACGGCACCGCCCGGTCCGTGGCGGTACCGCCCGCCGACGGGCTGACCGTGGAGCTGAGCTACCCGCGCGAGCGGACGGCCGTCTGCCTGCTGGCCGGCGAGCTGGACGTCGAGACGCTGGCCCCCGCCGAGGAGGCGCTGGAGCAGCTGGTGGCGGCCGGCCCGCAGGTGCTGGTGGTGGACCTGGAGCGGGTGGGGTTCTGCGACTCCTCCGGCCTCAACCTGCTGCTGAAGGCCCGGCTCGCCGCCACCGCCGCGGGCTCGGATTTCCGGGTCGCCGCGCCCTCGCCGATGGTGCGCCGGGTGCTGGAGCTGACCGGCGCCAACACCGTGCTCTCGCTCCACGAGTCGACCGAGGCCGCGCTCGCCGCCACCGCCTGAGCCCTGCCGTACCGCACGCGCACAGCCGCACCGCACGCGCACAGCAGCACGCATGCAATCGCGCCGGCCGGGAACCCGACCAGGCGAGCCGAGCACCGAGACCGAAGGGGGACGCCCGCATGACGACCAGCCGGGAAGCCCTCGGCCGCGCCCTCGCCCTGCCCCCGGGCGGGCAGCGCCGGCGGCTGCCGTTGGCGGGCCTGCCGAAGCCGGTGGCCCGGGCCAGGGCGTTCACCAGCAAGGCGCTGGTCGACTGGTCCTGGCCGGTGCCCGAGCAGGTCGACGACATCGTGCTGCTGGTCGCCGAACTGGTCGCCAACGCGATGCTGCACGCGGGCGGCCCGCTGGAGCTGCTGCTGGACTGCTCCACCACCCGGCTGCGGGTCGAGGTGAGCGACGCCTCGCCCGCCCTCCCCGAACTGCGACTGCCGCACCGCCCGGGCCTGCCGGGCGGCCACGGCCTCTTCATCGTGCAGCACACCGCGGACCGCTGGGGCGCCGAGCCCCGGCCGGACGGCAAGACGATCTGGGCCGAGGTCGCCCCCGGCCCGATCAGCCGTTAGGGGACCGCTCCCTGCGGGACCTTGGTCCCGTCCGCGGTGGACCCGAAGCCCCTGGGCGCGGCCTGCCGGGCGCGCCAGAGTCGGGCTGTCCACCTCGACCGGCCTGTGATGCCGGTCCGGAGCTTGCCAACGGAGGCATCTGATGACCCGACACCCCGTGCTGGCCGCCGTCGACACCTCGGCCCGCAGCCGCATGGCCGCCCTCTGGGCGGCCGAGGAGGCGGCCCGGCGCGGCGCCCCCCTGCGGCTGGTGCACGCCTGGCCGTTCCCCGTCAGCGACCCCGAGCACCCGCGCGACGCCGACCTGCGGCACGGGGCGCAGGCGATGCTGGACGAAGCCGTCGCGATGGTCCGGAAGGCCGAACCCACGGTGGAGGTGACCGGCGCGCTGGTGCTGGACGTCGCCGTGGACGGGCTGCTCGTCGCGGCCGGCGGCGAGGCCGGCGCCGAGGTCGGCGCCGAGGTCGGCGCCGAGCTGCTGGTGCTGGGCACCCGCGGGCTCGGCGGGTTCCACGGGCTGCTGGTGGGCTCGGTGAGCCTGGCGGTGGCCTCGCGCGCCGAGCTGCCGGTGGTGCTGGTCCGCGAGGAGCCGCCGACCGACCCGGCGGAGCTGGTGGTCGGCCTCGACGTCGGCGAACCGGCGCCCGCCGTGCTGGAGTTCGCCTTCACCCAGGCCGCCTCGATGGGCCTGCCGCTGCGCGTGGTGCACGGCTGGGAGCTGCCGCCGATGTACGGCTACGCCGGCTGGCTCCCGAGCGAGGAGGAGCACCACGAGCTCGGCTCGGCGGCCGCGAAGCTGGTCGCCGAGGCGGTGGCCCCCTGGCGCGAGCAGCACCCGGAGGTCCAGGTGATCCCCGACGTCCGGGCCGGCGGCGGCGCGGGCGCCCTGATGCTCGCCGCCGAACACGCCGCCCTGCTGGTGGTCGGCCGCCGCACCCGGGCCCATCAGTTCGGTGCCCGCCTCGGCTCGGTCGCCCACGCGGTGATCCACCACGCCCCGGCCCCGGTGGCGGTCGTCCCGCACGACTGAAACCCCTGGGGGATGTGCCAGCCCCCGCACCGGAGCGGGGGTTAACCTCCGTACGGGACGGGTGCCTTCCCCGTTCTGCCCGGCCGCGCGCCGGACCAGACTCGGATCATGCCCACACCGCTTCCGAGCACCATCGCACCTGATCAGCGCCCCGCCTCCGGCGGCAGCGAGTTCGCCCGGCTGAGCCGGCGGATCGCTGCCGAGGGGCTGCTGGACCGCCGACTCGGCTACTACGCCGTCCGCTCCGCCCTGGTGCTGGCCGGCTACGCCGGCGGCTGGTACCTGCTCTTCGCGCTGGGGAACACCTGGTGGCAACTGGCCCTGGCCGCCGGGCTGTCCGTGGTCTTCGCCCAGGTCGGTCTGCTCTCGCACGATCTGGCGCACCGTCAGGTGTTCGCCCGGCACCGGCCGAACGAGGTCGGCGGCCGGATCGCGGCCAACCTGCTGCTGGGGATGAGCTACGGCTGGTGGATGACCAAGCACACCCGGCACCACGCCAACCCCAACCACGAGGAGCGCGATCCGGACGTGGCCCCGGACATCGTGGTGTGGTCGCAGGGCCAGGCCCGGCGGTCCAGCGGGGTGGCGCGGTTCCTCGGGCGGCGGCTGGCCTACCTGTTCTTCCCGCTGCTGCTGCTCGAAGGCCTCAACCTGAGCTACAACAGCTTCCGGGCGCTGCGCACTCCCGCCGTGAAGCGCCCGTGGCTGGAGTGCGCGCTGCTGCTGGCGCACTTCGCCGGCTACCTCGGCCTGGTCCTCGCCGCACTGCCGGCCGACAAGGCGGTGGCCTTCCTGGCGGTCCACCAGGCCTTGCTGGGGCTCTACTTGGGGTGCGTCTTCGCACCGAACCACAAGGGCATGCTGATGGTGACGCCCGGGATGCGGCTGGACTTCCTGCGGCGCCAGGTGCTCACCTCGCGCAACGTCCGCGGCGGGCGGTTCACCGATGCGCTGATGGGCGGGCTCAACTACCAGGTGGAGCACCACCTCTTCCCCAGCATGCCCACCCCGGCGCTGGCCCGGGCGGCGCGGATCACCCGGGAGTTCTGCGCGGAGAACGGCATCCCGTACTACGAGACCGGGTTGCTGCGCTCCTACCGGGAGATCCTGGCGCACCTGCACCGGACCGGCGAGCCGATCCGCGGCGGGGAGTGAGCCGGCCGGGCCCGTTACAGCGGCCGGTGCCGCGGGCGAGTGGGGTCGGTCCCCCGCCCGCGGCACCGGCCTGTCGGTGGTGCGGGGTCTCAGGGCAGCTGGTTCAGCTGGATCCCGCTCGCGTCCTGCCCGGGGGTGTTGCGGCAGGCGTAGTTCTGGCCGGCCGGTCGGGCGGCGACCAGGTCGAGGCACCGGCCGAGCGCCAACTGCCCGTAGTAGTCCGGGTGGAAGGACTCCTGCATGGTGCCCTGAGTGGCGCCGGTGGTGAGGTAGCGGGCCCATTCGGCGGTGCTCGCCCCGGTGCCCTGGGCGGCGGCGGTGGAGCAGGCCTCGTGGCCCTGCAGCAGGTCCTGGAGGTCCAGGAACTGCGCGCCGCGGTCGGCGGCCACCTGGGCGAGCCGCTGGGAGATCTGCGGGACCAGCTGGTCGCGCGCCCAGTCCAGGTCGGCGTCGCCGAGCGGGCAGCCGCCCTGCGTGGTGCGGCTCCACCCGCTCGCCGGGTAACGGTTCTCGGCACTGCGCGGCAGCGGGGAGGGGTAGGACTGCAGCACGATCCGGTAGTCCCCGGCGGCGTAGCCGTCGGCGCTCAGCACGGCCCGGATCTCGTCGATCGACTTGCCGACGCCGGCCATCGCCGCGTCCATCCTGCCGTCGATGGCGGCCTGTTCGGTGGAGTTGCAGTCGCCGCCCCAGAACTCGTAGTCCTCCACGCAGTCCGCGATCGCGGAGGCGAACCCGAGGTCGTTGCCGCCGATCGAGAGCACCACCAGCCCGACCCGGCGCTGCGCGGCCAGGGTGGCGAGCTGGTCGGCCTGCGGCGCCTCGCCCTTGAAGGCCTGGCCCCCGCTGCCGGCCCGCAGGACGTTCGCGGTGGTGGCGCCCGAGCAGGCGAGGTCGACCGCGCCCGCCGGGCCGAAGGCGCTGAGCACCTCGGCCGAGTCGGAGCGGTCGCACCCGCTCCGGTAGGTGGCGCCGTAGACCTGGGCCGGGTCGTAGCCGGAGCCGGTCCAGGCGCGGTCGGTGCCGTCCCGGTCGCCGCCGGTGGTGTCGCTGTTGCCGGCCCAGCGGCCGGCCTCGCCGGAGATGTAGCTGTCGCCCATCGAGACGGCGATGCCGACGCCGTCGCCGGCCGCGGCGTGCGCCGGGGCGGTGGCGGCGGTCAGCGGGCCGGTGGCGGCGAGCGGAACGGTGAGGGTGGCGGCGGCGAGCCGCCGGATTCTGCCGCCGGGCGCGGCGGTGCTGCGGTGCGCTGACATGTGGGGGCTCCTGCGCTCCGCCTCCCGGCCTGACCCGGGGAGGCGCGACGTGGGGGAAACATCCCGCTGCGGGCCGTTTGAGGGGTTGGCCCGGGATGCGGTGAGCAATCTGGCACAGCGCCGCTGGTTACCGCTAGGTATCCGGGCCACATTTCTGCCGATCCCGTGCACTTCGTCGCGGTGCGTGACCGCGGGGCCGTCAACCGGCCGTCAGCTCCCGTCGGGTGGCAGTGACTGACGCTATGACGACGGGCGCTCCTCCGTCAGGTGGGCGAAGACCACGATGTTCGCCTGGTAGCCGGTGCGGTGGTCGTAGTGGCCGCCGCAGGTGATCAGCCGCAGCTCCGGGCGGCCGGTGGGGGCGTAGACCTCGCTGGTGGGGAAGTCGGCCTTGGGGTAGCTGCGGACGGCGTCCACGGTGTAGCCGGCGGTGCGCCGGTCCTGCCGGGTCAGGGTGACGGCCGCGCCGGGGCGCAGCCGTCCGAGCAGGAAGAAGACGCTGGGGCCGTGCTTGTCGTCCACGTGGCCGACCAGCACGGCCACGCCGTCCGCGCCCGGGCTGGCGCTGCCGCGGTACCAGCCGGCCAGGTCGTGGTGGTCGGCCGGGGGCGTGCTCAGCCGGCCCTGGGCGTCGAGGTCCAGCGGCAGCACCTTGGCGTCCACGCCGATCGCCGGGATCCGCAGCCGGGTCGGCGGCGAGGCGGGCAGGCCGGCGACCGCCGGGCGGCCCGAGGTGGCGGCCGGAGCCGGCAGGGTGGGGGCCGGTTCGGGCTGCGGCGGCGCGGTGGTGGCGGCGCCGTCGGTGATCAGCCAGCCGCCGCAGAGCAGCGCCGCCGCCGCGGTGGCGACCGTGAGACGGCCGGGACCACGGCGGCGGCGCGGACGGTCAGCGGGACCCATGGCGCCCGGTGCGCCGGCGGGCCCGAAGCAGCAGCAGGGCGGAGGCGGCGACCAGGGCCGCGCCGCCCGCGATCTCGGCAGTGTCGACGCCGTCGCTGGCGCCGCCCTCACCGGCGGCGACCGGGCCGCTGGGGGTGCCGCCGCCTCCGGGCGGGCCGCTCGGCCGGGTGCTGCCGGTCGGCGTGGGGGAACCGCCCCCGCCGATCATCGACGGGCTGCCGGTGGGCGACGGGGTGGAGGTCGGGGTCGACGTGGGGGTCGACGTCGGAGTGGGGGTCGGGGTCGGAGTGGGGGTCGGGGTCGGAGTGGGGGTCGGGGTCGCGCAGTCGACCGTGAAGACCTTGTGCTTGGCGGCGCCGTGCTCGCCGACGAAGGTCCAGGTGAGCTTGTAGTGCCCGTCCGGCAGCGTGATGTCGGCGCTCCGGCCGCCGCCCATCGTCAGGAGCAGGTTCCCGGAGTCGGCCTGGGCGGTGCCGGTCGGCGGCTGCTGGTCGATGGTCCAGCTGACCAGCTGGATGGTGTCGAAGTTGAAGGCGTCCAGGTAGAACTTGCAGACCTTGGGCTCGTCGGCCTCGTCCGAGGTGGACTCGGTGCTCTTGTGGATCTTCACGTCGCCGTTGTCGCCGGGCGCGGCGTGCGCGACGGCGGGCAGGCCGAGCAGCGTTCCGGTCGTCGCCGCGACCGCGAGGGCGCGGGCGTAGGGGCGGAGCGCCCGGTGGGATGCGGTCATGGGGCGGGGCCTGGCCTTTCTCCCTGAGCGGGAACTGAGCGTCCGCCGGATCAGGGCCGTGGCAAGCCAGATGCGACCATCGCGAGCGGACCAAGTGTCAGACAACGTGACGATCAGGTTGTCTGCCGGTACCTCAGCAGGCTCGCCCCGCAGGCCGGGGGCGGGCGGTCGCCACACCGTGGCGTCCGGAGCGGTTCAGCCGTCCGGCCGAGCCGCCCGCTCCCCCCTGCACTCCTGGCGGAGGGTCAGTCCGAGAAGTCCTGGGTCATCCACACCGTCCCCGCGGAGTCGCGCAGCAGCTCGATGCCTATGTGGTGGAAGTTCGGGTCCAGGATGTTGCGGCGGTGGCCGTCGTTCGGCGGCTGCTCGGCGAGCATGCTCTTGGTGAGGCCGACGGCCATCGAGGCGATGGCCGAGGTGGTGTTGGCGACCGGGCCGCCCTCGCCGATGTTCTCCCCGGCCGCTCCCCACTGGACCCCGGCCGCGTTCTCCCGGGCGCCGAAGGCGGGCTCGCCCGGGCACTGGTGCTGCAGGCCGCAGCCGGCGGCCATGGTGTGGTTGTGCGCGTCGGCGCTGACCCGCAGGCCGGCCAGCATCTGCAGGGGTGCGACGCCCTGGGCGGCGCGGGCCTGGTTGATCAGCGTCAGCACCTGGTCCGCCGCCGCGTCCACGTCGGCCGCTCCCCCGCCGGAGCCGCCCGAGCCGCCGGACCCGCCGGCACCGGCGGTCGGGCCGGCGGAGGCCGGAGCGGGCTGGGCCGGTGCGCTGGTGGCCGGTGCGGGCGCGGAGCCGCTCGGCGCGGGTGCGAGGCCGACCGGGGGCGCGGACGCCGTCGCCCCCCGCACCGGCGTGGTGCTCGCCCCCGCCCCGGGCAGCCGGGTCGGCCCGGTGCTCGGCCGGCTCGGTGCGGCGGTGGCGCTGCTCACCGCGCTCACGGTCGGCGCCGGCGAGTCCGCCGCCCTGGGGTCGCCGATGATCGCGCCCGCCGGGAGTCCGGGTCCGGCCGGCGGCTCGGGCGCCGACTGCGCCCGCCCGTCCTGCCCGGCCCCGCCGCGCCCGGCGGAGGGCAGCAGCTTGCCGCCGAACCCGACCACGCTGGTCGCCGTGGCCGCCACCGCGACGGCCGCGAGCAGCGGCTTGACGCCCGGCAGTCCCGAGGACCGCCGCGAGCGGTGCCGTCCGTTGCCGGCCTGGCCGTTGCCGCCCCGCCGGTGCGCACCGCCGGCCGACCGCCGGCCCGCCGGGCGCACCTCCGCCGACCAGTCGGCCCCGCTCGCGTACTCGGTCATCTGCTGCGCTCCTCGTTCGACGCCCTGTCACTACCGGAGACCCGCCCGAGTCTGCCGGATAACAGAAACGATCGAAATACTTCGAAGAGCGATCAGCCACGTCCGCTGGGAACAAGGCGGCCCGAGCACGGCGGGGGGGGGGGGGGGGGGGGGGGGGGCCCGCCCCCCCCCCCCCCCCCCCGCCGTGCTCGGGCCGGACTCAGTGCAGCAGTTCCAGGGAGTTGCCGGCGTCGTCGACGAAGTAGACGCCGCTCTCGCCGTCCACCGCCAGCCCGAACAGCGCGCCCGCGCCGGGGGGCATGCCGCTGCTGTCCAGCTGGACCTTGGCCAGTTGCTCGCCGTGCGGCGCGGTCTCCACCAGGTACCCGTCCATCGAGTTGACGGTCAGGATGGTGCCGCAGGGGGTGAGGGCGAGGCCGAGCGGGCCGTTCAGGTCGCCGCCGGAGCTGACCACCCGGCCGGTGCCGGCCGAGTCGTGGCGGTGCTCGGCGTCCCGGATCTCGGTGATCCGGTTGCCCAGGGTGTCGGCGACGTAGAGCGTGCCGTCGTGGTTGATGCCCAGCCCGGTCGGGCCGATCACCAGTGCGGCGGGGTCGGTCTTCTCACCGAACCCGGAGCCGATCACGGTGCTGGCCACCCGCTGCGGCGGCTCGTCCCCCGGGCCGCGCAGCAGGCTGATCCGCAGCACGGTGCCCTGGTCGACCTCGTTGCCGCCGCCGCCCTGGGTGCCGTTGAGCACGTTGGTGACGAAGAGCTCGGTCCGGTCGCCGTGGCTGACCGAGGTCATGTCCCAGGGCCCGTTGATGCCGTCGCCGGCCAGCGTCTCGCGGACCTGGCCGTGCTTGTCGAGCACCAGCAGGCAGCCGGCCGAGGCAGTGCCGGAGCTGCCGTCCGTGGTGGGCAGCGAGCCGACCACCACCCAGCCGCCGGGCAGCACGCTGAGCGCGGTGGTGAGGCCGACGCCGCCGGGGCACTCGCCGGGCAGGTGGTTCGGGTCGATCTGGGCGAACTGGGTGGCCGTCCCGTCCGGCGCTATCTGCACCAGGGTGGTGCCGGTGCCCTGGAGGTTCGCGGAGTTGTTGAAGTTGCTGACCAGCACCGAGCCCTTGTGCAGGTCGCCCTCGTCGTGCTTGATCACGACCGTGCCGTACGGGTTGACGTCGCCGTTGGCGGGGACGGTCGAGGCCACGGTGGAGATCGTGTGGAACGGGCCGATGAAGGGCTGGTCGGCACTGGCCTGGCCGGGGGCGGCGAGGCCGGCGGCCGCGGTGGCGGTGAGCACCGCGGCCAGCGCGGCGAGACGGGAACGGGCTTTCACGTACTGCCTCCTGGGGTGGTGCCCGGTGGAGTCCGGGCCGTGGCCACGGTAGGCAGTAGTCGGGCGGTCACGCCCGGTGATACGGGCCGAATGGTCGGTCACGCACCGTAGAGGTTCAGGCCCCCGCGGCCTCCGCGGCGATCCGTTCGAACTGGGCGCCCATGGCCTCCGAGAGCGCCTGGGCGGCGGAGAGCGGACGCACCATCACGGTGAACTCGTCGATCAGGCCGTCCTCGTCGAAGTGCAGCAGATCGAGGCCGTGCACCTGGCGGCCGCCGACGGTGGCGGTGAAGACGAACACGTGGTCGCGCCCGCCCGGGTCGGCGATCTCGCGGACGTAGCGGAAGTCCTCGAATACCCGCAGCACGCCGCGCAGGATCGCGGCGGTGATCGCCTTGCCCGGGTAGGGCTTGAAGGCGACCGGGCTGTGGAAGACGACCTCCTCGGCGAGCAGCGCCTCGACGGCCTGCTCGTCGCGCGCTTCGACGGCTGCGCGGAAGGGGTGCATGGCGGGCTCCGTACTCGACCGGCGGAATGGTTACCGGCGAGTATGGAGCGCTCGGGCGACGGCTGTCCAGGGTCCTTCCGGGGCACCGGCGATCCGCCGTCGGCCCGCCACCGATAGCCGAAGTAGCGGGCCGACGGGCGATCAGGCCGACTGCTGGTGCAGACCGTGCTGCAGTGCCTTGGCCACCGCCAGGGTGCGGTTGGTGCAGTCCAGCTTGGCCAGGATGTTGGCGACCAGGCGCTTGGCGCCGTGCTCGGAGATGTGCAGCCGGCGGGCGATCTGCTTGTTGCTCATGCCCTCGATCATCAGCACCAGCGCCTCGCGCTCGCGCGGGGTGATCCGCGGCGCGAGGCGCTGGGCGCCGCCGCCGCGGGCGGCCAGGGCGAGCAGCCGCCGGGCCAGGTCGGGCGGCATCGGCACATCGCCGCTCTCCATCCGCAGCACCGTCTCGCGCAGCGTGGCGATGTCCAGGCTGCCGACCGCGAGGAAGCCCGCGCCGGCGATCCCGTAGCGTCCGGCCAACCGGGAGAGCGCTTCCAGGTCACCGCCGCTGAGCAGGAAGAGGATTCTCGCCCCTCCCCGCTCCAGTCTTCGCAGGATGTCGGCTGACGCCTCGTCATCGACCTCCTCCACCATGGTGATCAGGATCGGACGTTCCAACTCGCCGTGTTCCAGTGTTGCTTGGGCCCAGCGCAGCCCCGGCACCGCCTTCACGCGGGTGGCTTCAAGGGTCTGCAGCATGTACTCGATGCCATAGCGCAGCAGTTCGTTGCGCAGCGCCACGACCACCGGAATGCCGTGAATCTCCCTGCCCCCCGGCGACTTCATCAGACTCACGACCCGTTCCCCTCGCGTCGGCGCCGTCGAAATGTGCGCCCCCGTGGTTGAAAATTGGAACTCTGCTGGTTGTGCCTGACTCGATCACTTAATGTCACGAAGCCCAGAGAAAGCTTCGCCCCTGCCCCCAGTGCACTGACCCTAACATTTCCTTGAGGGAAGCTTGAGCAAACTCGAGCGGGTGTGACCTGCATTACACGGACATGGTTGCACCGATCGGCAAGTCTGCCTCCGATATTTATGGACACGTACATCTCCGGCGTCCGGAATCCGGCGAATGCCGTCGCCCCGCCGGCCGCGCCGCACACCGCCCCGGCAGGTCTCAGTCCGCCGGCCGCGCCAGCCGCCGGGCGGCCGTCACCACGGCGCGGCGGCGCTCGGCCACCTGCTCCTCGGCGCTGCCGCCGCTCCCTTCGCCGGCCAGCATCCGGGCCACCTGGGGCACGGCGAACCACCAGGCCGAGAGCGCGATGATCATGAAGACCAGGTGGCCCGGGTCGAGGTCGCGGGCGATCAGCCCGGCCCGCTGGGCGGCGGCGAAGGCCTCCACCTTGGCCCGGTAGTGGCCCGCCCGGGCCTCCTCGTCCGGCAGCGGATCGATGCCGGTCAGACCCTCCCAGTGCAGCAGTCTGGCCAGCTGGGGGTGGGCCGCGTGGTAGTCGAAGACCAGGCCGGCGAACTCCCCGACGTCCCCTTCGGCGACCGACTCCACCGGCACCGCCTCGGCCACCCGGGCCAGTTCGTCGGCGAGCACCGCCGCGAACAGGTTCTCCTTGTCGCCGAAGTAGTGGTAGAGCCGCTCCTTGTTCACGCCCGCCATCCGGGCGACCCGGTCCACCGTCGTGCCGGCCAGGCCGCGCTCGGCGAACTCCCCGACGGCGGCCGCCTTGAGCCTGCGCTTGGTCTCCTCCGTGTCCCATGCCATCCCGGAACCATAGCCCAGCACCGCGTTGACGCCCCATCAGCACATGCGTATGCTCAACTCCAACGTTGGAGTTGGAATCTGCCCGGCGCCCCCGCCGTCCGGCCGATGGCCGCTCCTTCACACGCTCCGCAGGACCCGCACGACTGGTCCGCACCAACCGCACGCCGCACGCCGATCGCCCATTCGCGCCCGTGGCCGCCCGGAATCCGGCGCGGCCGGCCGCCCAATTCTTTTTCCCGCACCGCTTGCACCTCCGTCGGCCCGGCACCGTCCGCCGAGCCGTTATCCGGGATGCCCGGCCAATTCCGGGCCGGGCACCCCGGCGTCGCCGAAGAATTCATTTCTACTGCCTGTAGAAACTTCCCTGGAGGAATTCCGTGCACCGCAGAGATGTGCTGAGAACGGCCGTCATCGGTACCGGGCTGCTGGCCGCCGGCGGGCTCGCCCCGGCCGCCGCCTCGGCCGACGGTTCGGCCGACGGGCAGCAGGCAGCACCGGCGCAGGGCCAGGCCGAGACCCAGTCCGGCGTGGTCGGCCGGGGGCGGTCGGACACCGGCCGCGACATCCGCGACCGGGCCGCCAGGACGGCCTACCCCGACCGGATGCCCGACCACCCGGTCAACGACGACCAGCGCGACTTCCCCTACCTGGCCGTCTACGGCAAGGGCCTGCCGCACAACGCGGCCGGCGAGGTGGACCCGGCCGGCTACCGCACCATGATCCGGGCCTTCGAGAGCGGCCGCGGCGCCGACTTCGACAAGATCCCGATGGGCCTGGCCAGCGGCGGCCGCAAGCAGCTCGGCCCGCAGGGCGGCCTGGCCTTCGATCTGCTCGGCCCGGACTCGCACGCCCTGGTGGTGCCGCCGGCCCCGCGCGTGGGCAGTGCCGAAGGCGCCTCCGAGATGGCCGAGTTGTACTGGATGGCGCTGCTGCGCGACGTCCCGTTCGCGGCCCTGGCCGACTCCCCGCTGGCCGCCCAGGCGGCCGACGACCTCTCCCGCTACGCCGGGTTCCGGGGCCCGCGGCAGAACGGCCGGGTCACCCCCGGCACGCTCTTCCGCAGCGACCTGCCAGGCGCGCTGGCCGGCCCGTTCGTCTCCCAGTTCCTGGTGCGCGACCACCACTACGGCACCCAGCCGATCCGCCAGCTGCGCGACACCGTGCAGCCCGGCCTGGACTTCGCCACCGGCTTCGACGAGTGGCTGGCCGTGCAGAACGGCGCCAACCGCCTGACCAGCCGGGACTTCACCAACCTGCGGTACATCCAGACCGGCCGCGACATGGCCCACCACACGCACTTCGACGTGCTGTACCAGTGCTACCTGACGGCCGCCGTCATCCTGCTGACCGACCCGGCCTACCCGGCGCAGCTGCAGGACCAGGGCAACCCGTACCTCAAGTCGGCCAACCAGATGGGCTTCCCGACCTTCGGCACGCCGCACCTGGTCACCCTGCTGGCGGAGGTGGCCAACCGGGCCATCAAGCACACCGAGTACCAGCAGTTCTTCGTCCACCGGCGGCTGCGCCCGGAGGAGTACGCCGGCCGGATCGAGGTGCACCTCAACCGCGACCGCGGCCGCTACACCGGGTTCCTGCCCGAGGAGATCCTCGACTCCGAGGTCGGCGACCGGATCCAGGCCAAGTACGGGACCCGGCTGCTGCCCCAGAGCTTCCCCGAGGCCTCGCCGATGAGCCCGTCGTACCAGAGCGGCCACTCCACCGTGGCGGGTGCCTGCGTCACGGTGCTCAAGGCCTGGTTCAACGAGTCCTTCGTGCTCGCCAACCCGGTGCAGCCGAGCGCGGACGGCACCACCCTGGTGCCCTACACCGGCGCCGACAAGGACCAGTTGACCGTCGGCGGCGAGCTCAACAAGCTGGCCGCCAACGTCGCCGCCGGCCGCGCCATGGCCGGGGTGCACTACCGCTCCGACAACACCGAGGCGTTCGTGCTGGGCGAGGAGATCGCGCTGGACATGATGCGCGAGCAGAAGCGCACCTACATCGAGAACGGCACCTTCACCGTCACCCGGTTCGACGGGACGACGGTCACCATTTGATCAGGCGGGTGCCGCCCCCCGGGCGGCACCCGCACCACGGTTACGCACGCAGGGAGATACAAGATGCACAACCGGGCTCTGGGCAGCCAGGGACTCCAGGTCTCGGCGGTCGGCCTCGGCTGCATGGGCATGTCCTTCGGCTACGGCACCGTCGCCGAGGAGCAGTCCATCGCGACGGTGCACCGCGCGCTGGACCTCGGGGTGACCCTGCTGGACACCTCCGACCACTACGGCCCGCTGACCAACGAGTCGCTGCTGGGCAAGGCGCTGGCCGGCCGCCGCGAGGGCGTGGTCATCGCCACCAAGTTCGGCACCTACTCGCCCTACACCCCGCCGCGGATCCCGGACGGCCGCCCGGAGCACCTGCGCAGCGCGGTGGACGCCTCGCTGCAGCGCCTCGGCGTCGACTTCATCGACCTGTACCTGCAGCACCGGGTCGACCCGCAGGTGCCGATCGAGGAGACCGTCGGCGCGATGGCCGAGCTGGTCACCGCCGGCAAGGTGGGCTACCTGGGCCTGTGCGAGGCCTCGGCCGAGAGCATCCGCCGGGCGCACGCGGTGCACCCGATCTCCGCGGTGCAGACCGAGTACTCGCTCTGGACCCGGGACATCGAGGCGGACGTCCTGCCGACCCTGCGCGAGCTGGGCATCGGCCTGATGCCGTACGCGCCGCTGGGCCGCGGCTTCCTCACCGGCGCGATCGAGACCCCGGACCAGCTGGCCGAGGGCGACTTCCGCCGGATCGCCCCGCGGTTCCAGGGCGACAACTTCGCGAACAACAGCCGGCTGGTCGAGCCGGTCCGGGCGATCGCCGAGCGGCTCGGCGCCACCGCCGCCCAGGTGGCGCTCGCCTGGGTGCTGAAGTCCGCCGAGATGTCCGTGCCGATCCCCGGCACCACCAAGCCCGAGCGGGTCGCGGAGAACATCGCCGCGCTCGAGGTGGAGCTGACCGAGGCCGAGCTGAAGACCCTGGACGAGGCCTTCCCGCCCGGTGTCGCGGCCGGCGACCGCTACCCCGCGCCGATGATGGCGCTGCTGAACGGCTGAGCCCGCCTGCTCTGCCGCGGGGCGCCCCACTGGCCGGTCCGGTGGGGCGCCCCGCTCGCACGTCCGAATCCCTTGTCAGCCTGGACAGTTGGAGGAGCACCATGACACGCGTCGTCCGGTTCCACGAGCTCGGCGGGCCCGAGGTGCTGCGGCTGGAGGAGGCCGAGCCCGGCCTCCCTGGGCCCGGCGAGGCGCTGGTGCGGATCGAGGCGATCGGGCTCAACCGGGCCGAGGCCAGCTTCCGGGCCGGGCGCTACGTGGAGCAGCCGCGGGCGCTGCCCTGCGGGTTGGGCTACGAAGCGGCCGGCACGGTGGAGGCGGTCGGGCCCGGGGCGGCCTCCTTCGCGCCGGGCGATCCGGTGAGCGTGCTGCCGACCTTCTCGATGAACGACTACGCCGTCTACGCCGAGCGAGCCGTGGTGCCCACCGCCGCGCTGCTGCCGCGCGCGCCCGAGCTGGACCCGGTGCTGGGCGCGGCCCTCTGGATGCCCTACCTGACCGCCTACGGCGCGCTGGTGGAGGTGGTGGGCCTCG
Source organism: Kitasatospora sp. NPDC006697 (assembly GCF_042869935.1). Lineage (NCBI taxonomy): Bacteria > Bacillati > Actinomycetota > Actinomycetes > Kitasatosporales > Streptomycetaceae > Kitasatospora > Kitasatospora sp. NPDC006697. The sequence continues at coordinate 76,537 of NZ_JBIAGU010000020.1, forward strand.
GCAAGGAGGAGGCGGTGGTGATCCCGGCGGCCTCCAGCAGCGTCGGGCTGGCGGCGATCCAGCTGGCCCGGATGCTCGGCGCCGTGCCGGTGGCGGTCACCCGGACCGAGGAGAAGCGGGCCGCGCTGCTGGCCGCCGGGGCGGCCGAGGTGGTGGTGACGGAGCGCCAGGACCTGGTCGAGGAGGTGCTGCGGATCACCGGCGGGGCCGGCGCCCGGATGGTGCTGGACCCGGTGGCCGGGCCCTGGGTGGAGACGCTGGCGCGGGCGACCGCGCCAGGCGGCACGGTGGTGGTCTACGGCAGCCTGAGCGGCGAGCCGACCCCGTTCCCGCGGCTGGCCGTCGGCAAGGGGCTGGCGCTGCGCGGCTACCTGGTCTTCGAGATCACCTCCCGCCCAGAACTGCTGGCGCGGGCCGTGGAGTTCATCAACTCCGGGCTGCGCAGCGGGCAGTTGCGGCCGACCGTGGACCGGACCTTCCCGCTGGACGAGGTGGTGGCGGCGCACCGCTACCTGGAGTCCAACCGGCAGATCGGCAAGATCGTGCTCACCGTGCAGCACTGAGAGATGCCGAACGGGGCCGTCCACGGTGGACGGCCCCGTTCCCGGTGCGAGGTGCGAGGTGCGGCTGCTCAGGCGGCGACGGCCTTGGCCCGCTCGGTCTCCAGTCGCAGGTCGAGCTGCGCGTAGTCCTGGTTGGCCAGCTCGATGGCCTCCTCCCGGCCCATCACGGTGGGCAGTTCGAAGATCTCCACGATCCTGTCCAGCCGCTCGGGGAAGCTGCCGCCGACCACGTGCACCGGGACCGCCAGCTCGTCCAGGGTGACCAGCAGCATCTCGTCGATGGTGGTGCGGAAGGCCTCGTTCATCGGGCGGTGGCCGTCGTCGGTGATCGGCAGCTCGTGGCGCAGGTGCACGAAGGCGGTGTAGGTCTCCTTGACGTGCTGCTTGAAGGCCTGGCCGAACTGCTCGACCACCTCGGCGAAGAAGGCCATCTCGGCGCTGGTCGGCACGGCGGCCTGCGGCTCCAGGTGGGCGGTGGCGTTGGGGTTCATACCGTGCTTGACCCGGGCCAGGCCGTACAGCCACTCCTGCAGCGAGGAGCCGTCGGAGAGGAAGTCGTCGCCGAGCAGCGCCTCGTGGACGGCGCGGCCGATGTGGCGGCGCATCATCAGCTGCAGGAACTCGGCGGGGGTGACCTCGGCGAGGGTCTTGCCGGGCAGGGCGTGCGGCATGATCTCGCGGATCGCCTTGGCCAGGGTGCGCGGCATCCCGGTGTAGTGCGAGAGCGCCATCACGGTGCGGGTCTTGCCGGAGGAGTAGGTACCGGAGACTGCGAGCTTCATCGGGCTTCTTCCGTCAGCGGCCGTCGCGGCCGGGCGTGGTCGGGGTCTTCGGGGCGCGGGACGCGGGGCGTCAGGCGGTGGCGCGGGCGGCGGCCTCGGGCGGCAGCTCGTGGGCGAAGGTGGTGGCCAGGGTGACCCCGCCGCAGGCGGCGCGGATCCGCACCTGCCGCCAGACCTTGCCGCGCAGCGGCACCAGGGTCTTCTCGGCGATCTCCGCCGTGGTGGCCAAGTCCCGTCCGGTCCATGGGCGTTCCGGCTCGGCGGCGTCCAGCACGGTGCGCACCATCCAGAGCGTGTTGCTGTCCTGGCGGCGCACCGCGTCCATCTCGTACATCATGATCTGCGCCAGCTGGAGGTTGACCACGAAGCAGTCGATCACCGAGAGGAGGGGCTGGTGGGCGCCGTCGATGCCGTCCGCCGGGGGCGCGCCGCCGTCGGTGGTGGCGATCCGGACGGTGGCGCCGGAGCGCAGCTGCGCCAGGTCCACCCGGACGTCGCGGATCTCGTGGCGCTGCCGCTTGAAGCCGTCGCCGTAGTAGCGGGTGCCGGCCGGGCCGAGCACCTCGTCCAGGGTGGCGAACCGGGCGGGCCCGGCCGCGGCGGCGCCGAGCGGGGCGTGGTCGATCTCGTAGCGGGCGGTCATGGCGCCGACGGCGGCGTCGTAGACCGAGACCTGCCGGCCGTCCGCCTCCCGGACCTCCAGCGGCTTCGCGGTGGCGGGCAGCCCGGTCAGGTCCTCCTGCGGCACGTTGCCGGCCCGCAGCGTGACCTTGCGCAGCCAGGCCGCGCGGCGCGCCCGGCCGGCCAGGCCGCGGGCCTGCACCAAGTGGGCCTCGCTCAACTGCAGCCCCAGCACCAGCATGTCGACGGTGCTCAGGTGCGGCCGCAGGTCCACGCCGGCCGACTTGCGCGACCAGTCGGCGGGGTAGCCGATGCTGAGCGAGGCCAGGCTGCCGGCCTGCGGGTCGACGGTGACGCCGTCGAAGGCGTACTCGGCGCGCCGGTAACCGCCGCCGAAGAACCGGCCCTCGCCGGGGCCCAGGTAGTCGTCGATGGAGTCGAAGCGCAGCTCGGTCGCGGTCCCGGTCACGCGGCGCCCGCCTCGCCGGCGGTGACCGGCTCGCCGAACCGCACCACGGCGGTCTCGTAGGCGGTGACCAGGTCGTTGGCGGTGCGGATGTCGGCGACCGAGGCCACCTCGCGGGCGAACGGGTCCACCCCGACCTCGGCCTCCAGCGAGATGATCAGCCGGGCCAGCAGCAGGGAGTTGAAGGCCAGTTCGTGCAGCTGCTCGGTGCCGTCGACGGTGACGACCTCGTCGGTCTCCTCCAGCAGCAGGATGCGGATGCGTGCGAGTACCACGGAACGGACTTCGGACTGGTTCAGCATGTGATTCCTCCGTCTACGACGATGGTCTGGCCGGTGATGAAGGACGCGTTCGGGGAGCAGAGGTAGAGGGCGGCGTCGGCGATCTCGGTCACGCTCGCCAGCCGGCCGAGCGGGGTGCGGCGGGTGATCCGCTCGCGGTTGCGGTCGGTGACCTCCTCGGTCATCTCCGAGTCGAAGAAGCCGGGCACCAGCGAGTTGACCCGGATGCCGAACGGGCCCAACTCCCGTGCCAGGCTGCGGCTGAAGCCGTCCAGCCCGGCCTTGGCGGCGGAGTAGACGGCCACCCCGCGGTAGCCGCGCACGGCGTTGATCGAGGAGATGTTGACGATCGCCCCGCCCTTGGTGCCGATCATCACCCGGGCGCAGGCCTGGGCCAGGGTGATCGGTGCCAGCAGGTTGGCGCTGAGCAGCAGGTCGATCCGCTTGGGCGAGGTGGTCAGCAGCAGTTCCTGGTGGAGCACGCCGGCGTTGTTGACCAGCAGGTCGATCCGGCCGAACCGCTCGGCGGCGGCGGTCACGAAGGCCCGCAGGGTGTCGGGTTCGTGCAGGTCGGCGGACTGCCACCAGAGGTCGTGGCCGGCCCGCTCGGCGAGCGCGTCCAGCGCGGCGGTGCGGGTGCGGCTGAAGGTGGCGACCCGGTAGCCCTCGTCCAACAGCCGCTCGACCAGGACCGCGCCCAGTCCCCGGCTACCGCCGCTCACCACGGCGACGGGGGCGGTCACCGGGCGCTCCGGATCTTCTTGAACCGGTCGGAGTGCAGGTCGGCCTCGGCGATCTCGACCACCACCGGCACCTTGTAGGGCTCCAGCTTCTCCCGGCAGTGCCGGCGCACCCGCAGCCGGACCTGGTCGGCGTCCTCCTCGGCGGCCAGCCGCAGGGTCGCCTTGACCACCATGCCGGTGACCGGGCTGGCCAGTCCGGAGACCGTCGCCTCGGCCACGTTGTCGACCTGGAGCAGCACGTTCTCGACCTCGGTCGGGTAGACCTTCTCGCCGCCCACGTTGATGATCTCCGAGCGGCGCCCGAGGATCCGCAGGTACTCGCCGTCGGTCTCCACCACGTCCTGGGTGTTGAAGTAGCCCTCCTCGTCGAACGGCGCCGGGGCGTTGAGGTAGCCGAGCATCGCCATCTCGGAGCGGACCCAGAGCACGCTGTCCACGATCTTGTAGTCGAAGCCGGCGCCGCCGAGCTTCACCCAGAGGGTGTCGTCGCTCTTCGAGCGGGTGGGAAGGATGCCGAGTTCGGAGAGGCCGTAGGTCTGCTTGAACCGCACCTCGGGCAGCTCCTGCTTGAGCCGCTGCAGGGTGCCCAGCGGCATCGGCTCGGTGCCGTAGGTGATCAGCCTCAGCGTGTCGGTCGGGAAGCGCTCCAGCACCCCGGAGATCAGCACCATGTTGAGGAAGGTCGGGGTGGTCGGCAGCACCTCCACCCGGTGCCGGGCGACGGCCGCGAAGACGCTCTCCGGGGAGCGGTCGGCGACGGTGACGATGGTGCCGCCCTGGCTGAAGGTGTGCAGCAGGGTGTTGATCCCGCCGATGTGGTCCAGGTTGAGGAAGGAGAGCAGCCGCTGCGGGCGGCGCGGCTCCCCGTAGCGGGCCAGCGCCTTCTCGAAGTCCAGCACCGAGGCCTTGCTCCGCCCCGAGGTGCCGGAGCTGAACAGCACCAGCCCGGCCCGGCCGGCCTCGCGCAGCCGCTGGTAGAGCTCGTGCCCGGCGGTGCGGCCGGTGCGGGTGAGCGTGCGGCCGCCGCTGCCGTCCACGGCGATGGTGGTCTCCGCCTCGCAGACCTCCAGGAACTCGGTGCGCTTGGCCGCCGGCAGCGGGGTGAGCGGCACGGCCAGCACGCCGCGCTCGATCAGCGCCAGCAGTCCGGCGCACATCTCGAAGGAGGAGACGCCCTCCAGGGTGACCACGTCACCGGCCCGGACGCCCTGCCCGTCGAGGAACTCCCGCCACTCCCCCACCGCGTGGAGGAGGTCCCGGTAGCTGCTCGCCTTGTTGCCGTAGACGACCGCGTCGGAGTCCGCGAATCGCTCGAACCGGTCCAGGAATGGGTGGCTCACGAAGCTCTCCCGTCGTTGGCGCGGCAGTCGGTCCCCCCGCATGGGGCACGTTCGGTGCGACCCGCCGTGCGGTTCGCCGACCGCCAACGACGCTACGCGCGTCCGCGATCAGGGACGCTGCCGAACCGGGGTGCGACTGCTGCTACGCCCATGGGGGTAGCCGGTCGGGTATGCCTGATGAGGCGCCGTCAGAGGCGTGCGGCGGAGCGGATGCGGTGCATCTGATCCGAGGTCAGGGCGGGGTTGGCGGCGGCCGCGACGACGACGGCGGGCTCGGGGGGGGGCGAGCAGCGCGGGAGTTCAGGGACGTTCGGGGCGAGCGGGCGGACGCCCGGGTCCGCGCTCCCCTGGCGCCGCCCGCTGTCCGACGCGAACCGTCGGACGGCCCTCAGTCCAGCAGCGCCAGCAACTTCCCTTCGGCCGCCGGGTCCAGGCCCTCCGCACCGGGCGCCGGCCCGCCGCGCGCGGTGTCCCAGGCGAGGGTGTCCGCCAGCGTCTCGGCCAGCGGGCGCAGGCTCAGCCCGGCGGCCAGAGCCCGGGAGACGTCCACCCGGTTGATGGCCGCGCAGTCGGGGTCGGCGATCCACATCGGCACGCCCATCCACGGATCGGCACCGGCCGCCAGCAGGCGCTCGGCGGGCACCCAGACCGGCTCGGCGGCCGGGTTCAACTCATGGCAGGCGGCGAAGAGTTCGCCGATCGGCAGGGTGCGCCCGGTGACGTTGTGGACGCCGCCGCGCTGCCGGGTGACGCAGTCCAGCAGCCAGCGCGCCAGGTCGCGGACGTCGATGAACTGCGCGGCGTCGGCCGGGTCGCCGGGCAGCAGCACCCGGCCGCCGCGCATGAACCGGCGCGGCCAGTAGGCGAAGCGGTCGGTCGGGTCGTGCGGGCCGACGATCATGCCGGGCCGGGCGATGCTCGCCCGCTCGCCGAAGGCCTCCCGGACGATCCGCTCGCACGCCGCCTTGCGGGCGCCGTACTGCTGGTGCTCGGGCAAGTCGTCGGCGAGCTGCAGCAGTTCGCCGTCCTCGTCCTGCACGGTGGCCTGGTCGGCGAAGACCGACAGGGTGGAGACGAAGACGTACCGCCCCACCCGCCCGGCCAGCGCGGCCACCGAGCGGCCCACCACCTCGGGGTGGTAGCCGGCCACGTCGATCACGGCGTCCCACTGCCGCCCCGCGGCGAGCGCCGCGAGGTCGGCGGCGGACTCGCGGTCGCCGAGCACGGTCTCGGCCCCGGGGAAGAGTCCGGGTGCCGTGCGCCCGCGGTTGAACAGCGTCACCCGGTGCCCGTCGGCCAGCGCGGCCTCGACGACGGTACGGCCCAGGAAGCGCGTACCGCCCAGCACCAGGAGGGTCTTGCTCTGCATCTCGTTGTACTCCGGAGTCGTGAAGCGGTCCGGGCCCGCTGGCGGCGGAAGCCGGCTCAGTCGGCGGCCCGGTTCGGGACGTGACGGAACTCGGTCCGGGCAGCCATAACCCTCACCCTCTCGGTGGTCGCGCGGTGGCGTTCGTGCGTCGGCGAACCTAGCAGAGAACGATCACCGGAGGCGAGACCCGCGTCGCGCCGGCTCCGCGCCGGGCGCAGCGGCGCGGGGCGGTCGAAGCCAACGCAACTGGCTTCGACCGCCCCGCGCACGGACCTTACGCCATGTGCCGCCCCCGGCTCAGCGCACCAGGGCGATCTCGCGCTCCAGGCGGCTCAGTTTCTCCGGGTTGCGGACCACGTAGAGGCCGGTGATCAGGCCGTTCTCGATCCGCAGGGTGATCACGGTGTCGGGCCTGCCGTCCACCCTCAGCACCAGCGCCGGGCGCCCGTTGACCTGGGCGGGCTCGGGGGCGGGCCGGGCGGCCAGGTTGCAGAGCAGTTCGGCGACCGGGGTGGCGCCGACCACCGGGGCGAGCGCGGCCCGGACCACGCCGCCGCCGTCGGTGAGCAGCACGGCCTCCGGCGAGAGCAGGCCCAGCAGCGCGGTGCGGTCGCCGGCGGCGACGGCGGCGCGGAAGGCGTCGACGGTGCGGCGGCTCTCGGCCACCGAGGCGACGCCGCGCGGGCGGCGCTCGGCGACCCGGTTGCGGGCCCGGTAGGCGATCTGACGGACCGTGGAGGGCGTGCGGTCGACGGCGGCGCCGATGTCCGTGTACTCCATGCCGAAGACCTCGCGCAGCACGAAGACCACCCGCTCGGTCGGGTTGAGCGACTGCAGCACCAGCAGCATGGCCATCGAGACGCTGTCGGCGAGCTCCACGTCCTCCGCCAGGCCCGGCCCGGTGAGCAGCGGTTCGGGCAGCCAGGGCCCGACGTAGGCCTCCTTGCTCGGCGCCAGGCTGCGCAGCTTGGCCAGCGCCTGCCGGGTGGCGAGGCGGACCAGGTAGGCGCGCTGGTCGCGGATGGCGGTGAGGCCGGAGTCCACCCAGCGCAGCCAGGTCTCCTGCAGCACCTCCTCGGCGTCGCCGGCCGAGCCCAGCAGTTCGTAGACGATGGTGAAGAGCAGGTTCCGGTGCGTGGTGAACGCCTTGGTGGCCGTCTCCGTGACCTGCTCGGTGATCTGTTCGGTGATCTGTTCGGTGATCTGTTCGGTAGTCATCTGGTCCCCCGTTCAAGCCTGGTTGGCTTCACTGAGGTGATGCCGCAGCGGCCGTCCGCGTTACGGACGGGCGGTGTGATCCGCGTCACCTGCGGTGCGCGCCGCGCGGCCGGGCGGGGGCGCCGGCGCCCGGGGCGGGGAGGAAGAGCCGGGCCGTCTCGCGGCCCAGGCTGACGCCGATGGCCAGCGCCATCGCGATCGCCGAGGCCCGTCCCAGGCCGCGCACGCCGGTCTCGGGCAGCCGGCGGACGAAGGCCCAGAGGGCGAAGTAGAGCACCGAGCCGGGCAGCAGCGGGCCCAGCGCGGCCGTGACGTACGGCAGCGCGGAGGTGCCCAGCCGACGGGCCATCAGCTGCCCGGACAGGCCCACCAGGCAGGCCGCGAAGCCGGTGGCGACGATCGGCCCGACCCCGGCCTTGGCCAGCACCCCGTAACTGGCCCAGCCGGCGGTGCTGTTCAGCAGCACGGCGGGCAGCGTGACCGGTTCGGTGTTCAGGCAGATCGCGAAGGCCAGCGTGAGCAGCACCGCCGCGGCCAGCTGCAGCGGCGGGTTCGGCACGCAGGCGGGCACGTCCCGGGCGGCCAGGTCGGCGCCGTTGCGCACGCCGATGTAGAGCACGGTGACCACGCCGACCACCACGCCGGTCGTCAGGTACAGCGTCTCCAGCAGCCGGGCGGTGGCGGTGAGGTAGAAGCCGGCCAGGCCGTCCTGCGCCGCGGCCACCAGCGACCAGCCGGGCAGCAGCGCGTACAGCCCGCCGGTGATCACCACCGAGCCGCGCAGCTGCAGCCCGTTGAAGGAGAGCAGGATTCCGCAGAGCGCGGCGGGGGTGGCGGCCAGCACGTACCGGTAGAACTCGGGCAGGTCGTGACGGACCACCAGCCTGGCGAGGCGGTCCCCCGCCAGCGCGGCGACCACGGCGCTCGCGAAGACCAGCCAGGCCCGTTCGTCGGCCCGGCCGCCGACCAGCAGGGTGGCGGCCCCGGCCATCAGCCCGCAGGCCAGGAGGAGCAGCCAGCCCGGGTAGCAGCGGGCCCGCCGGTAGACGGCGGAGACCCGCCGGTGCGCGTCGGCGACCTCGATCCCGCCCGCCGCGATCTCGGTGACCAGCCGGAAGAGCGCGGCCAGCCGGGCGTAGTCGCCGGCCGGGCGGCGCACCGAGCACGCGGCGGTCAGCGGCGGCGCGGTCGGGCCGGCCCGGTAGGAGATCGCCACCCGGGTGAAGGTGACGTGCGGATCGCAGGGGTGCACTTGGTAGGCCCGGGCGACGGCCAGCATCGCGGCCTCCACGTCCTCCGCGGCCTCACCGCCGGCCAGCAGCAACTCGCCGACCATCAGCGCCAGTTCCAGCACGGGGGCGGCCTCCGCCGCGGTCGGCCGGCCGGCTCCGCGGGGCCGCTCGCTCATCGGGGTGCGCAGCAGCGGCAGCATCCGGTCCGGCCAGGCGGCCTCCGGGGCGGGCGGACCGGGCCGCACCTCCCCCGGCCCGGTGGACCCGCCGCCGCGCTGGCGCGGCACGCCCCGCTGCCCGCCCGGGCGGGCCGTGCGCCGCCGGAAGCCGGTCCTGCCCCACCGCCGATCGTGCTTCGGCATCACCACTCACTCCCTGCCGCTCACCCCCACAGCCGCTCCGTGTACCCACGCGACTACCCGTTGTGCACCACCGGTGAACGCTCCGTCCCCGAATCGGCCACACCCGGCGGAGTGCAGCACCCCGTGCGCGCCCGGCGGTGCCGGGCGCATCGATCGGACGGCGGGGGTGAGCCGCCCCGGAGGTGGGCATCCTTCCGGCATGGGGGCTGCCGTCTGGATCACCATCGCCGTGCTCGTGGTCGTCTGCGCACTGCCGCTGGTGCTCGAACTGCTGGCCGGCGGGCCGGCCACGGAGGCCTCCCGGCGGCGGCTGCGCCGGACCGCCGTGCTGCTGCTGGTGGTGGTGGCGGGGGTGCTGGCCTTCACCGTCTACGAGCTCGGCCACACGGTCGCCGCCTGCTCGGCCCGCCACGACTGCCCGCCCGACAACAGTCCGTGACGGCCCGTCGGCCGCCGGCCGGTCTGCGCCAGGATGGTATCCGTCCGATCACCGAGCCGCAGTCAGCCGGCTGACGCCCCGAAAGGCGGAACCCTCATGAAGCGCGTCCTCTTCGACGAGGAGCACCAGGCGTACCGGGAGAGCGTCCGGACCTTCCTGGAGCGGGAGGTGGTGCCGCACTACCCGGACTGGGAACGGGACGGGATCGTGCCGCGCTCGCTCTTCACCGGTCTCGGCGAGCTGGGCGCGCTCGGCATCGCGGTGCCGGAGGAGTTCGGCGGCTCCGGCATCTGCGACTTCCGCTACAACGTGGTGGTGCTGGAGGAGGCGGCCCGGGCGGCCGTGACCCCGGCGCTGCTCGGGCCGACCCTGCACACCGACGTCTGCATGCCGTACTTCCTGGACGAGACCACCGAGGAGCAGAAGGCCCGCTGGCTGCCGGGGATCGCCTCCGGCGAGCTGATCACGGCGGTGGCGATGACCGAGCCCGGCACCGGCTCGGACCTCTCCGGCATCCGCACCAAGGCCGTGCCGGACGGCGACCACTACGTGCTCGACGGCGCGAAGACCTTCATCACCAACGGCATCAACGCCGACCTGGTGATCGCCGCCGTGCGCACCGGCGAACACCCGCACCGCGGGCTGAGCCTGATCGTGGTGGAGCGCGGCACGCCCGGCTTCGAGCGCGGCCGCAAGCTGGAGAAGGTCGGCCTGCACGCCCAGGACACCGCCGAGCTGGTCTTCGACGGCGCCCGGGTGCCGGCCGCCAACCTGCTGGGCAAGGAGGGCGAGGGCTTCTACGGCCTGACCCGCAACCTGGCCCAGGAGCGGATGTCGGTGGCGGTCGCGGGCCTGGCGCAGGCGACCGCCGCCTTCGACTGGACGGTGGCCTACGTGCGCGAGCGCAACGCCTTCGGCAAGCCGATCGGCTCGCTGCAGGTGACGCGGCACCGGATGGCCGAGCTGGCCACCGAGCTCGACGTGGCCCAGCAGTACCTGGACCGCTGCGTGCAGGCGCTGAACGAGGGCGGGCTGACGCCGGTGGACGCGGCGAAGGCGAAGTGGTGGTGCACCGAGCTGCAGGGCCGGGTGGTCGACGCCTGCGTCCAACTGCACGGCGGCTACGGCTACATGCTGGAATACCCGATCGCCAGGGCCTGGCAGGACAGCCGGGTCAGCCGGATCTACGCCGGCACCACCGAGATCATGAAGGAGATCATCGGCCGGTCGCTGGAACTGGGCTGACCGCTCGGCGCCACGGCCGGGCGGGAACTGCCCGGCCGGGCGCCGCTGCCCCGCTCAGCGGCGCTGCCCGGCTGAGCGGCGCTGCCCGGCTCAGCGGCGCTGCCCGGCTCAGCGGCGCTCGGCCGTGATGCCGAGCAGCACGATGTCGGCGATCGCGAGCAGCTCCGCGTGCAACTCCCCCGCCGGAACCTCACGCTCCTGGCACCAGCGGTAGAGCGTGCCGAGGTAGCCGTCCCGCAGCAGGTTGCCGACCCGGTGCGGCTGCACGCCGTCCGGCGCCTCGCCCCGGTCCCGGGCGGCCGCGACCACCTCGGCGAAGATCTCCCCGGCGTACGGCTCCTCGATGATCGGCCGGCCGGCCTTCACCCAGGCGGTGAGCATGGCGCGGGTCACCTCCGGCTCGGCCTCGTTGATACCCGCCAGCACGCCCATGCAGCGCTCCAGGGTGGTGCGCAGGTCGGCCTCGCCGCCGGCCCCGACGGCGGCCAGCCCCTCGCGCAGCTTGGCGCGGCGGAGCTCGCCCCAGGTGGTGATCAGGTCCTCCTTGCGCTGGAAGTAGTTGAAGAAGGTGCCGCGGGCCACGTCGGCGGCCTCGGCGATCTCGTCGATCGAGGTCTGCTCGTAACCCTTCTCGGTGAACAGCCGCATGGCGGAGACGAAGAGCCGGCCGCGGACCCGGAGCTTGTTGCGCTCCCGGCGTCCCAGGGCGGTGCCGGCCTCGGCTTCGTCGATCATCTGTGGGCTCCTTGGGCGGCGGCAGCGTGCAGCGTGCGGGGGCGGGTCGGGGTCGGGGTCGGGGTCGGAGTCGGGGCGGGTGCGGATCGTCCGAGTACCGCCCAAATAGATGTATCAGCCCTCAAGATTGGATGCCAGTTCACCCACCGGTACTTGACGAAAGGTTGAACCACCATGCCATCAGATTTCCTGGCGTGAACATCTCACAAATGAGGGCGTACCCGGGGCCGCATCGGGACAGGGATCTGAACCGGCGTCACCCAACGACCGAACCGGAGGTTCCCGTGCGCCGGAAACTGCTCGTCCCCGCCGTCACCGCGGCCGCTCTGCTGCTCGCCGTCCCCGCCTCCGCCGCCACCCCCACCCCGGGCGCGCCGAGCGCCGGCGACCCCTACTACCCCACCTACGGGGACGGCGGCTACCGGGTCACCCACTACGACCTGCGGCTGAAGTACCAGCCCGCCACGGACCGGCTGGAGGGCACCGCCACCCTGCTCGCCACCGCCACCCAGGACCTCTCCAGCTTCGACCTGGACCTCGCGCTCACCGTCGACCAGGTGCTGGTCAACGGGCACCCGGCGAAGTTCGCCGTGGCGGGCGTGCAGAAGCTGGCGGTCACGCCCGACGCGCCGCTGGCCAAGGGCAGCCGGGCGACCATCGTGGTGCGCTACTCGGGCGTGCCGTCCACCGTCTCCACCTACGGGTTCGACGCCTGGCAGCGCACCCCCGACGGCGCGGTGATCGCGGACGAGCCGGAGGCCGCCTGGTGGTGGTTCCCCAGCAACGACCACCCCTCGGACAAGGCCACCTTCGACGTCTCCGTGCTGGTCCCCGACGGCACCCAGGCGATCAGCAACGGCGCGCTGACCTCGCAGAGCTCCAAGCTCGGCTGGACCCGCTGGAACTGGCGCCAGGACCAGCCGCAGGCCACCTACCTGGCCACCCTGGCGATCGGCAAGTTCGACCTGAGCACCACCACCAGCGCCGGCGGCGTCCCGGTGCTCACCGCCTACAGCACCTCGCTCGGCGCCAACGCCGACTCGGCCCGGGCCAGCGTCGAGCGCACCGGCGAGCTGGTGGACTGGCTCAGCACCTACTTCGGCCCCTACCCGTTCGCCACGGCCGGCGGCTACGTGCCCGACGTCCCCACCCACTACGCCGTGGAGACCCAGACCCGGCCGTTCTACAGCCCCGCCCAGTTCGCCAACGGCGCCAACCCCTCGGTGGTGGTGCACGAGCTGGCCCACCAGTGGTACGGCGACAGCGTCTCGCTGGAGCGCTGGAGCGACATCTGGCTCAACGAGGGCTTCGCCACCTACGCCCAGTGGCTCTGGTCCGAGTACCAGGACGAGGGCACCACCCAGCAGTTGGCCGACTGGGTCTACACCTCGCACCCGGCCGGCGACGCCTTCTGGGACGTCAAGCCCGGCGACCCGGGCGCGGCCGACCAGTTCGACGGCGCCGTCTACGACCGCGGCGCGCTCGCCATCCAGGTGCTCCGCGACACCATCGGCGACCGGGACTTCTTCGCCCTGCTCAAGGCCTGGCCGGCCGAGCACCGCTACGGCAACGGCACCATCGCCCAGTTCCAGGCGCTGGCCGAGCGGATCTCCGGCAAGAAGCTGGGCGGCCTCTTCCACACCTGGCTCTACACCAGCGGCCGGCCCGCCCTGCCCGCCACCGCCGCCGCGCGGGTGGCGACGGCTCCCGTCCAGCCGCTCTCCTGGGCGCAGATCAAGGCGGCGCAGCGGCACTGACAAGCGGTCCGGCCCCCTCGGCAACCGCCGAGAGGGCCGGAAACGGCGACCTCGCCCAGTCCTGACTCAGTCCTGCGCGCCGCTCAGCTGGGCGGCGGTGACGGCCGGCTCCTGGTTCCGGACCGGCCGGGTCACCTGCTTGGCCACGCAGGCCGGGACCCCGGAGTCACCGCCCTCGGCGGCGGCCCGCCGGTAGGCGCTCGGCGAGACGCCCAGCAGCTCGGTGAACCGGGTGCTGAAGGTGCCCAGCGACTGGCACCCCACGGCGAAGCAGATCTCGGTGACGCTCAGGTCCCCGCGCCGCAGCAGCGCCGCCGCGCGCTCGATCCGCCTGGTCATCAGGTAGGAGTACGGCGACTCGCCGTAGGCCTGCCGGAACTGGCGGCTCAGGTGCCCCGCGGACATGTTCACCCCGCGGGCCAGCGCCTCCACGTTCAGCGGCTCGGCGTACTCCCGGTCGATCCGGTCCCGCACCCGGCGCAACCGCGCCAGGTCACTCAGCCGCGCCTGGTCGCCCGCGATCTGCGCGGGGGTGTGGACACAGGTCATCGACGGGTGGCACATCGGGCAGCTCCTTGTCATGGATCCATGGTGGGCCATCGGCCCGCGAAAGGGTCAGCGCAGTTCCTGGATCCGCACCAGATTGCCCGCCGGGTCGCGGAACGCGCAGTCCCGCACCCCGTACGGCTGCTCGGTGGGCTCCTGCACGACCTCGGTGTCGCCCGCCTGCACCTTCTCGAAGACGCCGTCCAGGTCCCGGGTGGCCAGCAGGATCCACCCGTAGGTGCCCTTCGCCATCATCTCCAGGACGGTCCGCCGCTCCTCCTCGGTGATGCCCGGGTCGATCGCCGGCGGCGCCAGCAGGATCGAGGTGTCGGGCTGCCCGACCGGCCCGACCGTGATCCAGCGCATCCGGCCCTGGCCCACGTCCTTGCGCACCTCGAAGCCGAGCACGTCCCGGTAGAAGGCGAGCGAGGCCTCGGCGTCCTCGTGCGGGAGGGAACTGGTGTGAATGGTGATGTCCATACCCACCAGGCTAGGGACCGGGCGGCGGTCCGCGCTTCTCGAATCCTGATCGATCCCGATCCGCGCCGGGCCGGCTGACGGCGGGTCAGGCCTTCACCGTCGCGGCGCCCACCGGACCTCCCGCTCTCCGGGTCCTTGTCGGGCCGGCCCTCGGCCGGGGCGGGCACGGCTCCGCCGGGCGCCGGGGATCGCACCCGGAGGGGCCACGCTCAGCGTTCCGGGAACCGGTGGTGCTCCACCAGCCGGGAGAAGGCTCGCCAGAACTCGGTGCCGGCCCGTTCACCGGGCTCCGCGACGGCGACGCCGGCGACCCGCGCCGGCGCCGCGGGCGTGCACCACGCGTTCCGGGATCCGCTCGTGGTCGAAGCGGGTGAGCTTCTCGCGCAGCTGGAAGTCCTGCAGCAGGGTGGGGCCGCGGGTCCCCTCCGGGCGGCTGCCCGGGTCCGAATGCGACAAACGGGGGTGGCGGGCCGGTCCGCCGGATAGGAGCCGGCGGAGTGGGCAGGAGCCGGGGGTGACCACGACAGCCGAGGAGGTGAGGGAGATGGCCGGGACCACGCTGGTGAAGCGCCCGACCGCGCCGCGCCCGCGGCCTCCGCTCGACCTGCGGACGCCCTCGGGCCGCCCGCTGCCCTACTGACGACCCGAGGTGCTGGAAATGGGCCTGCCCTTGCCCGCCGGAAGCGTCCTGCTCCGGCTGTCCGCCGGACCGCCCGAGGCGGTCGCGGCGGTGTTCGACGCGCTGGAGCGGGTCTTCCCCTCGCACACCGGGCGCGGCCGCAGCCTCGCGGGCAACGCCTGGGAGGACCCGCCGGTGCTCACCACGGAGCACCGGTGGACGGTCGCCGACGGCGACGCACCGGGCGACGCGCCGGCGGTGACCTGGTCCCAGGCGTTCGACACCCTGGGCAGCCGGCTGCCCGCATCACCGCTGGACCTGGACGCCGCCGTCACCGTGAGCGTCCTTGGCACGCCGGAGGACGTGGAGCGGCTGCTCCACGTCCTCGCCGAGCTGGTCACCGCCGAGGAGCGGGGCCGCGAGGAGGCCGGGCCGCTGGTGGAGGTGCGGCTGCGGCTGCGGCTCGCCGGGGCCGGTGCGGCCTAGGGGCGGTGTCACTCCTGCGCCATAGGCTCACCTCGACCGCTCGCAGACCCGGAGCACTCGCCGAAGGTGGACCACATGGCCAAAGTCCGCGTGCACAACTTCCAGATCTCCCTAGACGGTTACAGCGCAGGCGAAACGATCGCGCTCGACGCGCCCATCGGGGGCGCCGAGCGGTTGTTCGCACACTTCGACGGGCGGTTCATCCACGGCGTGGACGCCGTGGATGAACCGATCACCCTCGATCGCGCTCTCACCAGCACCTGGGGGCAGGGGATCGGAGCCGAGATCATGGGCCGGGGCAAGTTCGGTCCGCAGACCGGCGAGTGGACCGACGACGACTGGCGGGGCTGGTGGGGCGACGAACCCCCGTTCCACACGCCCGTGGTGGTGCTCACCCATCATCGGCGCGACCCCATCACGTTCGCCAACGGCACCAGCTTCCACTTCCTCGACGCCACGCCCGAGGACGCCCTCGCGCACGCCCGGAGCCTTGCCAAGGGCGGGGACATCCGCATCGGCGGCGGCCCCTCGACGGTCCGGCAGTTCTTGGCCGCCGACCTCGTCGACTTCATGCACCTGGTCACCGTGCCCATCGTCCTCGGCACCGGGGTGTCGATGTGGGACGGGCTCGCCGAGGTCCAGGACCGCTTCACGGTCGAGTCGGCGACCTCGGCGAGCGGCCTCACGCACCACTTCTGGAACCGGAACCGCGCCACCACATTGCCCGGCTGAGCGGTCTCCGCGTCCCGCGTCCTAGTGCGCCCGGACGGCCGCCCGGGCGAACTGCTCGACCAGGG
Organism: Kitasatospora sp. NPDC006697; assembly: GCF_042869935.1. Lineage (NCBI taxonomy): Bacteria > Bacillati > Actinomycetota > Actinomycetes > Kitasatosporales > Streptomycetaceae > Kitasatospora > Kitasatospora sp. NPDC006697. The sequence goes on from NZ_JBIAGU010000020.1 coordinate 92,618, forward strand.
CGGCGTCGAAGGCCCGCAGGTCGTCCGGCTTGCGGCTGGAGACCAGGGTGTTCGGGCCCTCCTCGCAGATCTGCACCTCGCGGTCCACCCAGGTGGCCCCCGCGTTGGCCAGGTCCGTCTTCAGACTCGGCCAGGAGGTCAGGGTGCGCCCGCGCACCACGTCGGCCTCGATCAGCGTCCACGGCCCGTGGCAGATCACCGCCACCGGTTTGCCCGCGTCGAAGAAGCTCCGGACGAACTCCACCGCGATGAGCTCGGTGCGCAGGTGGTCCGGGTTGGCGACGCCGCCGGGCAGCACCAGCGCGTCGAAGTCGCTGACCAGGACGTCGCCCACCACCGCGTCGACCGGGAACTCGTCGCCGCGGTCGAGGTGGTGGAAGGCCTGGATCCGCCCGGGCCGGGTGGAGACCAGCCGGGCGGTACCGCCCGCGGACTCCACCGCCTGCCAGGGCGAGGTCAGCTCCTCCTGCTCGGCGCCCTCCGGCGCGACCAGGAAGGCGATGGTCCTCCCGTCGAGCTCGTTCATGTCCTCACCTCCGTAGCTCAGTTCCGGCCCGTTCCCGGGCCGGCCGGGCCTCAGCCCGGCGTGATCCGCCCGCGCCAGCCCGCCGGCGCGGTGCCGTGGTGCTCGATGTACTCCTTGAAGCGCCTCAGGTCGCCCCGGATCCGCCGGTCGACGACCCCGAGCGCGTCCCCGGCCTTCTCGGCCATGCCGCCGGGCTCGAACTCCATGGTCAGCGAGACCTTGGTGCTGGTCCCGTCCAGCGGCTGGAAGGAGACCATGCCGCGCTGTTCGGCCTCGCCGTCCAGGGTGCGCCAGACGATCCGGTCGTCCGGCCGCTGGTCCACGATCTCGGTGTCGAACTCGCGCGTCACGCCCGCGATGCTGGTCTTCCAGTGGTTGTGCCGGTCGTCGGTCTGCGTCACCTCCTCGACTCCCTCCATGAAGCGGGGGAAGGACTCGAACTGGGTCCACTGGTCGTAGCAGGTGGTCAGCGGCGCGTCGACCTCGACGGTTTCCACGATCTTGCTCATGTCACCCTCCTCGATGACTGGCTCCTCGATGACTGGTCACCCTTGGTCAGCGGCTGTCCGCAGCGGCCGAAGGTAAACCCCGCTCTCCCGGCCATCGGCCGTGTGCACCGCCCCCGACCGCGGCGGGCGCCAACCGGACGGGCGGCCACCGGTTCGCCGGGCGCCTGACGGGTAGGCGCGCCGGCGGATTTCAGGAGGCCCGTCATGACCGCCCTGCCCGACCTGCCCGCACTGCCCGACCAGTGGCTGCTCACCCTGCGGTCCGAGGGCGGCCTGCTCGCGCTCCTGAACAGCGCCTTCCTCGTCACGTCCTCTCCCCGGTCGGGCGTGTCCACTGACCGTTCGTCCGGGAATCGCTACGGTGGGTCGCAATCCGCCGGAAAGGACCTGTCGTGAGCCTGGTGAACATCACGGCGCTGCGGGAGCTGCTGGACGAGCTCGACGGCTCGGACGGGTCCGGGCCGACAGCCTCCGGCTCGCGGGTCTCGGACCTGCTGTACGCGCTCTGCATCTCGACCGGCGAGCCGGATCCGGACGAGGCGGTCGCCCGCGCCCGCCACCTGGTGGCAGCGGCCGGGAACGCGCGCTCCCCTGCGGCGCAGACGGCCGGCGGGCCGGGGCCGACCGACGGGCAGATCGACCGCCTGCTGGCCGAACTGTCCCGGCGGACCGACGGCCTGCTCCACCACCGCACTCTCGACGAGGTGGTCCGGCTGACCCCCTCGCTGATCCCCTCCTGCGTCACCGCCGGCGCGGTCCGCTGGACGGACGGCGGCGAGTTCCAACTGCTCGCCGGCCTGCTGCCGGCCCAAGCCGAACTGGACCGGGCCCAGTTGGCCGGCGCCCAGGGCCCCCTGCTGGACGCCCGGGCCAGGCCAGGCGAGCCGGTCGCGGCCGCCTTCGGCTCCTTCGGCACCTGCCCGGGCCTGGCCGCCCCCGGCCAGCGGTTCGGGGTGCGCAGCGGCCTGGCGGTGATGCTGCCGGCCCGGGCGCCCGATCAGCACACCGCGTTCAGCGTCTACTTCGACGCTCCCGGCCCGCCCGACGGCACCGTGCGCCGGCTCTGCACGATCCAGGCGCTCCGTGCCGAACTGGCCCTGGAGAACGCCGCGCTGGTCGGTGAACTCGCCGCACTGCTCGACCAGCGCGGGGAGATCGGCCGGGCGGTCGGCATCGTGATGGAGCGCCACGGGCTCGGCTCGCAGGCGGCCTTCGACCTGCTCGGCCGGACCGCGCACTTCCTGGGCAGCTCCGTACCGGCGATCGCCGCGCAACTTGTCGGCGGCACCGGCTGACGGAGCGTCAGTCCATTCTGCCGAGTTCTGGTTCGCCGCCTGCTGGGTGCTGCTGCCGGTCCGGCCGCTGCGCCGGCACAACGGCCACCACCCCTCGGGTGGCCGCTGCGAGCACCGGCGCTGAACGTCCGGCTCAAGGAACGTGCGGTGCGACTCAAGCCGGACGGCCGGGTCCGGGACCCGGCCCCCTCACCAGCGGTACCACCGCCCTCGGCCCCCGCCACTGGACGCCCCGCGGAACACGAACCCGAGCAACCACAGCACCAGCACCGCCAGTGCGAACCACCACAGGATGTGGACCGCGAAGCCGGCCCCGCCCAGGATCAACGCCAACAACAGCACAAGGATCAAAAGAAGCATGTGACCAACCTCCTCGAACCCCGCGTCTGCCCGACGCAGCTCAGCGCAATCACCCGGAGTGTCCGCTACGGGTGTCCGCGCGTCGACCCCGGTCGCCACGGCGAAGGCCTCGGCCGGCGGGCGCCGCGCGGGCGGGCCGTCGCCGGTCCCGGGCCGGTGGCCCCGTCCCCATGCTGCCCGTACTGCCCGTGCTCCTCGTACTGACATGACTGCGAAACTCCCGGCACCGGCACGTTTCGCGGCACCTCGTCCGGACAGACGCAGCACTGAACGCGATCGCACCCCATCGAAGGGAGCCGGCCATGGGCACCGCGGACAAGATGCGCAACGCCGCCGAGAAGGCGAGCGGCAAGACCAAGGAGGCCGCCGGGCGGGCCACGGGCGATCGGAAGACCGAGGTCAAGGGCCGCGCCGAGGAGATGAAGAGCGACCTGAAGCAGGCCGCGGAGAAGGTCAAGGACGCGGGCAAGCACTGAGCTCCCGCCCGCCGGGCGGCCGGGGTTACCCCGGCCGCCCGGCCGCGCCCGGGTCTCGGTCCGGCCCCACGGGTCAGCCGCGACCACCACGGGGACTGTGCGCACCGGAACCCCCGGTGCCCCGACCAGGAGGTGCAGGACGATGAATGTGGCCGACTACCTCTTGCACCGGCTGCGGGAGTGGGACGTCGAGTACGTCTTCGCCTACCCGGGCGACGGGATCAACGGCCTGCTCGCCGCCTGGGGCCGGGCCGGGGACCGGCCCCGGTTCATCCAGGCCCGGCACGAGGAGATGTGCGCCTTCGAGGCCGTGGGCTACGCGAAGTTCTCGGGCCGCACCGCGGTCTGCGCCGCGACCTCCGGGCCCGGCGCGATCCACCTGCTGAACGGGCTGTACGACGCCAAGCTGGACCACGTGCCGGTGGTGGCGATCGTCGGGCAGACCGACCGCAGCGCGATGGGCGGGTCCTACCAGCAGGAGGTGGACCTGATGTCGCTGTACAAGGACGTCGCCGCCGAGTTCTGCGAGATGGTGACCGTCCCCGCACAGCTGCCCAACGTGCTGGACCGCGCGCTGCGGATCGCCACCGCCCGGCGCACCGTGACCGCGGTGATCCTCCCGGCGGACGTCCAGGAGCTGGACTACGAGCCCCCCGCACACGCCTTCAAGCAGGTGCCGTCCAGCCTCGGGACCGCCCGGTCCGTGCCGGTGCCGGACGCGGCGGAGCTGGCCAGGGCCGCCGAGGTGCTCAACTCCGGCCAGCGCCCGGCGATGCTGATCGGCCAGGGGGCGCGAAACGCCCAGCCGGAGGTCCGGCAGGTGGCCGATCTGCTCGGCGCGGGCGTCGCCAAGGCGCTGCTCGGCAAGGACGCGCTGCCGGACACACTGCCCTACGTGACCGGATCGATCGGGCTGCTCGGCACCCGGCCCTCGTTCGAGCTGATGCGGGACTGCGACACCCTGCTGGTGGTCGGCTCCAGCTTCCCCTACACCCAGTTCCTGCCCGAGTTCGAGCAGGCCCGGGCGGTGCAGATCGACATCGATCCGGCCATGGTCGGGCTGCGCTACCCGTTCGAGGTGAACCTGGTGGGCGACTCGGCCGAGACGCTGCGCCGGCTGATCCCGCTGCTGGAGCGCCGCAAGCGTGGCGAGAACGACTGGCGCGAGGTCGTGGAGGAGGACACCGCCCGCTGGTGGCAGGTCATGCGGCGCCGCGCCGAGCTCACCGCGGATCCGGTCAACCCGGAGTACGTGGTCCACGCCCTCGACGAGCTGCTGCCCGACGACGTCATGATCGCCGCGGACTCCGGCTCGGCCGCCAACTGGTACGCCCGCCACCTGCGGTTCCGCGGCTCCATGCGCGGCTCGCTCTCCGGCACGCTCGCGACCATGGGCCCCGGTGTGCCGTACGTGATCGGCGCCAAGTTCGCGCACCCGGACCGGCCGGCGATCGCGATCGTCGGCGACGGCGCCATGCAGATGAACGGCATGGCCGAGCTGATCACCGCCGCGAAGTACTACCGGGAGTGGGCGGATCCGCGACTGGTGGTGGCCGTCCTGAACAACCAGGACCTCAACCAGGTGACCTGGGAGATGCGCGCCATGCAGGGCGCCCCGCAGTTCGAGCCCTCGCAGCGACTGCCCGACGTGCCGTACGCCGAGATCGCCGCCGCCTTCGGCCTGGACGGCACCCGGGTGGAGCGGCCCGAGGACGTGGTGCCCGCCTGGAGGGCGGCGCTGGCCGCCGACCGGCCGTGCGTGATCGACTTCCGCACCGACCCGGCCGTGCCGCCGATCCCGCCGCACTCCACCTGGGAGCAGATCAAGTCCACGGCCTCCGCGGTGCTGCGCGGCGACAGCGACGGCGCCGCGGTGGTCCGCCAGGGCATGAAGGCGAAGGCGCAGGAGTTCATTCCGGGCGGCGGGAGCTGACCGATGCGCGACAGCGAGACCCGCTTTCGACGCGGGCGGCCGGGGCGCGTACGCCACCGACGGCGCTTCACCCGCATCAGTTTCGCACCCTCGAAAGATCCCTGACGGACCCTCGGAGTGCGCTTCGTCCACCAGGAGGCCCACGTGTCCAGGAGCGCCCACCACCCGCCTGCCCCGCACGCCCTGCGCGACTACGCCCTGCTCGCCGACGGGCACCGCGGCGCCCTGGTCGGCCCGCACGGCGAGATCGTCTGGCTCTGCGTTCCCCGGTGGGACAGCGACGCCGTCTTCGCCGCGCTGATCGGCGGCCCCGGCTGGTACACCGTCACCCCCGCCGGTCCGCACGTCTGGGGCGGCTACTACGAGGAGGGCAGCCTGATCTGGCGCAGCCGCTGGGTCACCACCGGCGGGATCGTCGAGTGCCGCGAGGCCCTGGCCTACCCGGGCCGGCCGCACTGCGCGGTGCTGCTGCGCCGGATCGAGGCGGTGGAGGGCCCGGCCGAGGTGGCCGTGCACCTGCAGCCCGCCGCCGGGTTCGGGCAGCAGCCGCTGCGGAAGGTGCGGCGCAGCGAGGACGGGTGCTGGACGGCGCGGGCCGGCGACCTCCACCTGCGGCTGCGCGGGATGCCCGGGGCGAAGACCGAGGAGGTGGACCACCACCCGCTGTTGCGCGGCCGGATCCACCTGGAGCCCGGTGAGTGCCACGACCTGGTGCTGGAGATCGGCGACCGGCCGCTCGACCCGCCCCTGGAGCCGGCCGCGCTCTGGCGGGCGACCGCGAACTGCTGGGCCGAGCAACAGCCCGACCTCCGCGCCGCGCTCGGCGAACGCGACGCCCGCCACGCCCACGCGGTGCTGCGCGGCCTGACCGGCCCGGACGGCGGCACGGTGGCCGCGGCGACCACCAGCCTGCCGGAGCGCGCGGAGCAGGGCCGCAACTACGACTACCGGTACGTCTGGATCCGCGACCAGGCCTACCTCGGCCAGGCCGCCGCGGCCGCCGGGGCGGATGCGCTGCTGGACGGCTCGGTGCGCTTCGTCACCGCCCGGCTGCTCGACCACGGCCCGCGCCTCGCCCCCGCCTACACCCTGGACGGCGGACTGGTCCCCGGTCCGCGCCGGCTGGACCTGCCGGGCTACCCGGGCGGCTTCGACGTGGTCGGCAACCGGGTCAACCGCCAGTTCCAGCTGGACGCCTTCGGCGAGGCCCTGCTGCTGTTCGCCGCGGCCGCCCGCCGCGACCGGCTCGATCCGGACGGCCGCCGGGCCGCCCGGATCGCCGCCGAGGCGATCGCCGTGCGCTACCGCGAGGAGGACGCGGGCATCTGGGAACTCGCCCCGGACCGCTGGACGCACAGCCGGCTGGCCTGCGTGGCCGGCCTGCGCGCGGCCGCCCTCTCCGAGCCCGCCACCGGGGGCGGCCTCGCGGCCTCCTGGGAGGCGCTGGCGGACTGGATCACCGCCGAGCTGGACCGCGAGGGCGTCCACCCGTCCGGCCGCTGGCAGCGCTCCCCCGCCGACCCGTCCGTGGACGCCGCCCTGCTGCTGCCCGCGGTGCGCGGCGCCGTCCCGGCCGAGGACCCGCGCACCCGGATCACCCTGGAGGCCGTCCTGGCCGATCTCGGCGAGGACCACTTCTGCTACCGCTTCCGCCACGACCAGCGGCCGCTGGGCGACGCGGAGGGCGCCTTCCTGCTCTGCGGCTTCGTCGTCGCGCTCGCCCTGGGGCAGCAGGGCCGCCACACCGAGGCGGCCCGCTGGTTCGAGCGCAACCGGGCCGCCTGCGGATCGCCCGGCCTCTTCGCCGAGGAGTACGACGTCGCCCAGCGCCAGCTGCGCGGCAACCTGCCCCAGGCCTTCGTGCACGCCCTGCTGCTGGAGACCGCCTGCCGGCTGGAGGCACCGCCACCGCGAGGGAGAACGGGACCCTGACCGCGTACGGCTAGTTCCTGTCCTGCGGGCCGGGTTCACCCGGCCGGCGGTGTTTGGCCCGCGCCCGCCCGGTTAGCCGCACAGTATGGAACGTCATCCCGCAGCCGGACGCCTTCCCGCCTACCCCCGCACCGTCGTGATCACCGGGGCCAGCGCCGGTGTCGGCCGTGCCTGCGCCGAGGCGTTCGCCGCCCGCGGTGACCGCCTGGCCCTGATCGCCCGCGGCCGGGCCGGCCTCGACGCGGCCGTCCAGGCGGCCGAACTGGCGGGCGCCACCGCCGCCGTCGGCATCGAGGCGGACACCGCCGACCCCGCGGCCGTCGAAGCCGCGGCCGAGCGGGCGGAGGCGCTGCTCGGTCCGATCGACGTCTGGGTGAACGACGCCTTCGCCTCGGTCTTCGCCCCGTTCGAACTGATCTCCGCGGAGGAGTTCCGCCGGGTCACCGAGGTCTGCTACCTGGGCTACGTCAACGGCACCCGGGCGGCCCTGGAGCGGATGCTCCCCCGCGACCACGGCGTGGTCGTCCAGGTCGGCTCGGCGATCGCCTACCGCGGCATCCCGCTGCAGAGCGCCTACAGCGGCGCCAAGCACGCGATCCAGGGCTGGCACGAGGCCCTGCGCTGCGAACTGCTGGCCTCCGGCACCCGGGTGCGCACCACGATGGTGCAGCTCCCGGCGGTGAACACCCCGCAGTTCGACTGGGTCCGCTCCCGGCTGTCCCGCGAGGCGCAGCCGGTGCCGCCGATCTACCAGCCCGAGGTCGCCGCCCGCGCCGTGCTCTTCGCCGCGGACCACCCCCGCCGGCGGGAGTACTGGGTGGGCGCGAGCACCGTGGCCACGCTGATCGCCAACGCGCTCGTTCCCGGCCTGCTGGACCGCTACCTGGCCCGGACCGGCTTCGACTCCCAGCAGACCGACCGCCCTCGGGACCCCGCCGCCCCCGACAACCTCTTCGAGCCGGTCGACGCCCGCCACGACCACGGCGCGCACGGCCGCTTCGACGCCCGGTCGCACGGCACCAGCACCCAACTGCGCCTCTCCCAGGGCCTGACGGCCCTGGCGGAGGGCGCGCGGAAGGCGGCACGGCGGGTGGCGACCGGGACCCGGCACGAGCTGACGAGGAGTGAGTGACCATGCCGCGCGGATCCAGCCCCAAGCGTGAACGGCAGTACGAGCACATCAAGGAGAGCGCCCTCGAACGCGGCGAGAGCGAGGACCGGGCCGAGGAGATCGCCGCCCGGACCGTCAACAAGGAACGCGCCCGCCACGGCGAGTCGAAGACCGCCAGCCGGACCTCGCTGGAGGACATGTCCTCCGGCCAACGCGGCGGCAAGCGCTCGCACAGCGGCTCGCAGGGCCCGACGTACGACCAGCTCTACAACGAGGCCCGGCAGCGCAACATCCACGGCCGCTCGAAGATGAACAAGCGCGAACTCGCCAGCGCACTCGGGCACTGAGCCGGGCAGGCGAGCAGGCACAGCGCCTCCTGGCTCAGGCCGGTGACGGCGGAGGAGTACGCGGCGGCGGCGCCGCCGGTCGGCTGACGCCCGGCCACCCGCCGAGCCCTGCGTCCCACCAGTGGGCGATCCCGGCGGCCGGTGGCGGGCCGGGGTCGATGCCCGGGCGGGCGGTGGTGGGGCGCCGGTCCCAGGAGTCCTGCTCCTCCGGCGTGAAGAACCGCGGGTTGGCGGCCGCCCAGTCCAGCGGGCCGCGGATCATCGCGCGGAGCTGGGCGAGCGGGCGGTGCAGTCCGGCGTGGTGCGCCAACTCGTCCTGGAGGCATCAGGCAGGTCATGGCGGCGAGGGCGGCGATGCCCGGATGGTCGAGCAGCGCGGCGAACGGTGCGGTGGCGTCCACGGCCGCCGCGATGGTGATCAGGCCCCGCATCCAGGTCGACTCCAGCCGGCGCCGCAGGTACTCGTCCACGCCCGGGGCGGCGCCGGCGAGTTGGCTCGCGTGGTCGCCCGCGTCGGCGCGCAGGGTCCGGTCGGTCTCGGCAGCCAGCCGGGCGGCCCCCGGTGCGGGCGCCGGCTCGGCGAACCGACGCTGGACGTCCCGCAGCGCCGCGCCCACCGGGTCGTCCACCGGCCCGGTCGCGGTGACGGCGGCTCGCAGGGCCGCGTTGCGGGCGGCGAGCCCGCGGCTCGCCCGCACGTCCTGGTCGTGCAGGTCGTCGACGAGGACGGACAGCGTCAGGTAGTCGCTGAAGAGGAACGCGCCGTCGAGCGTGGCACCGGGGGACATCCGGGCGGAGAGCCCGGCGATGTCGGTCCGCAACAGCCGCGCCCGCTGGGCGGGTTCCGGGGTCAGCCCCGACTCGGCGGTCCAGGCGCGGTGTGCGCCCCGATGGCCGGGAGCCGGGCGTGGATCCGGGGCGGGAACGGGCACCAAATGCTCGGCAGCTCGGTCACCGCGGACTCCTCCCCGGGTCGCGACGGCCCTGCCGACTGCGTTCCCCGCCCTGCGCCGACGCGAACCCGCCGACCGGGGTCGGCCGGTCCCGGCGCGGCCTCCGCCAGGGACAGGTGCTCTCCTCCTCCGGACGGGCCGTGTCCGTTCCATCTGATGGCTGATAATCCGTCAAAAGAGAGCGCGGCCTCACCTTTACTCACCGCTATCGGACCAGTCGGGACACGCCCCACCCCGCCCCGAACGGCCGCGCCGCCGTCACCCTGCGTCATCGACACCCGGGATGACCAGCGCCGACCGAACATCCGGACGGTCTGTCCGAAAATCACTCCCCGTGCACGCCTACTCGGCCCCGAGTGAACTCACGGGGCCCGTGTGTCCGTCATGCCAGAAGGGAACGGAGCCCGATCAACCGTCAAATGTCATGTGCCCGACACACAGGGAGGTGGGAGCAGCAGCATCCGTGCCCCGGCACGACCGTCCGAACACCAGCGCCACGCAGCGAACGGGAGCCCGCCGTGTACCGAACGGACCTACCGGACAAGTGGAGTGAGCCGTACCCGGCTCCCCCGCCCGCCACGGCCACGGCGGGCGGAGCGCCGACCGGCCGGGGCGGTCGGGAGGCGCCCCGGAGACTGCGCGGGCGGTGCGCGGAGTACGGCCTGCTCACCGGGATCGCCGACGAGGCGGCCGCGGGGCGGGGCCGGTGCGCGCTGCTCGAGGGCGGCGCGGGCAGCGGCAAGACGGCGCTGATCGCCGCCGTCATGGCGGCGGCCCGGGAACGGGGCCTGCGGGTCGGCCGGGTGACCGCCGATCACCCCGGCGACCCCGCGCTGCCCGCCGCCCTCGGGCTGTCCGCCGCCACCGGACTCGCGCTGGCGCGCGATCCGGTCGCGCGCCCGGGTGACCCGCTGCGCCGGCTCACCGACCGGCTGGCGGCCGACCGGCCGGGGCGGCCGGTGCTGCTCGTGGTGGACGACCTCCAGTGGGCGGCGCCGGACACCGTCGCCGCCCTGCGCGAACTGGCCTCCCGGCGGCTGCCTGCGGCGCTGCTGCTGGCGCGCCGGTCCGGTGCCGGGGAGCAGCCGGCGGACCGGCTGTTCACCGTGCTGGCCGACGACGGCGCGCTGCGCTGCACCCTGCCGCCGCTGGCCGAGGAGGCCGTGGCCCAGCTGCTGGCCGACGAGCTCGGGCGGCCGCCGTCGGCGGGCCTGCTCGCGCTCGGCTCGGCCGCGCGCGGCGTGCCGGGCAGGGTGCTGGCGCTGGCCCGGGCGCTCCGCGAGAGCGGGACGCCCGGCACCGACCGCGATCCGGTCCGGGCCCCGGCGGCGCCCTGGCCGCGACCGGTGCGGCGGCTGGTCCTCGAGTGGCTCTCCGGACTCTCGGAGGGCTGCCGGTCGCTGCTGGACGTGGCCGCGGTGGCCGGCCGGTCGTTCAGCCTGAGCGAGCTGACCATGGTGTTCCGGCTGAGCGCGCTGGACCTGCTGCCGGTGGTCCAGGAGGCGGTGGCCGCCGGCGTCCTGGAGGGCACGGGCCGCGACCTGCGGTTCGCCCAGGAGCCGGTGTGGCGGTGCCTGCGCGACGAGATCCCGCTCCCCGTGCGCTCCGCGCTGCTGCGCGACCTCGGCCGGGCGCTGATGGGGGGTGGCGAGTACCAGGCGGCGGCCGAGCGGCTCGCCGACGCGGTGCGGGTCGGCGAGGCCCGGGCCGTCGCGGACCTCGACCGGGCCGCCCGCGAGGTGCTGAAGGTCGCGCCGCACCGCGCCGTCGACCTGGTCAGCGGGGCGCTGGCGCCGGCCGCCGGCACCCCGGAGCACTCCCGGCTCCAGGTGATCACCGCCCTCGGCCTGGCCGCCCAGGGGCGGCTGGCCCGCGCGGCCGACACGGCCCGGCGGGCGCTGGCCGACCAGTGCGACCCTGGGGCCGTCGCCGACCTGCGCTACACCCTCGCCTCCGTCGACCTGATGACGGCGGACCCCTCCCCGGGCAGCGCCGCGGTGGCCGACCGGGCGGCGCCCGCCTGGCCGGGCCTGAGCGTCCGTCACGGCAGCGGCCTCGCCGCGCTGTGGGCCCGCTGCGCCTACCGCCCCGGCGACCTCGCCGACGCGGACCACCGCGCCGAGGCGCTGCGGGTCGCCGGGGAGCCGGAGGCCGCCGCGGCCGGCGGACTGCTGCGGGCCGTCGCCCGCTGGCACGACGGCCTGGCCATCGAGGCGCTGACCGAACTCCGCTCGGTGCAGGAGGAGGCGGGCCAGCACCCGGCGACGGGCTACTTCTGGGATGCCCGGCCGCAGCTGGCCACCATGCTGGTGCAGTTGCGCGAGCTGGACGAGGCCGCCGCGGTGATCGACGAGCTCGCCAAGGAGATCGAACGGGCGGACCTGCCGGGCTGGAGCCCGCTCGTCCTCGCCCCGCGCGCGCTGCTCGCCCTGGCGGGCGGCGCACTCGACGAGGCCGGCGCGCACGCGGACGCCGTCCTGGACTCCGCCGAGGGCGCCCGGGTCGGCGGCGCCGTGCTGCTGGCCCTGTCGGTCCGGGCCGAGGTCGCGCTGCGCCTGGGCGACCAGGACCGGCTGCCGGGCTACGTCCAGCAGCTGCGCACGCTGACCCGGACGGTCGGCTGCGACGCGGCGGTCGGCCCCGGGCTGCTCACCCTGCTCCGGATCGCCGAGGCGGGCGGCGGGCCGGCGGCCGTGCCGCGCGAACTCGCCGCCCTCGGACCGGACCGGGAGGCGACCCTGCGGGTGGTCTCGCTGGCCGGCCCCGCCGTCCCGGCCTGGCTGGCCCGGGCCGCCCGGAGCGCCCGCGACCAGGAGCTCGCCGAACGGGTCGTCGACTGCGCCCGGCAGGCTGCCGAGCGCAATCCCGGCCTCGGCGCGCTGGCGGAGGCCGCCGCGCACGCCGCCGCCCTGCTGCACGGCGCGGCGCCGCAGCTGTGCCGGGCGGCCGCCGGCCACCGGGACCCGTGGGCCCGGGCGCAGGCCGAGGAGGACCTGGGCCTGCTGCTGGCCCGGCCCGCCCACGGCGGCCGGGAGGTCCCGCGCGAGGACCGGGCCGCCGCGGCCAGGCACCTCCAGGAGGCCCTCGCCGGGTACCAGGAGGCCGGGTCCGCGCCGGACACCGCCCGGGTCCGCAGCGTGCTCCGCCAGCTGGGCGTGCGCCGCCGGCACTGGACGTACGCCGACCGGCCGGCCACCGGCTGGGAGAGCCTGACCACCACCGAGCAGACCGTCGCGGACCTGGTCGCCACCGGGCTGACCAACCGCGAGGCGGCCCGGCGGATGTTCCTCTCCCCGCACACGGTCAACCACCACCTGCGGCAGATCTTCCGCAAACTCGGCATCAGCTCCCGGGTGGAGCTGGCCCGGATGCGGCGGGACGGCTGACCGGGCCGCCGCCGGTCAGGCCAGGTCGAGCTCCACCGGGCGGTGGTCCGAGGCGGCGGGCCCGGTGGGCGGGTCCAGGGCGGGGTGGGTGACGACGCGGTAGGCGGCGACCTCGGGCAGCAGGGCCGGGGAGACCAGGAAGAGGTCGATGCGGCGGGCCGGGTCCGGGGCGCCGGGAGTGCCGAAGGTGGGGCGCCGGTCGCCGTGCCGGGCGGCCGCGTCGATCAGCAGGGGGGCGTGCTCCGGGCCGAGCAGGCGTTCCAGCGGGGTGCGGTCGGCGGTGGTGCGGCCGGGCAGCACGTGGTTGCCGAAGCGCAGCGGGTCCACCGCCGACCAGTCGGGTTCGGGGTCGCCGGGCGGCACGGTGTTGGCGTCCATGGCCAGCACGGTGGGGGTCAGCGGGTCGGCGCCGAGGAAGCCGCGCAGCCGGTCGGACTCGATCGTGCGGCTCAGCGGGCTGTACGGGTCCAGGTGGGTGACGGTGAAGCGGATCGGGCCGGCCCGGCCCGGCAGCCGGAGCACGGCGCTGCCGTAGCCGTGCCACTGGGCCAGTTCGGGCGGCTGCCGCTCGGTGCCCAGCGCGGTGATGTCGCGGCGCCAGAAGATCGCCTGGTGGCAGCCCGTCTTCGCCTCGAACAGGGCGCCGTCCATGTCCAGGCTCCGCTTGGCGTCCTCGAACAGCGCCCGGTCGTCCAGGTCCCAGCACCACCCCTCGGCCGCCATCAGCACGCTGGGCCGGCGCTCCCTGATCAGCTCGCGCTGAAGCCGCCACCGGGTGTCGTCGCCCTCCCTGCGCTCGAAGCCGACGACGTGCAGGTTCCAGAACATCACCGTATGCACCACTGTCGCACCACTCATCTGTCCGGTCGGGGATCTCCGACATCGACCGCAACGCCGGACAGGATTCTCCGGGACGCCGCCCGCCCGGACATCGCTCGATCGAGTGATGTGGGGCCGATGCCGGGTCAGCGACGCTGAGCGGCGTCAGACCTGACACTGCTTCGGCTGCAGGACGCCAGCGGATCGTGGGAGGGATTTCCGTGGAGTACCGGCGACTCGGGGACATCGGGGTCGAGGTGTCCCGGCTGGGCCTGGGGACGACCTCGTTCATGGGGATATTCGGCCGGCGCGATCCCGAGGAGTGCCTGCGGACCCTGCGGCACGGGCTGGACCGGGGCATCACCCTGATCGACACCGCCCCGTCCTACGGGAACGGGCTGGCCGAGGAGATGGTCGGCCGGGCGCTGCGCGGGCGGCGCGACGAAGTCGTGGTGTGCACCAAGGTCGGCAGCTACGCGCCGGAGGAGTTCGACTTCTCGCCGCGGCGGATCCGGTCGGAGCTGGAGGCCAGCCTGACCCGGCTCGGCACCGACCGGGTCGACGTCCTGCTGGCCCACGACATCGAGTTCGGCGAGCCGGACCTGGTGCTCGGCGAGGTGCTGCCGCTGCTGGAGGAGCTGCGGGCCGAGGGCAAGGCGCGGGCGGTCGGGGTCTCGGGCCTGTCGCTGCCGGCGCTCACGGCGGCGGTGGAGGCGGGCGCCCTCGACGCGGTGCTCTCCTACTGCCGCTACGGGCTGCACGACCGGAGCCTGGCACCGGCCGCGCGGGACTGGGCCGGGCGCGGCGCCGGGACCCTGCTGGGCAGCCCCGCCGCGATGGGCCTGCTCACCGCCAAGGGCGCGCCGAAGTGGCACCCGGCGGCGGCGGAGCTGAAGGCGGCGGCCGGCCGGGCGGCGCGGCTGTGCGCCGCCCACGGCACCGACCTGGCCTTCCTGGCGATGCAGTTCGCCTTCGCCCAGCAGGACCTGGCCACCGTGCTGACCGGCACCGGCGATGCGGCGCACCTGGACCAGAACCTGCGGGCGCTCGCCACCGCGCCCGATCCCGACCTGCTGGCGGCCGTCCTCGCGGTGTTCGCCGAGGTCGCGCAGACCACCTGGAAGAGCGAAGGGGAGAACGAGGAATGGCAGCGGAGGAAGACCGCATGAGCGAGCCGTCCGAGCCGCGCACCGTGGTGCGCACGGGCGTCGTCGGCCTCGGGTTCGGCCGGTGCCACGCCAAGGTGCTGTCCACCCTGGCCGGCGCCGAGCTGGTCGCGGTGGCCGACCTGGACCCGGAGGGCCAGGGGATCGACCTCGAACCCTACGCGGCGAAGCTCGGTGCCCGCGGGTACCGGGACGGCCTGCGGATGATCCGGGAGGAGTCGCTGGACGCGATCGTCATCGCCGTCCCGCCGAGGGCCCGGGAGAAGCTGATCGCCGAGGCCGCCGGGCGCGGCATCGCGGTCTTCCTGGAGAAGCCCTTCGCCGTGGACGAGGAGCACGCCCGGGAGATGGACGCGCTGTGCGCCGGCTTCCCCGAGGTGCCGATCATGATGGACTTCTGCCTGCGCCACCTGCCCGCCGTGACCCGGCTGCGCGAGCTGCTGGACGGGCCGCTCGGTGCGCCGCTGCTGGTCAACGCCGACCTGGTGCTCCCCCGGGACGACTCCCCCGGCTGGATCTGGGACCGGGCCAACGGCAACGGCGTGGTCAACGAGAACACCTGCCACCTGTTCGACACCCTCTGCTTCCTGCTGGGCGAACCGGTCCGGGTGAGCGCGGCGGGCGGCAGCTACCTGGGCAACCCGCTGGAGGACGGCGTGGGCTGCGTGATCACCTTCGCCTCCGGCGCGACGGCCGTGCTGACCGGCGGCGCGCTGGGCGCTCAGGCGATGTCCACGCCGGCCGCGCTGTCGCTCTGCACCCGGTCCGGGCAGGCCCGGCTGACCGGGCCGGACCACATGTTCGGCGAGCTGGTCTGGGCCACCGCCGCCGATGCCGAACCGACCCGGGAGAGCTGGCGGCTGCCCGCCCGGTGGGCGATCAGCGAGAACGCCCTCGCCCACTTCGTGGCCTCGCTGCGGGACGGTGTGCGGCCCTCGCCGGGCCGGGCGGCCGGCGTGCTCGCGGTCCGGCTGGCGATGGCCGTCCGGCGGTCCCTGGAGACCGGCGAGAGCGTGCCGCTCGGCTGAGCCTCAGAGCCCGGCCCGGACCTCCACCGCGGCGCGGTGGAAGGCGAGGTGCTTGAGGTGGGCGAGCAGCAGCTGGTCCGGGGGCACCCGGACCAGCGTCCGCCCGTCGCCCCGGGCAGCGCCCCGGTAGTCGGTGGCGAAGGTCTTCACGGACTCCACGCCGAGCGCGAAGAGCGCGGTGGCCCGGGCCGGCCGGAACCGGCCGCCGGGAGTCCCCCACTGGTCGGGTCGCGGGGTGAACAGGCAGACCGAGACCTCGGCCGCCGGCCGCAACTGCCGTGCGGCGCCGAGCAGCAGCAGCGGCTGGGTGCCGTTCGCGCCGAGGTCCACCAGGGTCAGCGGCAGCGGCCCGCTCCCCGGTCCGGCGAGCAGCCGGCGGCCCGCCGCCAGGCAGCGCTCGGCGAACAGGCCGCTGCCGATGCCCTCGCGCAGCACGGCGTCGGTCTCCGGCAGCGCGCTGCCGAACATGGTCAGCGGCCCCTCGCGCAGCCGGAGCCGCTGGTCCGTGCCGTGCGCCAGCTCCTCGGCGAACCGGGTGAGGAAGAGCTCGTCGAAGGGCGGCGCGCCCGGCTGTCGGGCGCCCTCGCGCGCCTGCGCCACCAGCCGGGCGAGTTCCGAGGCGACCAGCCCGTTGTCCATCCAGGCCCGCTGCCGCCCCGACCGGCCGCGCTCGGTGACCTCCTCGGCTCCGAAGACGGCGCGGCTGGTGCGGGAGAGCACCGCACGCTCGGCCCCGCTGAGCAGCGAGAGCCGGCTGAGGTAGCAGACCGAGGAGGCCTGCGGATCCCCGGCCAGCAGGTCGTAGGCGAGCTTGAGGAACTCCGCGTCGGTGCCGAGGAAGACCACCGTGCGGTCCGGCCGCGGCGGCAGCGCCGCGGCCAGCACCTGCGCCACCTCGCGCCCGGCCCGCTGGAAGGCCGTGAACAGCTCGGCCGGGGTGGGCCGTCGGGGGTCCGCGACGGCGCTCTGCTGGAGCAGGGCCCGCAGGTTGCGCCGGTACTCGGCCACCTCGTCGGGTCCCAGGGTGCCGGCCTGGGCCAGGCCGCGCCACAGCTGCGGCTCCAGTTCGGCCGGGGCCAGGCCCAGTTCGCGGGCCCGGCGGCGGGTGTCCGCGACGGCCTCGGCGGCGTCCAGCGGCTCGCCGAGCCCGGCGAGCCGCTGCGACAGCCGGGTGACGTGGTCGGCCAGGTCCTGCTCGGTGGCCGGCTCAGCGGCGGTCACGGAGCGGCTCCGGGCTCAGCTGCGGGGCGTCGAAGACGGCCGTGCAGCGGTCGGAGAACGGCGCCTGGGCGAACAGCGACACCCGCAGCGGGCCGTCGGCGATCGGCAGGGTGCGGAGGAACCGGTGGTCGGCGGCCGGGTCCTCGCGGTGCAGGAAGGCCAGCCGGCGGCCCTCGCGCACCACGGTGAGCTCGGTGCCGGGGGCGGCCAGGTCGGGCCCGGCCGCCTCGTCGGAGTCCGGCAGCGACACCACGGTGACCACCGACCAGCGGCCGTCCGGCGCCCGCTCGACGCAGCACTTGGCCCAGCCGCCGGCCGTGTGCACCAGCAGGCCGGCCGCGTCGGCGAAGCGGGTGCCGGCCACCGCGACCCGGACGGAGAGCGTGAAGTCCCCGTCCAGCGTGCGGGAGAGCCCGGGCACCGCGTCGATCTCCCGTACGCCGGGCACCCGGTACAGGTCGGAGCCGGCCGGCGCGGTCAGCTCCAGCCGGCCGTCGGCCCCGGCGGACCAGGACGGCCGGGGCTCGGACCAGGACCAGGGCCCCTCGAAGGGCGCGGCGGCCGTCACGCGGACATCCCGCCGTCCACGCCGACCGCCTGCCCGGTCACCCGGCGGGCGGCGGCGAGGTAGAGGACCAGCTCGGCGATGTCCTGCGGCTGCTGGAACTCGCGCTGCGGGATCATCATCCGCATCCGCTCCCAGCACTCCTCCTCGGTCTCGCCGGGGCGGGTGAACTCCTCCAGCAGGTAGTTCCACATGTTGGTGCGGACGATGCCCGGGCAGACGGCGTTGACCCGCACCCCGTTGCGCGCCTCCTCCAGCGCCAGCGAGGCGGTGAAGCCGATCACCGCGAACTTCGCCGCGCAGTAGTGCGACACCTTGGCGAAGCCGCTGCGGCCGGAGACCGAGGAGAAGTTGACGATCGATCCGCCGCCGTCGGCCCGCAGCAGTCCGAGGGCGTGCTTGGAGACCAGGAACACCCCGTTGAGGTTGCCCTCCACCACCCTGGTGAACTCGGCCAGCTCCATCCGCTCCACCGGGCTGACATGGGTGACGCCGAAGGCGTTGACCACGGTGTCCAGCCGGCCGTAGCGCTCGCCGACGGTGGCCAGCAGGGCCCGCACCGAGTCCTCGTCCGCCGCGTCCGCCTCCACGGCGGTGGCGTCGAAGCCGCTGTCGCAGAGCTGTTCGGCCAGCTCGCCGGCCGCGGTGAAGCCGCCGACCTCGGTGGACCGGTAGTGGTTGTAGGCCGATCCCAGGCGGTCCGCGTCGGCGACGACGACCCGGGCGCCGCGCTGCGCGAACGCCTCCACCACGGCGCGTCCCATGCCGCGGCCGCCGCCGACCACCAGCACCACCTTGCCCTCGTGCCGGTCCAGGGCCTGCGGCGGTTCGACCAGTCGGGTGTTCATACGCGTACGACCTCCGAGTCGGGGTGGAAGGCGGCATCGGTAGCGGGCCTGACGGCCGCCGTACCGCAAGGCTCACCGCCCGGCGCCGTCGGCACATCACTCGGTCGGGTAGGCCGCGGCGGCGGTCCCCGGGTGATGTGCCGGGGCCGGCGCCCCGTCAGCATCGGCGGGGCGGGCGGACACTGACGACGGCGGGGAGGGAACACGGCCTTGACCACCCAGGAGCAGGGGCGGGAACAGGACCACTGGTGGCGCGACGCGGTCTGCTACGAGCTCTACCCGAGGTCCTTCGCCGACGGCGACGGCGACGGCACCGGCGATCTGCGCGGCGCCACCGCCCGCCTGGACCACCTCGCGCGGCTCGGCGCGGACGCGGTCTGGCTCACCCCCTTCTACCCCTCGCCGCTGGCCGACGGCGGCTACGACATCAGCGACCACACCGCGGTCGCCCCGGAGCTGGGCACCCTGGCCGACTGGCACGCGCTGGTCGCCCGGGCCCGGTCCCTGGGCCTGCGCGTCCTGGTGGACCTGGTGCCCAATCACACCTCGGCCGCGCACCCCTGGTTCCGCCGCGCCCTCGCCGCACCGCAGGACCTGCGGGCCCGCGAGCGCTACGTCTTCCGCCCCGGCCGGGGCCCGGACGGGCTGACGCCGCCCAACGACTGGCGGTCCGCGTTCGGCGGCCCCGCCTGGACCCGGGTGCCGGGCGGCGCCGCCGGCCCGGCGGCCTGGTACCTCCACCTGCACACCCCCGACCAGCCCGATCTGAACTGGCGCAACCCCGAGGTGGCCGCCGAGTACGAGCGGATCATCCGGTTCTGGCTGGACCAGGGCGCCGACGGCTTCCGGGTGGACGTGGCCCACACCCTCTTCAAGGCGCCCGGCCTGCCCGACGCCGGCCCCGGCCAGCACGAGCAGCCGGACCGCTACCACCTGCTGCCGTACTACGACCGCCCGGAGCTGCACCCGCTCTACCGGCGCTGGCGGACCCTGCTGGCGGAGCACCCCGGCGGCTCCCGGGGCGGGCGGCTGCTGGTCGGCGAGGTGATCCTGACCGACCAGCGCCGGCTGGCCCGCTACCTGCGCCCGGGCGAACTGCACCAGGTCTTCAACCACCCCTACACCGAGACCCCTTGGGACGGCCGGGCGCTGCGCCGGGTGATCGGGGAGTCGCTGGCGGCGGCCCGGTCGGTGGGCGCCCCGGTGGCCTGGGCGCTCTCCAGCCACGACGCCGTCCGCCCGGTCACCCGGTTCGGCGGCGGGGAGACCGGGCTGCGGCGGGCCCGCGCGGCGGCGCTGCTCACCCTGGCCCTGCCGGGAGCGGCCTACCTCTACCAGGGCGAGGAGTTGGGGCTGCCGCAGGCGCCGGTGCCCGAGGACCGGCGGCGGGATCCGCTCTGGCCGATGTCGGGGCACAGCGACCCGGGGCGCGACGGCTGCCGGGTGCCGCTCCCCTGGGAGGGGCAGCGGGCGCCCTACGGGTTCGGCCCGGCCGCGCCCGAGCAGAGCTGGCTGCCGCAGCCCGAGGACTGGGCCGCGCTCACCGTCCGGGCCCAGCAGGGCGATCCCGGCTCCACCCTGGAGCTGTACCGGGCGGCGCTGCGCCTGCGCCGGGCCCACCCGGTCGCCGCCGGGGACCGGTGCCGGGTGGCCGGGCCGGACTCGGGCGCGTGGCTGACCTTCCGGCGCGGCCGGAGCCTGCGCTGCCTGGTCAACTTCGGGCCGGGCGGGCTGCGGCTCGGCCCCGGCCACCGGATCCTGCTCGCCAGCTCCCCCGTCCAGGACGGCGTGGTGCCGCCCGACACCACGGTCTGGCTGCGCCCCCGGCGGGCTCAGCCGCCGTCGGCCAGCGAGTAGGCCAGGGCGGGGACGGCCAGCGCGTCCACCAGCGCCGGCAGCGACCGGTAGTCGGCGAGGTTGCGCTCCGGACGGGCGACCAGTCCCCGCAGCCGGGGCCCCTCGCCGGCCGTCTCCCGGTGGGCGGCGATCCGGTCGAGCAGCGCCCGGTCGCCGCCGCGGAAGTACTCCAGGAAGACCTGTTCGGTGGTGGCGAGCAGCCGCGCGTGGTCGGGGTCCGCCCGCTCGCCGACCCGGAGCCTGGCCACGGTGGCGCGGTCGTGCGGCGCCACGGCCCGCGCCTGCGGCGGCAGGCCGCCCGCCAGCACCTGCCACAGCGCCTCGTCCTCGAACGGGGCGGTGTCCTGCGGCAGTCGGGCCGGCTCGAAGTCGCGCTCCACCAGCCGGGCCAGCAGCGCGTCCTCGTCGACCGCCCCCAGCGGCACGATCCGGTCCATGCCGAACTCGGTACCGGTGCGCAGCACGGTGGGCACCAGGTTGCGGGCGGGCAGCAGCTCGACGGCGGGCCCGATGTCCGCGGCGAGGACCGGGATCCCGTACGCGAGGGCCTCGATCACCACCCGGCCCAGGCTCTCCCGCGAGGCGGTGCTCGGGAAGAGCAGGACGTCGACCCGGGAGAAGAACTCCGGGAGGCGGTCCGGGCTGAGCAGGCCGAGCGAGGTCGCCGCGCCGGCCGGGACGCCCTGGGCCGCCAGCTCCGCCAGGACCCGCTCGGGCGCCCAGCGGGGGTGGTTGGGCTTTCCCGCGAAGACCAGTTCGGCCCGGCCGCCGGTCTCCCGGTGGCAGCGCCGGAACACCCGGAGCACCTGGTCGAAGTTCTTCGCCTCGGAGAGCGCGCCCAGGTAGCCGATCCGCAGCACCGCGCCCGGCTCCGGGACCGCCGCCTGCGGGGCGTGCGGGGTGCGGGCCAGCATCGGGTACACCACGGCGGTGTCGCCGGCCCCGGAACCGGGGAGCGCGCGGGCGAAGACCTGACGGGTGAACTCGCTCGGGAACAGCACCGCGTCGCCGGGCCGGGTGAGCGGGGCGGACAGCTCCTCCTGGGTCCAGTACCCGGACCAGAAGGTGGTGTGCACCTCCCTGACGATCCGGAAGTCGAGGCCGCGCTGCTCCCGCCACAGGTGGTAGAGGTGCGCGTAGGGCCCGTTCCCGGCGTAGACCACCTCGCCCTCGCGCACCCCGGCCAGGCAGTCGGGGCCGGCCGTCTGGTCGTGCGGCACCACCTCGGCCCGGGTCGGCAGCAGTTCGGCCATCTGACGGTGCATCAGCACGGCGCCGTCCAGGATGCCGGTGAGGTCCGCGCCGCTGTAGTCATGCACGTGCAACCGCATGCTGCCCCTCCTGGCTGTTGCGGAACGAGACCAGCAGCTCCCGCAGTTGCTCCGGGCCCATGCCGTGCCGGCGCAGCTGGACCTCGTGCACGCAGTTGTCGATGTCGGCCTCCACGCCGTGCACCGCGACCGGCAGCAGGTAGCGGTTGCGCAGCCACTCGCCGAATCCGCCGTGCACGCCGTTGTACTCGACGGACAGGACGTGGCGGAACCGGGCCAGCCGCGCCACGGTCTCCTGCCGCAGCACCGGGTTGAGGGCCGCGCAGTGCAGGTGCGGCAGGCCCAGCTCGGCGGTGGCCGCGGCCAGCAGGGTGGTGGCGTAGCCGAAGCTGACCACGGCCGCCTCCTCCTCGCCGTCCTCCGGCGGGCGGATCCAGACCCCGTCGTCGATGTCGGCGGCGCAGTCCGCGGGCGGCTCCTCGAACCGGGCGTCGACCATGCTCAGCACGTGCACGGTGTCGGGCTCGCGGGCCAGCCGGTCGGTGCAGGCCCGGAACTCGGCCGGAGTGACCGGTTCGTAGACCCGGGTGTCGGCGATCAGGCCGAGCAGGTTGAAGGCGTTGGCCGCGCCGCCCCAGGCGCCCCAGCTGCGGCCCGCCAGGACCAGCAGGTTGCGCACGCTGGTCGCGGCCTCGGTGAGCATGCCGAGCGAGTCCATGTAGTACATCGCGTCGGTGGCGACGACCTTGAGGTGGTCCGGGGGCAGGGCGAGGGTCAGGCCGACGCCCAGGCTCTCGGCCAGCCCGACGTTCTGGTAGGGCACCTGTCCGGCCAGGCCGAACCGCCCGGCGAGGTCGGCGGTGAAGACCGCCAGCTGCTGCCCGGTCCGGTCCCGCAGCTCCGCCAGCTGCCGGCCGCCGGTGGCGGCGAAGGTGGGCCTGGCCGCGCCGGCGGGCCCGGCCGGACGCCGGTAGCTGTGGCCCTCCTTGCGGGTGCGGCAGACCAGGGCGGTCGGGCCGGGGGCGGTCAGCGCCCCGGCCAGCGCGGCCCGGACGGCCTCGGGGTCGCGCCCGTCGACCTCCGTCACTGAGCGCAGGTAGCTGCGCAGGTAGTCCCGGTTGACCGGCTTGAGCAGCGGTTCGATGCCCTTGTCGTTGGCGTCCACCACCAGCACGAGGTTGTCGAGCCCGGCCTCGTCGGCGAACCGCAGGCACTCGAAGGTGACGCCCTCGTGCAGTTCGCCGTCGCCGGCCAGGCAGACCACCTTGCGGCGGTCCCCGCGGCGCTTCAGCTCCCAGGCCCGGCTGACCGCCTGGGCCGGCCCCACGCCCAGGCTGTACCGCATGGTGTTGGCGAACCCCCAGTCCCGGTGCACCACCCCGGTCAGGCCGCCCTGGTGGAGCGTGGCCAGCGGCAGGAACGGCAGCTCGCCGCGGACGTAGCGCTCGGCGTAGAAGCTGGGGGCGATGTGGCCGCGGCCGACGATCAGGTCGGCGGGGGCCGGCTCGCCCCCGCCGGGTACCAGGCCCAGCTGGAAGCAGGCCTGCACGGTGGGCAGCGAGGAGAGGCAGCTCTGGTGGTTGCCGGAGCCGGCGATCTCGTGCATCCGCAGCAGCACCTCGGCGCTGTCGCGGTAGAGCCGCTCCGGCACGGCGGCGGCCACCCGGCGCATGGCCGGCAGCAGCCCGCCGCGCAGTCCCAGCTCCCGCAGCACGGCGAGTTCGCGCTCGACGACCGCCCGCTCCGCCTCGGTCAGCTGCGCCGCGGCGGTGGCGGCGCCCCGCTCGAAGTCCGCCAGCTGAGGGACCATCAGCGGGCCCCGTAGATCTCGTCGAGTGCCTCGGTGAGGGTGCGGCGGACGGTCTCGGTGTCCTGCTCGGTGGTGACGAAGGCGGGGGCCAGCACCAGCCAGTCGTCCTGGCCGCGGAGGATCACGCCCCGGTGCAGGCAGGCCCGGGCGACCCGCTCGCCGACGGTGGCACCGGAGCCGTCGCCGGGGTCGGCGAGCTTGACGCCGTAGAGCAGGCCGATGGCGCGCACGGTGCCGCGGGCCCCGACGGCCTCCCGCAGGGCCGGCTCGAAGCGCTCGGCGAGCGCCGCGATCCGCTTGGGGTAGTCGCCCTCGGTGAAGAGCCGCACCGCCGCCAGGCCGGCGGCGGTGGCCAGCGGGTTGGCCGCGTAGGTGTGCGAGGGGGCGAAGGAGACCGGGCCGGAGCCGTCGCCGAGGACGGCGCTGATCTGCTCGCCGATCAGCACCGCGGCGAGCGGCGCGTAGCCGCCGGAGATGCCCTTGCCGACGCACATCAGGTCGGGCGTGACGCCGAAGGTCTGCGCGGCGAACGGGCTGCCGGTGCGGCCGAAGCCGGTGACGATCTCGTCGAAGACCAGCAGGATGCCGTGCCGGTCGCAGATCTGCCGCAGCCGGGCCAGGTAGCCGTCCGGGGCGATCGCCATGCCCCGCAGGTGGATCACCGGCTCGACGATGAGGGCGGCGATCGAGTCGGGCCCCTCCGCCTCGATGGTGCGCTCCACCAGGTCGGCCGCGAGCCGGCCGGCCTGGTCCGCCGGCACGCCCAGGAAGTCCTGCACCGCGTCGGGCGACCACACGTGCACCGTGCCGGCCAGGCCCGGCCCGAACCGGGTGACGTCCGGACGGCCGGTCACCGAGAGCGAGCCGAAGGTCGAGCCGTGGTAGCCGTGGTAGTAGCTGAGCACCTTGTAGCGGCCGGCGTCGCCGGTGGCGCGGTGGTAGTAGCGGGCCAGCCGCAGGGCGGCCTCCACGGCCTCGGAGCCGCCGTTGACCAGCTTGGCGCTGACCAGCCCGGGCGGTGCCAGCTCGGTGAGCGCATCGGCCAGCGCCAGCGCGTTCGGGTTGGTGCCGTGCAGCGGCGGGTTGAAGGCCATCCGGCCGAGCTGCTCGGTGATCGCGGCGCGGATCGGCTCGCAGTCGTAGCCGAAGCAGGTCACGAAGACGCCGGAGAGCGCGTCCAGGTAGCCGCGTCCGGCGCGGTCGAACAGCGTGGTGCCCTCGGCCCGTTCGAAGAGCACGGAGTCCTCGGAGTAGGGCACCTCGAAGCAGTACGAGGACAGGTCGGCGGGCCAGATGGGTGCGGTGGGCGCTTCAGCGGTCATCGTCAGTCCTCGGCAGGTCGGTGTCGGGCAGGGTGCGGGCCGCGTGCGGGTCGGGCACGGCGCTGGTGAGCAGCCGGTGCAGGGCCAGTCGGCGGCGGGTGTCGAGCAGGTCCAGGTAGCCGGCCCAGGCCGGGCTCAGCAGCTCGCGTTCGAGGATGTCCTTGGCGATGTCCACCACCACCGGGACGGCGTGGACGATCAGCCGGGGCATCAGCAGCCGCTCTTCGCCGGGGGCCAGCAGGCCGGCGTTCCGGGCCCGGGTGAGGAAGTCGGCGACGCTCTCCCGGCGCGCCGCCCCGCCGTCGACCCGGGCGGCCGTCTCGGCCACCCAGGCGAGGTCCAGCAGCGGGTCGCCCACGGTCAGGTTGTCGAAGTCCAGGACGGCGGTCACCGCCGGCCGCCCGGTGGCGGCGAACAGGAAGTGGTGGTGGTGCAGGTCGGCGTGGATCACCCGGGACCGCCGGCGGGCGGTCCCGGGTGGCTCGGCGGCGGCCGGCAGCCAGGGCCGGGCCGCGGCGAGCCCCGCCAGCGCGGAGCCGGCGAGCCTCCCCCACGGGTCGTCCCGGGAGCGGGCCAGTGGGAGCAGTCGGTCCACCCCGTCGGCGAGGGCCCGCCGCCAGTCCGGCTCCGCCACCAGGGCGGGCACCGGCAACGGTGCCAACTCCTCGGCCAGCTCGGCCGGGAGGCCGTCCAGCACGGCCCGCAGCCGCAGTCCGGCCGTGGTCACGGCGCGGGCCTGCGCGGCGCTGGGGCGGGCGGTGGCCGCGCCGGGGGCGAGCGGCAGGAGCTCGCACGGGTGCCCGTCCTGCCGGGCCGCGGCGGCGCCGGTGACGGTGGGCACCGCGAGCGGCACCGGAACGCCCGCACGCAGGCAGTGCGCGAGCACCTGCTGCTTGAGCTCGTGGAAGCGGGGCGCCCTGGCGGCCTCGGCGGTGAGCTGGACCTTGAAGACGTGGTCGCGCCCCTGGTGCACGATCCGCCAGAGACCGGCGGTGTGGCTGAGCGGGGCCCCGGTGCCGTTGGCGAACGGCACCGGGCGGGCCTGCTCCGGGGGCACCGCCCAGTGCGCGGCGAGCGCCTCGCCCACCCATGCGGCCGAGCCCACCCGGGCCACGGCTGCCGGGAGTTGGCGCTCCGTCATGTCCACCACCACCCTCGCCCGGTCGGTTGCCTGCCCTGAGATGCTGGTCCGCGGCCCGGGCCGCCACATCACCCGATCGGGTAGCGGCCGCTGCCCGCGCCACCCCGCTCGGCTGCGGGATGTGGGCCGGCCCGCCGCCCGGCGATCGTGGGTGGCTGCGAGACGGAGACCGCCGCGCCGGTGCGGCCGGTCCCGCCAGGCCATCCGGAGGGACCCGGGCATGCGTGACGAGAACGCCGCGGACGAGCGCGTCGAAGCGGTGGTGTTCGACCACGACGGAATCATCGTCGACTCCATCACCCCCGATTTCGAGGCGTGTTCGCGGGTCTTCCGGGAGCACGGCGCCGAACTGGCCGCCGACCGCTGGGCGGTGGAGGTGTGCGGGAACACCGACGGCTATCCCGGGCTGTTCGCCGCGCTCGCCGAGCGCCAGGGCCTGCCCGCCGACGCGGCCGAGCGGATGTTCGGACGGCTCTCCGAGCTCTGGGACCTCGCCCTCACCCCCGCCACGGTGGCGCTGCTGCCCGGGGTCCGCGAGGTGCTGGACCGCCTGCGGGCGGACGGGGTGCGGCTGGCCGTCGCCTCGGCGGCCCCCCGGGGCTGGGTGGTGGGCTGCCTGGAACACCACGGCCTGCGGGACCGGTTCGAGGCCGTCGTCACCGCCGAGGACGTCGAGCGCCGCAAGCCCGCGCCCGATGCCTACCTGGCGGCGGTCGGGCGGCTCGGCCTGCCGGCCGGGCGCTGCGTGGCGGTGGAGGACTCGCTGACCGGCGTCAGCGCCGCCCGGGCGGCCGGGCTGCGGGTGCTCGCGGTGCCCACCCCGGTCACCCGCTCGCTCGACTACTCCGCCGCGGACCTGGTGCTGCCCGGCCTGTCGGAGCTGCCGGCCGGGCTGCTGCGGCTGCCCTGCTCGACCGGGTGATGTGCGCGCCGGGCCGCCGGTGTGAGGCTCCGTCGAGCGACCGGGTGACCTGGTGGCCTGGTGACCTGGTGTCAGAAGTCGATCAGCCCTCGAAGGGGAGGTGGGGATGTCCGGAATCACCGGTTGGGTGGACGCCGTTCGTGATCTGCGGGACGCGGACCTGATCGCCGGTCGGCTCACCGCCGACCTGGCGGTGCGCGGCCGGCGGGGCGACGGGAGCTGGCACGGCCCGCACGCGATGCTGGCCCAGCGCACCGACGCCGCCTGGCGGGGCAGCGCCCGGCCCGCCGAGAGCCGGGCGCCGGACGGCACCCTGCTCGCGGTCGCGGTCTGCGACGGCTACCTGCACGACCCCGACGCCCTCTGGTCGGCCCTCGCCCCCGGGCGGCCGGCCGGCCCCGACGGCCCGTCCGCCGCCGAGCTGGTGCTGCACGCCTACCTGCGCTGGGGCGCGGCCTGCCCGGAGCGGCTGGCCGGCTCCTTCGCCTTCGCCGTCTGGGACCAGCGCACCGGCGAACTGCTGCTCGCCCGCGACCGTTTCGGCCTCAAGCCGCTGAGCTACGCGCCCACCGAGCACGGTGCGGTCTTCTCCTCGGACCTGGCCGCGCTCGCCGCGCACCCCCTGGTGACGCCCGAGATCGACGCCGACGGGCTCTGCGCGCTGCTCAGCCAGCTGCGCCGCCCCGGGCACTCGGCGCTGCGCGGCGTGCGCGAGGTGCCGCCGGGCCACACCGTCCGGCTCGGCCCGGACGGCGAGCGCGTGCGGCGCTACTGGGCGCTGGAGGCCCGGCCGCACGAGCTCGACCTGGAGCAGACGGTCCGGCGGGTGCGCGAGCTGCTCGACCAGGTGGTGGCCGACGAACTGCGCGGCGTCGAGCCGGCCGTGCTGCTCTCCGGCGGGCTGGACTCCAGCGTGCTGACCGGCCTGGCCGCGACCGCCGCCGGGGCGCCGCCGCGCGCCTTCACCGTCGCCTTCGGCGACACCGCGGCGGCCCTGCTCGACCGGCCGTACGCCCAGGAGGTGGCGCGGTTCTGGCAGTCTGCGCACCAGGAGGTCACCGTCCGGCCGGAGCAGCTGTCCGATCCGGTGACGCTGGCCGCGGTGCTGGCGGCCAAGGACTACCCCTCCCCGTTCGGGGACAAGAACATCACGCCGTTCCTGTTCAGTCGCCAGGTGGCCGGGCAGGTGCCCGTGGTGCTCAGCGGCGAGGCGGCCGACACCGTCTTCGGCAGCCTCGGCGGCAAGGTCGACGAGGGGCACGAGTTCACCACCTTCCCGTGGATCGAGCGGGCCCGCAGCTGGGGCCAGGACCACGGCATGGGCACCGCCCTGTTCGACCGGGAGCTGCTGCGCGGCGTGGACCTGGACGGCTACGGCGACCGGCTGTTCCGGCAGGCCCGCGCCGAGGTGCCGACGCTGCCCGGGGACTCGCGGGTGGACCGGCTGGGCCGGCAGGCCGACCACCTCACCATCCACTGGCTGCTGGAGCACGCCGTCCACCACTCGGAGCGGCTGGCCGCGGCGGCCGGCCTCCAGGTGCGGTTCCCGTTCCTCGACCACCGGCTGGTGAGCTTCCTCTACAACGTGCCGGTGGCGATGAAGTGGTTCGACGGGCACGGCAAGAGCCTGCTGCGGGCCAACGCCAAGGGGCTGGTGCCGGAATCGGTGCTCAGCCGGCCCAAGGTGCCCTACCCGATCACCTACGCCGACAGCTACAAGTCGGCGCTCACCGGCCGGATCCGCGCGCTGCTGGACGACTCGGCGGCGCCGGTGCGCCCGCTGGTCGACCTGGCCGGCCTGCGGCAGGTGGCGGCCGATCCGGCGCTGCTCGACCGGGGCGGCTGGTACGGCCGGGCGAACGTGGAGATGGTCCTGCAACTGGACGCCTGGCTGCGCCGACTGCGCGTGCGCGTCAGCGTCTGACCGCGCCGAGGGAACGGAAGGGACGACGGTGTATCACCTGTTCAGCGACCAGGCGGCCGCGCACGGCGGCCGGACGGCGGTGCGCGACGGGCGGCAGAGCCTGAGCTACGCGCAACTCTCGGACCGGGTGGGCCTGCTGGTCTCGCGGATCCGCGAGCGGTGCCCGCAGGGGCCGGTGCGGATCGGGCTGCACCTCGGGCGCACGGTGGACCTGGTGGCGGCCGTCCTCGCGGTCACCGCCGCCGGCCACACCTACGTACCGCTCGACCCGGCCTACCCGGTGGAGCGGCTGCGGACCATGGCGCAGGACAGCGGCCTGGCGCTCCTCCTCTCCGACCGGGAGCTGCCCGACGGGCTGTCAGGCCTCGCCGCCGTGCGGGTGGACCGGCTCGACTGGTCGGCGCCGCAGGGTGCTTGGGAGCCGGCCCCGGCCGACCCGGAGGTGCCCGCCTACGTGATCTACACCTCCGGCTCCACCGGCCGGCCCAAGGGCGTGGAGGTGCGGCGGCGCAGCGTGGCGGCGATGGTCGGGGCGGTCTGCGAGCGCTTCGACTTCGACCGGAACGACGTGTGGACGCTCTTCCACTCCTACTGCTTCGACTTCTCCGTCTGGGAGATGTGGGGGGCGCTGGCCACCGGCGCGACGCTGGTGCTGGTCTCCACCGACACCGCGCTCTCGCCGCGGGCGACGGCCGAGCTGCTGGTGCGCGAAGGGGTCACCGTGCTGAGCATCGTGCCCTCGGTGTTCCGCTACCTGACCGCCGCGGTCAGGCGCTCGGCGCAGCCGCCCACCGGTGTGCGGCGGATCGTCTTCGGCGGCGAGTCCATCGACGTCGCCGACCTCCGCTCCTGGCGCGAATCGGTGCCCGGGCCCTGCGAGTTCGTCAACACCTACGGCATCACGGAGACCACCGTCTTCGTCAGCACCCGCCTGATCACCGACGCCGAGCTCGACGGCGACGGGCCGGGCGGGACGTTCGCCACCGAACTCGGCCAGCCGCTGCGCGGTTGGGAGGTCCAGGTGCTGGACGAGCAGCAGGTGCCGGTGGCCCACGGTGAGACCGGCGAGATCTGGGTGGCCGGCGCGGGCGTCGCGGCCGGCTACCTCAACCTGCCCGAGCTGACCGGGGAGCGGTTCCGCCCGCTCCCCCTGCCCGGCGGGCCGGCCCGGCGGTTCTACCGCAGCGGCGACCTGGCGACCCGGACGGGTCCGGAGGTGTACTGCTACGCGGGCCGGGCCGACGACCAGGTCAAGATCAACGGCTTCCGGATCGAGCTGGGCGAGGTCGAGACGGCCCTGCGGCAGCTGGACCGGGTGCTCGCCCTGGCCGTGGTCCGGGTCCACGGCCGGGCCGGCGACGTGCTGACCGCCTACTACACCGCCGACACCGAGCTTCCCGCCGCCGAACTGGCCGCCGGGGCCCGCCGGCTGCTGCCGTCCCACATGGTGCCGGCCCGCTTCGTCCGGCTGCCCGAGCTCCCGCTGAGCCTCTCGGGCAAGACCGACCGCCGGGCGCTGGCCGAGCTGGGCGCGGCGGCCGCCACCGGCCGCGGGCCGCGGATCTGACGCGAGGCCGACGTGCATCCGACCACCGAAGGAGACCAGGGCATGGGCACACCACAGCAGGGCATACCGCTGTCCGTCGGGCAGGAGGCGATGTGGCTCGCCTGGGAACTCGAACCCGAGCAGCTCACCCACATCATCCCGCTGCCCTTCCTGGTCGCGGGCGAGCTGGACCCGGCCCGGCTGCGGCAGGCCGTGGCCGCGGTGGGCGAGGCCTACCCGCAGCTGCGGGCCCGGGTGGTGCGCACCGCCGGCCGGCCCGTGCTGAGCTGGGAGCAGGCGCCCGAGATCCCGGTGGTGGAGCGGACCGTGACCGCCGAGCCCGCGCAGGCGGTGCGCGAGACCTGGCAGGTCCCGTTCGACCTGGGCGCCGGACCGCTGGCCCGGGTGCACCTGCTGCGCGGACCGGACTACACGCTGCTGCTCTTCGCGGTCCACCACCTGGTCTTCGACGGGGCCTCCGTGCTGCTGATGCTGGACGCCTTCCGCCGCGCCTACGACGGGGAGCAGCCGCGCCCGGCCCAGCGCCCGGAGGCGCTGACGGCGTTCGCGCACCGCTCCCGCGAGCTCGCCGACACGGCGGCCGGGGACGCCCTGCGGGCTTACTGGAAGGGCGCGTTGGGCGAGACTGTCCCCGAGCCGGCGCTGCCCGCGAACCAGGACGCCCAGCCCCGGTACACCATGCTCAGCGCCGACGTGCCCTCCGACCTCGCGGACGGACTCCGGTCGCGCGCCGAGGAGTTGGGCTGCTCCTACTTCACCGTCCTGCTCGCCGCCTACTTCGTGCTGCTGCGCCGCCACAGCGGCACCGAGGACCTGATGGTCTCCATCCCGTTCCACGGCCGCACCGACCCGCAGGTGCGCGAGGAGATCGGGTACTTCGTCAACCCGCTGCCGGTCCGGCTGCGGCTGCGCGACACCGACCTCTACACCGACCTGGTGGCCGCGCTGCGGTCGGCCGTCAAGGAGCGGCTGCGCCACGGCGAGCTGCCGCTGGCCGCGATCATGCGCGCCGGGGGCTTCACCGGTCCGCAGGCCCGGGCCCGCACCCACCAGTCCCTCTTCCAGTACTGGCACGCCGGCCGGCACCAGGAGGTGGACGTGCAGAACCTGGCGCTTCGCTGGGGCGGCGCGCGGTGCGTGCTGAGCCTGCTCGACATGGAGAGCACGGCCAACTACCGGCTGGCGGTGATGGTCCGGGAGGACAGCGGCGGCACGCACGTGCTGTGGAAGGACCCCGCCGGCGCCGTCGGCCCGACCTCGGTGGCCGAGCTGGCCGAGGACTACCTGGCCGTCCTCAAGTCGCTGGCCGCCGCGCCGCAGAGCCCGATCGCCCCGGTGCTCAAGCAGTCGGCCGGCCCGGACAGCGCACCGCCGGCGCCCGAACCGCAGCAGCACCCGGTCGACCACCCGGAGGAGACGGCCGCGATGGCCGCCGTCTGGGAGGAGGTGCTGGGCATCGACGGGATCACCGCCCGGGACTCCTTCTTCGAGCTGGGCGGGCACTCGCTGCTCGCCGAGACCCTCACCACCCTCGCCGGTGAGCGCTTCGGCCTCGACATCCCGGTCCGCGACCTGTTCTCGTACCCCCGGCTCCAGGACTTCGTCCGCCACGTCCTCGGCTACCGCACGCCGCCGGCCCCGGCAGCCGCCACCGGCCCCGTTACCGCCACCGTGCCGGAGTACGGCGACGAGCTGCCCGCCGGCGCCTTCCAGCAGCGGATCTGGCTGATCGAGCAGGACGACGACTCCGCCCGGCCCAACGTCTGCCTCGGCTGGACGACGCCCGGGGGCCTGGACGCAGGCTCGCTGGCCGAAGCCCTGGCGATGCTGGTGGCGAGCCAGGAGATCCTGCGCACCCGGTTCCGGTGGCGCGACGGCGCCCTGGTGCAGCAGATCGCCGAGCCCTGGCGGCCGGTGGTCGAGGAGCTCGACCTGCGCGGTGCCGCCGACCCCGACGCCGGCCTGGACGCCTGGCTGAGCGCGGCCGCACTGCGCCGGTTCGCCCCGGAGTCCGGCCGGCTGCTGCGGGTGGCGCTGGCCGAGCTCGGCGGGGGACGCCAGGCGCTGCTGGTCTGCGTGCACCACCTGGCCATCGACGGCGAGTCCGTCCCGGTGCTGCTGGCCGAGCTGGAGCGCTGCCACGCGGCCGTCCGCGCGGGCACCACCGCCGCGCCCGCCGCCGTGCAGTACCGGGACTTCACCGCCGCCGAGCAGGCGGAGCAGGCCGACGGGCGGTGGGCGGAGGACCTGCGCTACTGGGCCGACACCCTCGCCGGCGCCCCGGTCTATCTGGACGTCAGCACCACGGCCACGCCGGAGGAGGAGGGAGCCGTCACCGTCCGGGCGGGCCGCGGCCTGCTCGGCCGGCTCCAGCCGGTCCAGGCGGAGTACGGGGTCTCTTGGTTCATCATCGCGGCGACGGCCCTGGCCGTGGCCCTGCACCGGTGGAGCGGCAGCCACGACCTCACCTTCGAAGTCCCCGTCGCCAACCGCGGCCGCGGCCGGGGCCCCCTGGCCGACGTCCTCGGCCCGTGCCTCAACACCGTGATCCTGCGCTCCACGATCGCCCCCGACGCCGTGGTGGCGGACGTGCTCCACCGGATGCGGTCCACCTCGCTCGACGCCTTCGAGCACTGCCGCGCCCCGTACGACCGGGTACTCGCCCACCTGGACCCGCCGCGGCGCCTGCCCCGCACGCCCTATGCCGACATCATCCTCAACATGAACTCCCGCACCAACCGCCGGGCCCGCCTCGCCGGTGCCGAGCTCACCCCCCTCTACAGCGACGCGCTGGCCTCCCACGACAAGCAGTTCGGCCTCACCGTCACCCTCACCGAACAGGACGGCGACCTCACCATCACCCTCGCCCACCGCGGCCGGCTCCTCAGCCGCGCCGAGGCCCGCACCCTCGCCGACGACCTGGGCACCCTGCTGGCCGACTTCGCCGACAACCTGCGGCAGCCGGTGCTGCCCGCCCGGTCGGGTTGGTGATCTCCACGCCTGGCGCCGCCCGTGGAGACCACCCCAGGGCGGCGCCTACAGGATCCCGCACCAGGCGTTCATCCGGGCCCACCAGCTGCCGTCGCCGTTCTGCCCCGACTGGGCACTGCTCGGGATCGGGGAGCACCCCAGATCCCCGGCGTGGGCGGCGGCGTCCGAGACGGCCGCGGCCTGGGTCGGCCCACTGCCGGTGAAGCTGACCAGCCGGGCTGCCGGGCTCTGCGCGGCCGACAGGGTCAACGAGGCCGCAGGGGCGGCTGGTTGGGCAGCCGCAACGCCCGCGAGGGTGACGGTGGCGAGCAGCGTGGCGGCGGCGAGGGTCGCGGCCTGACGTACGGTCATGGATTCCTCCGGAGGTCACACAGGGGTCGCACAGGCGCGTTCGCCGGGAAGTATGACAGTCTCCAGGCCACCCAACCAGTGTGCAGATCAAGGTCTATGACGGTCCGTCAGGGTCTTTGGAGCACACGCGGCGCACCGGAGCACGATCCGCCGGCGCGGCGCCCCCTCGTCCGCGCGCACCGCCGCCCCCGGAGCTGCGGCTCCGGGGGCGGCGGCGGTCGGCGGGCCCGGGGTCAGCGGGCGGTGAGGGTCCAGAGGTGGTCGGCGGTGCCGTTGTCGTCCCACTGGAGCACCTGGGCGCCGGGGCTGGTGCTCATGCTGTTGACGCCGAGCAGCAGGCCGCTGTTGTAGTTGGCGATCTTGTAGTGGCCGCTGCCGTCGGGGATCAGCTGCCAGAGGTGGTCGGCGGTGCCGTTGTCGCCCCAGATCAGGGCGGTGCCGCCGTCGGAGGTGGACATGTTGGAGATGCCGAGGTCGAGGCCGCTGGCCTGGTTGACGATCTTGTACAGGCCCGAGCCGGCCGCGACCAGGGTCCAGTTCTGGGTGCCGGCGGAGCTCGGCGAGTTCTGGTCGGCCAGGGTGCCCTGTCCGGTGGCCTGGTTGGCCGTGTCGAGCGCCAGGCGGCTGTTCAGGTTGGTGATCTGGTAGCGGCCGGCCAGCGAGCCGGAGGTGCCGCTCGGGGTGATCACCAGATGGTAGCCGTCCGCGGCGTTGGTGGCGACCGGGACGGTGATCGAGCCGTTGGTGACCGGGTAGTCGGCGTCGGAGATGGTGATCGGGCCGGCGACGGCGGTGGTGCGGCCCTTCGAGGGGGTGTACTCCAGCTTCGCGTGGACGGTGGAGCCGAACGCCGAGAGCGAGTTGAGCCCGTTCACGGTGACCGCGGAGGAGCCGGCGCCGCCGCCGAAGACGACGCTGAGCTGGTTGCCCGCCGGGTTGAGCGAGGCCATGCCGTCGATGCCGGTCTGGGCGGGCGGGGTGGTGACGAGCATGTTGCCGGTCATGTCGCCGTACCACTTGTACAGCCAGTAGGCGCCGTTCGGGGAGCCGCCGGTGTCGGTGAGGGTGTCGCCGAGGGTGCCGTAGTGGTTCCAGAAGGCCAGCTCGGCGTCGTGCACGCCGAGCCGCTCGAACTTGGCGGTGTAGCCCACCAGGGCGCCGGGGACGCCGACCTCGCTGGTGCTGGCGTACTCCTCGATGGCGATCGGGCGCGGGGTGATGCCGAGGTTCTTCTCGATGGTGGTGACGATGGCGATGTCCCCGGCGATGTGCGAGGCGCTCGACAGTTCGTGCCAGCTGATGATGTCCGGCACGGTGTTGGTCGCGACGGCGTTCTGCAGGAAGCTCTGCATGCCGCTGATGTTGTCGGAGAAGCTGGGGCCCTGGATCGGGGTGGTGGTGTCGTGGGCGCGGACCTCCTGGTAGGTCCGGGTCCAGCCGGCGTTGAAGCTGCCGGCCGCGTTGGTGTTCCAGGTCCAGTCCGGCTCGTTCCACAGCTCGTAGGCCGAGATGTTGCTGGCGCCGGAGGAGCGGACGGAGGCCACCTGCTTGTCCACGGCGGACAGCCAGTCGCTCCAACTCACCCAGCGGTACGGGAAGTTCGGGTACCAGTCCGGCATCCGGACCACGACCTTGGCGCCGGCCCTGGCCGCCTCGGGCGCGACGACCAGCGCGTCGCCGGCCGGCGCGGGCTCGCCGTTGGGCAGCTGCCCGCCGCCGGGGGCCATCTGGACGAAGGTGTTCGGCTTCAGCGCCTCGACCAGTCCGTCGTTCGGGGTGGTGGCGGTGGCGAGCCCGTAGAGGCCGCCGCTGGCCACATGGGTGACCGGGCGCAGGACCTGGTTGGCGTTGACCACCAGGGTGGTCGAGGCGCTCGGGGCCGCTCCGGCGGGGGCGGCGACGACGCCGGTCGCCGCGGCGGCGAGGACGAGGGCCCCGGCCAGGACCGCGGAGGTGCGGCCCCGGGGCGTGGATGTGGTCATGCGGTGCTCTCCTGTCGGGTGGGGGTGGAGGCAGGGGTGGAGCGGGGGGTGGTTCAGTCCTTGACGGCGCCCGCGGTCACGCCGGCAGCGACGTACCGCTGGGCGAGGACGAGGAGAACGGCGACCGGGACGGAGGCGACCACGGCCGTCGCCATGATCGCGTTCCACTCCTGGTTGTTGTTGCCGATGTAGTGGTAGACGCCCAGGGTGATCGGGCGCATCGTGCCGCCGCCGTTGAGGGTGCTGGCGAAGACGAAGTCGGACCAGGCCCAGAGGAAGCTGAACAGCGAGACCGTGACGACGGCGTTGCGGCTGACCGGCAGGACGATCGAGGCGAAGGTGCGCCAGGTGCTCGCGCCGTCGACCTTGGCCGCGGCGATGAGCTCGTCCGGGATGCCCGCCATGAAGGCCGCGAAGATCATCACCCCGAACGGGACCGCGATGGTGGAGTCCGCGATCACCAGGCCCCACCAGGTGTTGAGCATCCCGAGCTTGAGGTAGACGGCGTAGAACCCCATGGCCATCACGATGCCGGGGATCATCTGGGCGACGATCAGGATGAAGTTCAGCGCCCCGCTGCCGCGCGGCCGCAGCTTCGCGAGGGCGAAGGCCGCGGGCGCGGAGACCACCAGGGTCAGCAGGACGGTCCCCAGCCCGATCAGCAGGCTGGTGCCCAGGTACGGCAACTGGTCCCGCAGCACCACCCGGTAGCCCTCGAAGGTCGGGTGCAGCGGCAGCAGGTCCGGCTTCGCCTTGCGCATCCCGCTCTTCGGGGTGAGCGAGACGTTGAGCATCCAGTAGACCGGGAAGAGCATGACCGCGGTCAGGAGGACGCCGACGGCGGTGTTGCGCCGGGCTGCCCAGCTGGTGGCACGGGGCGTGGTCGCGGACACGGCGGAGCTCATGCGTCCTGCCTCCTTCGGATGTAGAGGTGCAGCAGCCCGAAGGCGAGGGCGATCAGGATGAGCAGGTTGCCGACCGCGGCTCCCGGCCCGAAGTGCGGGAGCATCGAACCGAATCCGAGCTGGTACGACCAGGTCGACAGGGTGGTGGAGGAGTTCGCGGGACCGCCCCGGGTCATGATCCACACCAGGTCGAAGACCTTGAGGGTGTAGACGAAGCCGAGCAGCAGCGTGATGGTGGTGACCGGCCGCAGCAGCGGGAAGGTGATCCGGCGGAAGGTCTGCCAGGGTCCGGCCCCGTCCAGGGCCGCCGCCTCGTACAGCTCGCCGGGGATGTTCTGCAGGCCGCTGTAGAGGATGACCAGGTTGAACGGGATGCCGATCCAGATGTTGGCGATGACGACCGAGGTCAGCGACCAGTCCGGCGAGGTGAGCCAGTGGACCGGCCCGATCCCGACGCCCGACAGCAGCGAGTTGACCACGCCCGACTCGGAGTTGAGCATCCAGGACCAGGTGGAGGCCGAGACGATCAGCGGCAGCAGCCACGGGACGAGGAAGAGCGCCCGAAGGGTGGCGGAGAGCCGGAAGCGCCGGTTGAAGAAGACCGCCAGCGCCAGCCCCAGCACGTACTGGACGGTGATCGAGCCGACGGTGAAGAGCAGCGTGTTCGTCAGCGCCGGCATGAAGGTCGGATCCGCGAACACCTTACGGTAGTTGGCCAGGCCGGTGAACGGGGCGTCGCCGCTCACGAAGGACCGGACGGTGTAGTCCTTGAGGCTCAGGTCCAGGTTGCGGTACAGCGGGTAGGCGTAGAAGGCGGCGAGGTACACCACCAGGGGTGCCAAGAACGCCCACGCGGTGAGCCCGCGGCCGAGCCGCCCGCCGCACAACCCCGGCAGCACCCGCCCTCCGGGGGCCGCGGAGGCTTCGCGGCGCCGGTCCCCCGCGGCGGGGTCGGCCGCCCGGTGTGGCGCCATCTTGACGGTTGCCATCAGATCTCCTTGCCGGGTCGCCCGACACGTGCCGGCGTGGCGGGCGGCCGAGGTGTGGTCGGCTCGGCTCAGTGGCCGGTCTTGGCGGCGGCCGCCTTCTGCGCGGCGGACAGCGCGTCCTTCGGCGACTGGGCGCCGGAGAGCGCGGACTGCACCGCCGTCCACAGCTGCTCGGACACCACCGGGTAGTCGGTGTTCAGCCCACCGCTGGTACGGCCCTTGGCGGCGGCGACGGCGGTCACCCAGGGCTGCAGCGCCGGGTTCTGCGCGACCTGCTGCTGCTGGACGCTCTGCACCGGTGCCACGTAGGAGAGGGTGGTGTCGGTGGCCTGCAGGTTCTGCTCGCTGATCAGGCAGTCCACGATCTTCTTGCTGGTGGCGTAGCGGGCGGTGTCCTTCTGCACCGGGACCGTCACGAACTCGCCGCCGGTCGGCGCGGGGGCGGAGCCGCCGTTCTGGCCGGGGATGGTGATGATGCCGGTCTTGAACGTCTCCTTGGCCGAGTTGGCCAGCTGCCAGGTGCCGTTCTCGGCGAAGGCGAAGCCGCCGGTCTCGAACTCCTGCCAGGAGGTGGTCTGGGTGTTGTTGATCACCGAGTTGGGCGCGTAGCCCTTGTCGAGCCAGTCCTTCCAGAGCGACAGCGCGCCGACCGCCTGCGGGGAGTCCAGCTTCCTCAGGTCGGCCTGGGCGCCCCAGAACCACGGCAGGAACTGGAAGCTGCCCTCCTCGGTCTTGATCCCGGCGAAGGTGATGCCCTTCTTGCCCGCGTCCTTGACCTTGCCGAGCGCCGCGGTCAGCGAGGCCCAGTCCTTGATCGAGGCCGGGTCCACGCCGGCGGCCTGGAGGATGTCGGCGTTGTAGTAGAGGGCGAGCGTGTTCGCGCCGATCGGCACGCCGTAGCTCTTTCCGTCGACGGTGCCCGCGTCGATGATGTTCTGCTGGATCTGGTCGGTCTTCACGCCCAGGTCGGCGGTGGTGGTGAGGACTCCGGCCTGCGCCAGGGTGGAGACCACCGGGTTGTCGACCAGCACGATGTCGGGCGAGTTGCCCTGCTGGGCGGCGAGCAGGGTCTTGTTGGCGACGTCGCCGGTGTCCATGCCGGTGCGCTTCAGGGTGACGCCGGCCTGGGTGCCGCAGGCGGTGACGGACTTCTCCCAGGCGGAGGAGGAGTCGTACTGCGGGTACGGGTCCCAGAAGGTGTAGGTGCCGTGGGCGGCGTCGCCGCTCGCGGTGGCGCTTCCGCCGGACGAGGAGCAGGCGGTGAGCGGGAGCAGGACTCCGGCGGCGGCGAGGCAGGCGAGGGAGGTGCGGAGTCGGCGCGGTCTGTTCATGGGGTCCTCGGGATCAAGGGGCGGGGCGGGGGGATCGGAGGCCCGGTCGGGCCCGGGGGTCGGCGGGCCGCCCGTCGACGGGACGGCGTCGGCGGGCGGCCGTCAGCGGGTCGGCACCCAGACGCGCATGCTGCCGTCGGCGCGGTTGGCCCAGGCGTAGTAGGGCACGGCGGTCAGCACCAGGGGTGTGCCTCCGACGGGGGCGGAGCCGTTCGTCGGCGCGTAGGGCCACCAGGAGCCCGTGCCGGAGGCCGGGTCGAGGCGGGCGCCGCCGGCGGTCACGGTGGTGACGCCGCCGAGCAGGTCGGGCCGGTGCTCGGCCGCCAGCGGCGCCCGGGTGTCGATGACGACGTCGTCCAGTCCGCCGCCGGGGTGGTCCACCTGCTCCAGGCAGTAGACCAGCGGGCCGCGTTCCACCGCGACGCTGCCGCGCACCGCGTCCACCCGCGGGTCGGCACCGGTGAGGCGGGCCGCCATGTCGAGCTCCAGCACCACCTGGTCGTCCGCCGCCCAGTCCCGGGTCAGCCGCAGCCAGCCGTCCTGGACCACCGGCTCCACCGGCTCATTGTTAACGCTCACAAAACAGGCCGCGGTAGACCAGTGCGGGATGCGCAGCGAAAGCGTCCAGGCCCGGTCGGCGGGGGCGGTGGCGACGGTGACGGTGATCCGGCCCTCCCACGGGTACGCGGTGGCGGTCTCGACCGCGACCTTGCCCGCGGGCAGCTCCGCCTCGACCCGACCGGTGGTGTACTGGTGGAGCTGCAGGCCCTCCCGGTCGGTGCTGGCCATGTAGTGCGGCAGCGAGGCGAGCAGCCGCATCACGTTCGGCGGGCAGCAGGCGCAGCGGAACCAGCGGGTCCGCCGGCTGGTCTGGTCGCCGTCGGAGTCCTGGTAACCGTCGCGCACCTGGAGCGGGTTGACGTAGAGCCACTTCTCGCCGTCGAGCGAGACGCCGGCCAGGAAGCCGTTGTACAGCGTGCGCTCGGTCAGGTCGGAGTACTTGGCCTCGCCGGTGAGCAGCGCCATCCGCCAGTTCCAGTGGACGGAGGCCACGGCCGCGCAGGTCTCGCAGTAGGTGCGGTCGCTGGGCAGCTCGTACGGGTCGCCGAAGTCCTCCCACTCGTGGCGGGCGCCGAGCCCGCCGGTGAGGTGGGTCTTGGCGGTGGTCATGGCGGTCCACAACCGCTCGACGGCGGCGCGCAGTTCGGGTTCGCCGGTCTCCATCACCAGATCGGTGGCACCGGCCAGCAGGTAGAGCTGGCGCACCGCGTGGCCCTCCACCGTCTCGGCCTCGCGCAGCGGCACCCGGTCCTGGCAGTAGGCCGGCCCGGGGGCGGTGCCGTGGTCCGCGCCGGTGTTGAGCAGGCCGTGGCCGCGGCGGTCGACGAAGTACTGCGCCAGGTCCAGGTAGCGGCGCTCCCAGGTCTCCCGGTAGAGCTCGACCAGGGCGGTCTCGATCTCGGCGTGGCCGCAGACCCCGTCGATCGGCTTGCCCGGCCCGAACACCGCGTCGATGTGGTCGGCGAACCGGATGGCGACGGCCAGCAGGCCGGTGTCGCCGGTGCTGCGGTGGAGTGCGACGGCGGCCTGGATCAAGTGGCCCGCGCAGTAGAGCTCGTGGCCCCAGCGAAGGTCCGTGAACCGCTCCCCGGGGCGGGTGACCTGGAACCAGGAATTGAG
This sequence comes from Kitasatospora sp. NPDC006697, assembly GCF_042869935.1. Classification (NCBI taxonomy): domain Bacteria; kingdom Bacillati; phylum Actinomycetota; class Actinomycetes; order Kitasatosporales; family Streptomycetaceae; genus Kitasatospora; species Kitasatospora sp. NPDC006697. Next base: position 133,136 of record NZ_JBIAGU010000020.1, read on the forward strand.
GTAGCCGCTCTCCTCCTGCGCGGCGGCCAGCAGGGCGACCAGCCGCGCGATCTGGCCCGGCAGCTCCGGCAGTTCCTCGGCCCCGGCACCCCCGAGGTGCCAGGCGGCCGCCTCCAGCCACTTGGTGACGTCGGTGTCCAGGAACGGCAGGTCCCCGCGGTACTCCCCCTCGGCGGTGCCCGCCGCGAGTGCGAGGTTGTGCAAGTTGCCTGCCGCCTCCAGCAGTTCCGGCCCCTGGGGGATGCCGACCAGGGCGTTGACCCGGCGGCGCTCGGCCCAGAAGCCGCCCGTGATCACGGTCGCGGCGCCGGGGTGCAGCGCCACGTGGTCCGGGGCGACCGGGGCGACGGGGCCGGCGGGGTGGACCCGCCCGGGCAGGGGTGCAGACATGGGGACTCCTCGGCGCGTGGGCACGCTGGCGGATCAGGAGAAGGGGGCCGCGGCATCGGATCGCCGGGCGGATGTCTCGGTGCCGGCCGCAGTGCGGGCCGACCGGGGGTGCAGTATGTGGGAAACGCTTTTCCTTGAATGAACGTAGGTGTTACATCTTCGCGATGTCAAGGTTCCGCACTGCGGTTACTGATTCGTTGCTGAAGAGGCTGGTTGGCAGCTTTGACGCAGCATGAACCGCTGCGCACCCCTCTGAGAAAAGGGTTTCTCGTCAGCCCTGCCTCCCCGCGCTGCACGCGGCTCAGCGGGTGAGGTTGGCCCGCTCCGCCCGGGTGACTGCGCAAAGCTTTTCGAGCCAGCAACGTAGGCTCAACACACCCGCCCGTCAATGCTGCTCACAGGATGGGCCGGTTCGGGGCGCTGACTGGCCTTACCGGGCCGGGCGGTGAGAGCATGACGTCAGTACAGAGGACGAGCAAAGGATTGCGCGTGTCGGACCCGGTTCGTGCCACCGCGAAGGGCAGGGCCACGCTCACCGAGGTCGCCGCACTGGCCGGCGTCAGCGTGGGCACGGCCTCGAAGGCGCTCAACGGCAGCGGGCGGATGCGCCCGGAGACCCGCGAGCGCATCCTGGCCGCCTCCCAGGCCCTCGCCTTCCGCCCCAACCAGCAGGCGCAGAGCCTGCATTCAGGGCGCAGCTGGACGGTCGGCCTGATGACCACGGACGGCATCGGCCGGTTCAGCACCCCGGTCCTGCTCGGCGCCGAGGACGCGCTGGGTGCGGGCCGGATCTCCGTGCTGCTCTGCGACACCCGCGGCGACGCGATCCGCGAGCGCCACCACCTGCTCACCCTGATGGACCGGCGGGTGGACGGCATCATCGTCACCGGCCGGCGCACCGACCCCCGGCCGCCGCTCAGCGGGGTGCACGAGGACGTGCCCGTGGTCTACGCCCTCTCCCCCTCCACCAGCCCGGAGGACATCTCCGTGGTCTCCGACGAGGAGGGCGGCTGCCGGATGGCCGTCGACCACCTGCTGGGCAGCGGCCGGACCCGGATCGCCCACGTCACCGGCCCGGCGCACCACGCCGCGGCGGCCGATCGCGCCCGCTGGACCGAACTTGCGCTCGCCGAGTCCGGCCTGGCGCTCGCCACCGGCCGCGCCCACTACGGCGACTGGAGCGAGTCCTGGGGCCGCCGCGCCGCCGACGCCGTACTGCGGGCGGCGCCCGACACCGACGCCTTCTTCTGCGGGAACGACCAGATCGCCCGGGGCGTCACGGACACCCTGCGGGAGCGCGGCATCACCGTGCCGGACCGGGTGGCGGTGGTCGGCTACGACAACTGGGACATCATGGCGCTGGCCGCCCGCCCGCCGCTGACCACCATCGACACCAACCTCACCGAGATCGGCCGGATCGCCGCGCTGCACCTGCTCGACGCGATCGACGACCGGCCCTGCGCCGGCATCACCAGGGTGCCCTGCCGCCTGGCGGTGCGGGAGTCCGCCTGAGACGTGTGGTGGGGGGGGGGCGCCCCCCCCCCCCCCCCCCCCCCCCCCACCACCCGGGCGCGCGGGTCGGCTCAGCTCCGGGCCCACTTCTGGTTGCTGGCACCGGTGCACTGCCAGAGCTGGATCAGCGTGCCGTTGGCGGTGCCGTAGGCGCTGACGTCCAGGCAGAGGCCGGACTGGACGCTGGTGATGGTGCCGTCGGCGTTGACGTTCCACTGCTGGTTGGTCTGGCCGTTGCAGTCCCAGATGATCGCCTTGGTGCCGTTCGCCGTTCCCTTGGCCTCGGCGTCCAGGCACTTGCCGCCGTAGACCCGCAGCTCCTTGGCGGCGGTGGGCGTCCACTGCTGGTTGGCCTGGCCGTTGCAGTCCCAGAGCTGCGTCTGGGTGCCGTTGTTCTGGGTGGCGTTCGGCACGTCGAGGCAGCGGTTGGCGCTGGTGCTGCGCAGCGGACCGGCCGTGCCGGCGCCGGTGCCGCCGTAGCCGGCGGAGGTGATGCTCGACTGCACCGCGTTCTCGGTGGCGTCCGAGGGGTAGCCCGAGGTGATGGCGCCCTCGAAGAACTCGCCCTGGCCGGAGACGCTGTTGTCGCCGCCGGTGCCGAGCAGCAGGGAGCTGTCGGTCTTCATCGGCGAGTAGCCGTTGGGCAGCGGCCCGGAGTAGGGGGTGGTCAGTCCGCCGCTCGCGGCGTTCCCGTACTTCAGGGTGAAGTTGCTGGTCCCGTTGTTCTTCTCCATGGCGCTGACGAACGGGAAGTGGACGCCCGGATTGTTGGGGTCCTTGTTGGAGCCGGTGTTGGTGTGGAACATCCCGTTCTCCAGGTCGGCCTCGACCCAGGGGCCGCTGCCGGTGCAGTTGCCGAACCAGCAGGCGGTGCCCCAGTAGATCGCGTTCATGGTGGCGTTGCCGGTGTCGGTGTGGCTGTTCTCACCGCTCCCGTAGTCGAAGCAGCACCACTGGTCGGTCAGGTCGGAGGAGGTCACCATGTAGATGCCCTCGGGCTGGGCGCCGGTGGGGGCGCCGTCGGCGTGGTCGATGCGGTAACCCACGCCCTGCGTGGCCTTGACGCCGAAGACCTGGTGGCCGCCCGCGGTGACGGGCAGCGCCGCGGCGTCGGCTCCGATGTCGGCGCCGTTCGGGCCCGGCCCCTTCCAGTAGCCGCCCGAGGAGATGGCCAGGTCGTTGTGGTGGCTGCTCTGGTCGTAGATCTTGGTGATGGTGCAGGAGGTCCCCGCGCAGAAGGAGGTCTGGGACGAGGCGTCGGCGTAGCCGCCCGCGGCGAGCAGGCCCACGTCGTGGTAGGCGTGGTCGGAGGCGCGCTGCACCTGGTAGAGCGGGCCGTTGTAGGCGGCGAACAGCGCCCGGGTGGTGGCGTGGGCCGCGATGCAGGGCGTGCCGGCGGCCGCGTAGAGGTCGCAGGGCAGGGCCGCTGCGGCGGCGGCCGCGACGGCCGGCCTCGGCGCGGGACCGTTCGCGGCGGCCCGGCCGCCGAGGGCGACCACGGCCAGGGCGAGGACCAGCAGCAGCACGGCGGCCGGGCTGAGCGAGCGTGAGCCGGTGGGTAACGAGGACGTGCGCTGGTGCATCGGGGCCTCCTGCGGGGGTGCGGAATGTGAGCGTTAACAAGCGTGTGCGCCGAACTCCGCATGCGGGTCACCCACCGCCCTGCCCGGAGCCCCAGCGACCGGAGATGAGACTGACACATATGTCGGCCATGTTTCAAGAGAGCCTGCATTCGGACGTTTTCGCTAGGGCCCGACCCGGCGAGCGAGACGGTCGGGCGGCCGGCGTTCACGCCCCTGGCCTGCGTAACTTTCACCGGCGGGACACCCGCCCCGACGAGCCACGCCACCGGCGACACCGTGCGCGACCGTCGCAACTGCTTGACAGGTTGCGGTCACTGATGCAGCGTCATCAGTCCGAAACACGTCCGGAACCAGGGGTTCAGCAGCCGCGGGCGCACGATCGAGTCTGTTAACGCTCACTCTTCTCGCCGAACCGGCTGCGGGCCCCGATCCCGTGCGACGGACCGCTCCCCGAGGACCCCGCCGCGGTGCCCCACAGCACCGCGAACTCCTCTGGGGCGTCCGGTGATTCCCACCCACTGCCAACGGCCCACCTGCCCGCGGAGGAACCCGCCATGCTGCGCCCCCACAGCTTCAAGGCCCGCCTGAGAAACCGCCTGCTCGCCGTGCTCCTCGCGGTCGGCGCCGCCCTCGGCGTCGGCCTGCCCGCCGCCGCCCCGGCCGCCGCCGCCTCGCTGATCCCGATCACGGGATTCGGCACCAACCCGACCAACCTGCAGATGTCCCTCTACGTGCCGAGCAGCGCCAAGGCCAACCCGCCGATCCTGCTGGCCCTGCACGGCTGCCAGGGCTCCGGGCCCTACCTCTACTCCAGCACCGACTTCGCCTCGCTGGCCGACCGCTACGGGTTCCTCGTCATCTACCCCTCGACCAGCCCCAACGGCAGCTGCTGGGACGTCTCCTCCGACCAGGCCCTGACCCGCAACGGCGGCAGCGACCCGGTCGGGCTGATGTCGATGATCACGTACACCGAGCAGCACTACGGCGGGAACCCCAACGCGGTGTACGTCACCGGCGAGTCCTCGGGCGGCATGATGACCAACGTCATGCTCGCCGACTACCCGGACGTGTTCAAGGCGGGCGCGGCCTTCATGGGCGTGCCCTACCACTGCTTCTACACGGGCTCGGTGCGCGGCTGGAACGGGCCGTGCGCGGGCGGTCAGGTGTCGATGACCCCGCAGCAGTGGGGCGACCTGGTGCGCAACGCCGACCCCGGCTACACCGGCCCGCGCCCGCGGATGCAGCTGTGGCACGGCACCGCGGACACCACCCTGAACTTCAACAACCTGGCGGAGGAGGCCAAGCAGTGGACCAACGTGCTCGGCGTCGGCCAGACCCCCTCCTCGACCGACACCCCGGTCGCCAACTGGAACCGGGCCCGGTACGCCAACAGCTCCGGCACCGTCCAGGTCGAGACCTACGGCATCGTCGGCGCCGGCCACCAACTGCCGGTCCAGGGCACGCCGATGGCCGCCTACGCGATCCACTTCATGGGCCTGGACGGCGGCGGCACCCCCACCCCCGGCGGCACCGGGCCGCTGCACGCGGTGGGTGCGGGCAAGTGCCTGGACGACCCCGGCTCTACCACCACCCCCGGCACCCAGCAGCAGACCTACAGCTGCTCCGGCGCGGCCAACCAGACCTGGACGCACACCTCCTCCCAGCAGCTGACGCTCACCCTCGGCGGCGCCACCCTGTGCCTGGACGCCAACGGCCGCGGCACCACCAACGGCACCAAGGCGATCGTCTGGTCCTGCAACGGCCAGACCAACCAGCAGTGGAACCTCAACTCCGACGGCACCGTCACCAACGCGCTGTCCGGCCTCTGCCTCGACGTGACGGCGGCCTCCACCGCCGACGGCGCACCGGTCGAGCTCTGGTCGTGCAACGGCGGCAGCAACCAGCGGTGGACCCTCGGCTAGCCGGACCCCGCCCGTACCCACCCCCGATCGAGAGGCCCGACACCCATGTCAAGGGGACTACGCAGCGCCAGCCTGGCCGGTTCGCTGGCCGGGGCGCTCGGACTCACGCTGGCGTTGCTGCCGGCACCGCCCGCCTCGGCCACCGGCCAGCTGGTGCAGAAGTGGCTGACCACCTCGGACCTGAGCCAGCACCTGACCCAGCAGAGCAACCTCGCCTTCACCGCCTCCTCCGCACCCGGCACCATCAGCGTCGACGACGGCCAGACGTTCCAGAGCATGGTCGGCTTCGGCGCCGCGATGACGGACACCTCCGCCTGGCTGATCTCCGACCGGCTGAGCGGCACCGCCCACACCAACCTGATGAACGCCCTCTTCAGCCCGGGCCAGGGCATCGGCATGAGCTGGGTCCGGGTGCCGATGGGCTCCTCCGACTTCTCCGCCACCGCCCAGCCGTACTCCTACGACGACGGCCTCTCCCCCTCCACCGGCACCACGGTCGGGGTGGGCTCCGGCCGCTGCCTGGACGACACCGGGAACCCGGCGAACGGCACCCAGGTCTACATCTGGGACTGCACGGGCGGCAACGCCAACCAGCAGTTCGCCTACACCGCGGCGCAGCAGCTGCAGATCGCCGGCAAGTGCCTGGACGCCAGCGGCCAGGGCACGGCCAACGGCACCAAGGTGATCCTCTGGACCTGCAACGGCCAGCCGAACCAGCAGTGGAAGCTCTCCGTCAACGGCACCGTCACCGGCGTGCAGTCCGGCCTCTGCCTGGACGTCACGGGGGCGGCCACCGGCAACGGCTCGCCGGCCCAGCTCTGGGGCTGCAGCGGCCAGTCGAACCAGCAGTGGACCCGCCCGGACCCCGCGCTCTCGACCTTCTCTATCGGCCACGACCTGGACTACATCGTGCCGGACCTGAAGGAGGCGCTCGCGCTCAACCCGGGGCTGAAGCTGATGGCGAACCCGTGGAGCCCGCCGGGCTGGATGAAGGCCAACGGGCAGATGAACAACACCAACCACGCGGGCACGCTGCTCCCCGCCGCCTACGGACCGCTGGCCCAGTACTTCGTGAAGTTCCTCCAGGGCTACGCCGCCCAGGGCGTGCCGATCTACGCGATCACCCCGCAGAACGAACCGGCCTACGCCACCGCCTACCCGGGGTTGGAGCTCAGCGAGCCGCAGGAGGCCGCCTTCATCGCCGACAACCTCGGGCCCGCGCTGGCCCAGGCGAACCTCTCCCCCGCGCTGCTCGGCACCGACTTCAACACCAACGTGCTCGGCGACTTCGCGGAGCCGCTGATGCGGGACGCCGGCGCCGCCAAGTACCTGTCCGGCACGGCCTGGCACTGCTACGCGGGCGGTCTGGACTCGATCGGCACCATGCAGGCCGCGTTCCCGGGCAAGGACAACTACGAGACCGAGTGCTCCGACGGCATCGACCCGCAGAACGCGATCGAGACCTTCATCCAGAGCACCCGCAACTGGGCGCGGTCCGCCACCATGTGGAACATCGCCGAGGACCGGAACAACGGCCCGGTGATCCCCGGCGGCTGCAACGCCTGCACCCCGCTCGTCACCATCGACCAGAGCACCGGGAACGTGACCTACGACGCCGGCTACTACTCCGTCGGCCACTTCAGCAAGTTCGTGCACCCCGGCGCCAAGCGGATCGCCTCCACCACCACCGCGAACCTGGACGACGTGGCGTTCCGCAACCCCGACGGCTCCCTGGTGCTGATCGTCGACAACACCTCCGGCTCGGCCCAGTCGTTCAGCACCAGCTGGGGCGGACAGCAGATCGCCGACTCACTGCCCGCCCACGGCATCGCCACCTACACCTGGCAGCCGGCCTGACTCGGCGTCACCAACCGCTCGACTAAGGAAGACCGCATGAAACGCCGACCCCTGTTCAGCTCCCTGCTGGCCCCGATGGTGCTCATCGTGGCCCTGATCGGCCTGGTCCCGGGGACCAGCACCGCCGCCTCCGCCGCCCCGCGCAGCACCGCCGCCGGCACCGCCGGCTGCGGCAGCGCGCCCGCGCTGGCGAGCGGCACCCACACCATCACCAGCAGCGGCCAGAGCCGCACCTACATCCTGCGGGTGCCCGCCAACTACGACCAGACCCATCCCTACCGGTTGGTCTTCGGCTTCCACTGGCGGGGCGGCACCGCCGCCGACGTGGACTCCGGCGGCACCGACGGCTACAACTGGTCCTTCTACGGCCTGCGCCGGCTGGCCGACAACGACAACAACAGCACCGTCTTCGTCGCGCCCCAGGGCTTCGACAACGGCTGGGCCAACACCAACGGCCAGGACGTCACCTTCGTCGACGACATGCTCAAGCAGCTCGAGTCCGGCCTGTGCATCGACCAGACCCAGGTCTTCTCCGCCGGTTTCAGCTACGGCGCCAGCATGTCCTACGCGCTCGCCTGCGCCCGGCCGGCCGTCTTCCGGGCCGTCGCGGTCTACTCCGGGGCCAACCTCAGCGGCTGCGACGGCGGCACCCAGCCGGTCGCCTACATGGGCCTGCACGGCCTGCGGGACAACGTCCTGCCGATCGACCTGGGCCGTGGCCTGCGTGACCAGTTCGTCAGGAACAACGGCTGCACCCCGCAGAATCCGCCGGAGCCCGCGCCCGGCAGCCTGACCCACATCGTCACCACCTACTCCGGGTGCAAGGCCGGGTACCCGGTGGAATGGGCCGCCTTCGACGGCGCGGGCCACGACCCGGGCCCGATCGACGGGTGCACCTGCGACGGCTGGCACACCTGGACCTCGGGCGAAGTCTGGAAGTTCTTCAGCCAGTTCGCCTCCAGCACTCCCCCGCCGCCGCCCGGCGGCAACCAGGAGATCGTCGGCCAGGCCTCCGGCCGCTGCGTGGACATCAACGACGCCAGCAGGACCAACGGCACCCAGGCCCAGCTGTGGGACTGCAACGGCGGCTCCAACCAGCGCTGGACCGCCACCGCGAGCAAGCAGCTGATGGTCTACGGCTCCAAGTGCCTGGACGCCTCGGGCCAGGGCACCGCCAACGGCACCGCGGTGGTGATCTGGGACTGCAACGGGCAGGCCAACCAGCAGTGGAACGTCAACGCCAACGGCACGATCACCGGTGCGCAGTCGGGCCTCTGCCTCGACGCCACCGGCAACGGCACCGCGAACGGCACCAAGCTGCAGCTCTGGGCCTGTTCGGGCTCGGGCAACCAGTCCTGGAGCCTGCGCAGTTGAGCCGGAGGGGGCGGCGGGTGGGGCACCCCGCCACCCCCTCCTCCACCCGCCGGCGGCCCGGGACGGAGGTCAGGCTCCGCTCCCGGGCCCCGGTGCGTCGAAGGGTCTGCGAGTCGGCCTCGCCGCCCGGCGCGTCCCCCACTGGGGTGCGGCGCTGCCGATCGCGTGGTCGGCAGCCGAGAGCGGAGGATGTGTAGGACTCATCGGAGTTCTGCTGGCGGGCGTCCCCGCATCCGGCGGTGGTGGCGGAGGCATCCCGGCGGAACGCGAGGCGTCTGAGGCTGACCTACCGTCAGGAAGCCTCACCGGCGCGGCCCGGGCCGGTACCGGCCTGGAAGAGCCGGCGCTGGATCTCCTTGCGGTAGTCCTCGAGCGAGTTCTCGATGTGGACCGCGGCCGCCCGTGCCGCGGCCTCCGCGTCGCCGTCGCGGATCGCCCGGTGGATCGCGGCGTGCTCCTCCACCGCCTGCCGCGCATGGCCGCCGAGCTCGCCCGCCAGGCCGATCGCACTGGACTGCCGCTGCAGGCGCCGGGCCTCCTGGATCGCGGCGGCCATGAAGAAGTTGTGCGAGGCGGCGGCCACCGAGCGGTGGAACTCGTCGTCGCCCCGGGTGAACAGCTCGGTGTCGCCGGTCTCGCACCCCTGCCGGCAGAGCTCGACGGCCTCGCCGATGGCACGCAGCTCCGCGGGCGTGGCCCGGGCGGCGGCCAGCCGGCTGGACTCCACCTCCTGGGCCCGGCGGAACTCGAAGAGCATGTAGACGTGTTCGATGTCGGTGGGCAGGAAGAACGGGCCGCCGGAGCCGCCGAGCATCCCGGGGTCGTCGGCCACGAAGAGCCCGCGGCCCTTGAACGCCCGGACCCGGCCGAGCGCGGAGAGCATCTTGACCGCCTCGCGCACCACCGTGCGGCTGGTGCCGACGAGTTCGGCGAGTTCGTGCTCGGTGGGCATCCGGTCCCCCGGCGCCAGGCCGGCCGCCGCGATCAGCTCCAGGATCCGCTCGGCCGCCGTCTCGTAGCCCGGCCGGTAGGCACCGGCGGCCTTGGCTGCCGGCGGCCGGGCGCCGTCGGACCGGGCCGCGCCGGGCGTCGTCTCCGTCACCGATGACCCCCCAATTCCGCCTCCTCGCCCGCAAGTCAAGAGTACGACTTCGCGAGGCGCGAGCCTGCTCGCTTTGGCGCGGACAGTAGCACAGGAGCCCAGCTGAGCCCCCGTGCCCGGCGGCGGCACGCCCTCGGCGGAGCCCGGCCGGGCCGACCCTGCGGGCCAAATAAGCATGCCTATCCTCTTGACACCCTTCTCCCCGGGGCCCGATAAATACGATCTAAGACACGGTATGGGCGCGTTCCTGAGCGCCTCCACTCGGACTCCGCCGGGCCAGCGGACGGCTCGGCGGTGGCTCCACCGCCCTCCCCAGGGCAGACCGGACCCCTACCGACAAGGCAGTTGACGATGACGTCTCACCCCCACCAGCGGACCGGCCTGCGCCGGTCCGCGATGGCCGCAGTCACGGGCGCGCTCCTGCTCGCCGCGGCTGTCGCCACCCCCACCCCGGCGAACGCCGCCACGTCCAGCACCCTGTACGTCTCCCCCACCGGTTCCGGCACGGCCTGCAGCGCGGCCGCGCCCTGTTCCCTGACCCAGGCGCAGACCGCCGTCGAGGCGGTCAACGGCTCGATGACCGGCGACATCGCCGTGCAACTCGCGGGCGGCACCTACCGCCTGACCTCGCCGCTGAAGTTCACCAGCGCCGACTCGGGCAGCAACGGACACACCGTCAGCTGGCAGGCGGCCCCCGGCCAGTCCCCGGTGATCTCCGGCGGCCGGCAGCTGACCGGCTGGACCCTGCACGACTCGGCCAACAACATCTACGCCGTCCCGGTGCCCACCGGCACCGACTCGCGGCAGCTGTACATCGACGGCGCTCCGGCGCCGCGCGCGGCGCTCTCCATCGCCCGCAGCGATGTCGCCTTCACCAGCACCGGTCTGACCATCCAGAATTCGAACCTGAACTGGATCGCCAACCTGCCGCAGCAGAACCGGATCGAGCTGGAGGCCCAGAACTCCTTCACCGACCGCTTCAGCCCGGTGCAGAGCATCAGCGGCAGCAACGTCACCATGCAGGAGCCGGCCTGGCAGAACAACGGCTGGGGCTACGACACCATGGAGAGCCCGTTCGCGGGCGGGGGGCTCCAGCTGGAGAACTCCTACGCCTTCCTGAACACGCCCGGGCAGTGGTACCTCGACCCGCAGGCCGGCCAGCTCTACTACAAGGCGCCGGCCGGCTGGAACCCCACCGCCCACGACATCGAACTGCCGGTGGCCACCTCGCTGCTGAGCATCAGCGGCAGCTACGGCACGCCGGTCCGCAACCTGGCGTTCCAGGGCATCGGCTTCCGCCACACCACCTGGCTGGGCCCGAGCAGCAACCTCGGCTACGCCGACCAGCAGGCCGGCACCTTCCTCAACCAGACCTACTCCAACGAGCCCTCGAACTTCCAGTCCGCCTGCAACTCCGGCTGCCAGGCCTTCGAGTCCACCCGCAACAGCTGGGGCCAGATCCCCGCGGCGGTCCAGGTCTCGGCGGCGAGCGGGATCAGCTTCAGCGGCGACTCCTTCACCGACCTCGGGCAGGTCGGCCTGGGCATCGGCCAGGACGCCGACGCCGTCGCCTCCGGGACCGGCCTGGGCGCCTCCAACGTGACCGTCAACGGCAACACCTTCACCAACGACGCCGGCGGCGGCGTGGTGGTCGGCGGCGTCCAGCCCGACGCCCACCACCCGTCCAACCCGGCGATGACCAACCAGAACATCACGATCAGCAACAACTCGGTGACCAGCGTCGCGCAGGACTACAAGGACATGCCCGGCATCCTGTCCACCTACGTCACGCACGCCGTGATCACCCACAACGAGGTGGCGAACCTCGCCTACGACGGCATCGACGTCGGCTGGGGCTGGGGCATCAACGACCAGGGCGGCAGCCAGGACTACGTCAACCGCGGCACCTACGCCTACCAGCAGGTCTACAGCACCCCGACCACGCTGCGGAACACCATCGTCACCTACAACAGAATCCACGGCACCAAGAAGGTCTTCCACGACGGCGGCAGCCTCTACAACCTGTCCGCCAACCCGAACAGCGCCTTCGACGACAACTACATCTACGACAACGCCCACACCGTCGGCCTCTACCTGGACGAGGGCTCGCGCTCCGTCACGCTGGCCGGCAACGTCCTCCAGGACAGCGGGGTCTGGGCCTTCACCAACGCCGACGCCAACAACAACACCAGCGACAGCACCTTCGCCGGCAACTGGTACAACGCCGGCGCCGTCAACGTGGCCACCGGCTCCCCGCACAACAACGTGCTGACCGGCAACACCCAGGTCAGCGGCACCAACTGGCCGGCCGGCGCCCAGGAGGTGATCGCCCAGTCCGGCGTCAGCACCGGCACCACGGGCACCGCCGCGATCCACGCGGTCGGCTCCGGCCGGTGCATGGACGACCCCAACTCGGCCACCACGCCGGGCACCCAGCAGGAGATCTGGGACTGCAACGGCCAGCCGAACCAGAGCTGGACGCACGACTCGGCCAACCAGCTGACCCTGTTCGGCGGCAGCAGCCAGCTCTGCCTGGACGCCTCCCAGAAGGGCACCACCAACGGCACGGCCGTCATCCTCTGGACCTGCAACGGCGGCACCAACCAGCAGTGGGGCGTCAACCCCGACGGCACCATCACCAGCCTGCTCTCCGGGCTGTGCCTGGACGTGACCGGCGCCGGCTCCGCCAACGGCACCAAGCTCCAGCTCTGGACCTGCAACGGCCAGCCGAACCAGCAGTGGAACCTCGGCTGAGGCCGGCCCTGGACACCTGATCGGCCGGAGCGGCCGTCAATGACCGGATGCCGAAATGTTTCGAAAGTCGATCATGCTAGTGGATCGCAACTTTCGCGACCTTTTCGGAAACAGGTCATTGACGGCCGCTCCGCGCCGAGCGGATACTTCTCCAGCGTTCGAACCGCCCGCGAGGACCACACCCACCTGCAGCGCGGCGGCGGCAAGATGCGGGCCGTGGTCCAGGCGGGCCTGGTGCAGACGCTGAACCTCAGCGACGCCGGCGCCGTGAAGGGCTGACCGCCGTGGAGCGCTGAGACAACCGCGGCCCGCCCCACGCCGACCCACCGAGAGGAACACCGCCTTGCCCCGCGCCCACATCGAGCTCGACCGACGGGCCGTCATCGGCCCCGTCCGGCGGCGCACCTTCGGCTCGTTCGTCGAGCACCTCGGCCGCTGCGTGTACACCGGGCTGTACGAGCCGGACCACCCGACCGCCAACCCGGACGGGTTCCGCATGGACGTCGTCGAGCTCGTCCGGGAGCTCGGCAGCACGACCGTCCGCTACCCCGGCGGGAACTTCGTCTCCGGCTTCCGCTGGGAGGACTCGGTCGGCCCGCGCGCGAGCCGACCGGTGCGGCGCGACCTCTCCTGGCACTCGCTGGAGTCCAACCAGGTCGGCCTGGACGAGTTCGCCAAGTGGCTCAAGCTCACCGATTCCGAGCTGATGCTGGCGGTCAACGTCGCCACCCGCGGCATCCTGCCCGCCTTGGACCTGCTCGAGTACGCCAACCACCCGTCCGGCACCGCCCTGTCCGACCTGCGCATCGCCAACGGCACGCCGGAGCCGCACGACGTGCGGATGTGGTGCCTGGGCAACGAGATGGACGGGCCGTGGCAGACCGGCTTCATGACGGCCGAGGACTACGGCAAGCTCGCCGCCCGCACCGCCGCGGCGATGAAGGCCGCCGACAAGGACCTCGAACTCGTCGTCTGCGGCTCCTCCGGCTCCGGCATGCCGACCTTCGGCGACTGGGAGCGCACGGTGCTCGAGCACAGCTACGACCACGTGGACTACGTCTCCTGCCACGCCTACTACCAGGTGCACGACGGCGATCTCGGCTCCTTCCTCGCCTCCGCGACCGACATGGACTACTTCATCGACACCGTGCTCGCGACCGCCGACCACGTGGGGCACAAGAAGCGCTCCAGCAAGAAGATCAACATCTCCTTCGACGAGTGGAACGTCTGGTACCTCAAAGAGCACCAGGAGTCCGAGGAGGTCAACGAGGAGTGGCGCCACGCCCCTCGGCAGCTCGAGGACCAGTACACGGTGGCGGACGCCGTCGTGGTCGGCAACCTGCTGATGACGCTCCTGAAGCGCAGCGACCGGGTCACCTCGGCCTCGCTCGCCCAGCTCGTCAACGTGATCGCGCCGATCATGACCGAGCCCGGCGGCCCGGCCTGGCGGCAGACCACCTTCTACCCGTTCTCGATCACCAGCCGGCTGGCCTCCGGCGAGGTGATCCGGCCCGTGATCGACGCACCGGCGTACCTGACGGCGCGTCACGGCGAGGCCTCCGTCATCGACGCGGTCGCGACCGCCGACGAGGACCGGGCCGCGGTCTTCCTGGTCAACCGCGACCTGTCGGAGCCGGCCCGGGTCACCATCGACGTCCGGAGCCTGGCCCTCTCGCGCATCGTCGAGGCGGTCACGCTCGCCGACTCCGACCCGTACGCGAGGAACACGCTCGCCCAGCAGCTCCGGGTGACCCCGGCCGCGAACACCAGCGCCGCCCTCGCCGACGGCGTCCTCAGCATCGAGCTGCCGCCGGTGTCGTGGACGGCGATCAGCTTGGGCCGCGGCTGAGCGACGGCACCGAGCACCTCCCTGAAAGGACCCCCGTGCGGACGTACGACAACCCCGTGATCCCCGGCTTCCATCCGGACCCCAGCGTGTGCCGGGTCGGCGACGACTACTACCTGGTGTGCTCCAGCTTCGAGTACTTCCCCGGGCTGCCGATCTTCCACAGCCGGGACCTGGTGCACTGGGAGCAGATCGGCAACGTACTCGACCGCCCCGAACAGCTGCCGCTGCCGCTGCCCGGCGCCACCGCCTCCCGCGGCCTCTACGCGCCGACGATCCGTCACCACGACGGCCGGTTCTGGGTGATCAACACCAACGTCAGCGACGGCGGCAACTACCTCGTGACCGCGGAGCGGCCCGAGGGCCCCTGGTCGGACCCGGTCTGGCTGGACCTCCCCGGGATCGACCCGGACCTGGCCTGGGAGGAGGACGGCACCTGCTGGTGCGCCTTCACCGTCCCCGGCATCCAGCTCGCCCGGATCGACCCGGTCAAGGGCGAGGTGCTGGAGGGGCCGTTCCCCACCTGGTCGGGCACCGGCCTCACCTGGCCCGAGGCCCCGCACCTGTACCGGATCGGCGACTGGTGGTACCTGCTGATCGCCGAGGGCGGCACCGAGCGCGGCCACTCCGTCTCCATCGCCCGCGCCCGCTCCCCGCGCGGCCCGTGGGAGGGCGCTCCCGCCAACCCCGTGCTCTCCCACGGCGGCACCGACCGGCCGGTCCAGAGCACCGGCCACGGCGACCTGGTGACGGCACCCGACGGCTCCTGGTGGATGCTGCTGCTCGGCACCCGGCCCCGCGGCTTCTCGCCCAACTTCCACGTGCTCGGCCGGGAGACCTTCCTCACCCCCGTGGCCTGGGACGAGGACGGCTGGCCCGTCGTCACCCCCGTGGCGGAGCACCACCCCGCGCCCGGCGGCGCCTGGCACCCCCTGCCCGCACCGCCCGCCCGCGACGACTTCGACGCACCCGTGCTGGCGCCGCACTGGATCTCCCCCTACGCCCGCCCCGAGGGCTCCTGGTCGCTGGCCGAGAACCCCGGCCGGCTCACCCTCACCGCCACCGGCCCCACCCTCGACCGCCCCGGCCACACCTTCGTCGGCCGCCGCCAGCAGCACCACGACTGCCGGATCTCGGCCCGGCTCGACCCGGGCACCGGACGCGGCGGCCTGAGCGTGCGCCTGGACGAGGCGCACCACTACGACCTGGAGGCCGGCGCGGGCGAGGTCCTGGTCATCGCCCGGATCGGCCCGCTGCGCCAGGTCATGGCCCGCCGCCCGGTGCCGCCGGGCCCGCTCACCCTGACGCTGACCGTCCGCACCGCCGACCTGGTGCCCCCGTCCCCCGAGCTGGCCGGCACCGACCTCCTCGGCCCGGACACCATCGCCTGCTGGCTCGGCGACCCCGACACCCCGGGCGCCGAGCCGCTCGCCGAGCTGGACGGGCGCTACCTCTCCACCGAGGTGGCCGCCGGCTTCACCGGGCGCGTCATCGGCATGTACGCCACCGAGGGCAGCGTCGCCTTCGACTGGTTCGACTACCTCCCGGCCTCCTAGGGTCTGTCCTCACCCGTAAGCCGGGCCCGGGCGGTGTCCGCGCCGGGGGCGCCCAGTTCGGTGAAGCGCTCCAGTGCCTCCTGCCAGTGGACCCGGGCCCGGTCCGGGTCCTTCAGCAGGAACCGGGCGTCGCCCATGCCGAGGCAGGCGTCCGCGGCGGTCAGCCGGTCGCCGATCTCGCCGGCGAGCCGCAGCGACTCCCGGTGGTGGTCCAGCGCCACCGCCGGCCGCTCGGGCCGCTCGCAGACGCCCAGGGCGTTGAGGGTGGTGCACTCGTTGCCCTTGAGGCCGGTCTCGCGGGCGATGGCGAGCGACAGGTGCAGGTCCCGCAGGGCCGACTCGCGGTCGCCCAGCCGGGTGTGCAGCCGGCCGAGGGCGCAGAGCGCGCGGGACTCGTTCTCCCGGTCCCCGAGTTCGCGGGCCAGCGCGAGGCACTGCTCGGCCCGGGGCAGGCCCTCGGTGTACTGGCCCAGCGTCTCGTAGGTCGCGGCCAGGTTGTTCAGCGCGATCATCTGGCTGGCCCGGTCGCCCGCCTCGCTGAACGCGGCCAGCGCCCGCTTGTGGTGGTCCACGGCCTCCGGCAGCCGGCCCATGATCGAGTAGGTGGCGCCGAGGTTGGTCAGCACCCGGGCCTCGCTGGCGCGGTCGCCGACCGCCTGGAACACCTCCAGGGCCAGCAGGAAGCCGTCGGCCGCCTCCGCGTAGTCGCTCAACTGCCAGTGCGCGCCCGCCAGGTTGGTGAGGGCGCGGGCGTGCGCGGTGCGGTCCGGCAGGGTGGCGGTGGCCCGGACGGCGGCCTCGTGCAGGGTCCGGGCCTCCGTGTGGTGGTCCTGGGTGTTCATGAACCGGAACAGGATGGTGGACAGGTCGCCGCTGTGCGCGGGCCACCCCGCGGCCGCCGCCTCGGTGCCGCAGGCCACCAGGTTGGCGAGCTCCTCCGCCAGCCAGCGCTGCGCCTGCTCCGCGCCGGCGAAGCGGACCAGTGGCACGGCCGGCGCCGTGACCTGCGGGCGGCGGTGGCGCTCGTGCGGATAGAGCGCGTCCATCGCGGCCGAGGCGCCGTACCGGGCGTGGTCGAGCAGCCGGCCGAGCGCGGCCCGGCGCGCCTCCTCCGGCTCCTCGGCCTCGACGGCCTGGCGCGCGTGCCGGCGCAGCAGGTCGTGGAAGGTGAACCGGCCGGCCCGCTGCTCGATCAGCAGGTGGTGGTCGAGCAGGTCCTCCAGCAGGCTCTCGACGGTCTCCGGGTCCTCGTCGACCAGCGCGGCCGCGTCCGCCACCGTGAAGTCCTGGCCCGGGTGCAGGGCGGCCAGCCGGAAGACTCGGCGCTGCTCGGCGTTGAGCGCCTGGTAGGAGACGGCGAACGCCGCACCGAGGCTGCGGTCCTCCACCGACAGGGTCAGCAGCCGGTGCTCGTCGCGCAGCCGCTCCAGCAGGTGGGCGGGCGTCCAGGCGGCCCGGTGCGCCAGGCGGGAGGCGGTGATCCGGACGGCCAGCGGCAGCCGGCCGCAGAGCGCGAGGATCTCCTCGACCTCCGCGGTGTGCCCGGCCAGCCGCTCCGGCCCGACGATCCGGGTGAACAGCGCCGAGGCCTCCGCCGCGCTGAGCACGTCCAGCGAGAGGCTGGAGGAGCCGGCCAGCGCGGCCAGCCGCCGCCGGGAGGTGATCAGCACCAGGCTGCCCGGGCTGTGCGGGATCAGCGGACGCACCTGGGCGGTGTCGGCGGCGTTGTCCAGCAGCACCAGCAGCCGGCGCTCCGCCACCGCGCTGCGCCACAGCCGGGCGAGCTCCTCCCGGTCGGTGGGCAGCCCGTCCTCGCCGACGCCCACCGCCCGCAGCAGCAGGGCGAGCGCGGCGGCCGGGTCGAGCGCGGGCTGGCCGGGCGTGAAGCCGTGCAGGTCGACGAAGACCTGCCCGTCGGGGTAGCGGTCCGCCAGCGCGTGGCCCGCCTGGACGGCGAGCGTGGTCTTCCCGACGCCCGCCATCCCGTCGATCGCCGAGATCACGATCGCCTCGGCCGCCCCCGCCCCGCGCTCCGCGGCCAGCGCGAGGAGCCGGTCCAGCTCCGACCGGCGGCCGGTGAAGTCGGGCACCGCGTACGGCAGCATCCGCGGCGCGGGCACGTCCTGCTGACGGCCCGTCAGCTGCTCGGCCGGCTGCGCCCGCTCCTCGCCCCGCTCCTCGCCCCGCGCCGCCGCGACCAGCCGCTCGCGGTCGGCGGCGGTCAGGGCCAGGGCCTCGGCGAGCCGCGAGACGGAGGAGATCCGGGGCCGGCGCCGCCCCGCCTCCAGCACACTGATCGCGTGCGCCGACATGCCCGAGCGCTCCGCCAGCTCCTCCTGCGTCCACGCCCTGTTCCGCCGCAACTCCCGCAGCAGTTCACCGAATCGCACACAATCTCCCTGAACGTCACACGGTGCGGCCGCCGGTCCGCCGGACGGTGAGCGGGCGGGCGGGCGGCCCCGGAGCGCTGCGCCCCGGAACGCCAGGCGAACGCCAAGTCGACGCCATGGAGCAGCGGCCCGCGCTCGCCCAGGATGTTGCTCGCCAACGTAGCTCGTCACCGCCACCCGGCACCACGGGGGAGCCGGGCGGAAACAGGGGAGGAACCTCGTGGAGCGGGCACGCACGCCCGGCGCCCGCCGCCCCTGACGGACGGGCACGGCGGACCGCCCGCCCCACGGGCGGTCCCACGGTGCGGGGGCCGTTGACCCCGCCGGTCGACCGGGTGCGCCACGGGGGGCGTACCCGTCCGGCCGGCGGGGAGGCGGGGCCCGGACGGGCCGATGGCCAGGGCAGGCCCCGCTCCCGGTGCAGCGGCGACCGGGCGATCATCTGGACCAGCCCCGCCGCGCGAACTGCCGGGGACGTAAGGCCGAGCCCCCCGGCCCCCGGCCCCGGTCCGCGCCTGCGCTCGGCCGGCCCTAGGCGACGTGGCGCGGCCGCACCGCCGGCGCGTCCCCGGAGGCCGTCGCACTGCCGAGCAGCCGCAGCGCGGCCTCCGACGGTGAGCCCGGCTCGGCGGTGTAGGCGATCAGATGCTGGCCCCCGGCGCCGGGGATGAGCAGGTTCTCGAAGCTGAGCTCCATCGCGCCGACCAGCGGGTGCCGCAACCGCTTCACCCCCGAGGTGCAGGCGCGAACCGGGTGCCGGGCCCACAGCGAGGCGAACTCGTCGCAGTTCATGGTGAGTTGACCGATCAACTCGGCCAGCGAGCGGTCGTCGGGGTGCCGGCCGGCGACCAGCCGCAGCGAGGCCACGGCGAGCTGCGCCTGGTCGTGCCAGTCGGTGTAGAGCCGGCGGTACTGCTCGTCCAGGAACAGCATCCGGGTCATGTTGGGCCGCGCGGCGGGGGTGTCGGGGCTGTCCACCGCCAGGTGTCCGGCGAGCAGCGCGTGGCCCAGCGGGTTCCAGGCGAGGACGTCGTTGCGCCGGTCCAGGACCAGGGCCGGGACCTCGGTCATCGCGCCGAGCAGCTGCCGGGCCGAGGCGCTGGCGTGCACCACCCGGGCGGAGGCGGGGCGGGTGGGCGCGACGGCCGGACGGGCGAGGTCCTTCAGGTAGGCCGTCTCCTCCTCGTTCAGCCGCAGGGTGCGGGCGATCGCCTCCAGCAGCCCGTCGGAGGCGTTGCTGGCACGGCCCTGCTCGAGCCTGGTGTAGTGCGTGATGCTGACGTTGGCGAGCGTGGCCAGCTCCTCGCGGCGCAGCCCGCTGACGCGCCGTCGAGTCGGATGCGCGCTGATCCCGAAGTCCGCCGGGCGCAGCGCGGCGCGGCGCGACTTGAGGAAGTCGCCAAGCTCGGACGGGGCGTCCATTCAGGCCTCCAGGTCGATGGAGTGCGTCACTCCGGGTACGGCGATCACCGGCTCACCATGATGCCCCGCCGCTTCCGGCGGCCGGAAGCGCTGAGGGTGGTGCTGCGGTGACCACCCTCCCGCCGGCTGGGCAGAGCAGGGTGCTGGCTGGTCCCGCGGGTGTCCAAGAGGCTTCTCCCGACCGTGCGACGCGACCGCGCCGCACGTCAGGAACCTTGAGGGAAGAGGTGCTCGACGTCATGTCTGTCACTGAGACGGAGGCGGCCGACGCGGCCGGCTCAGCGGTCGCCGAGGCGCCGTCGGCGCTCACCGGGCGGCTCCGGCTGGTACTGGTCATGCTGCTCGCCACGCAGTTCATGCTGGCCGTGGACTTCGCCATTCTGAACGTGGCACTGCCGGTGATCGGCAAGGGCCTCGGCTTCTCACTGGCCCACCTGCAGTGGATCGGTACCTCGTTCGCGCTGTGCGCGGCCGGCTTCACCCTGCTGTTCGGCCGGGTCGCGGACCTGTTCGGCCGCCGCCGGCTGTTCCTGGGCGGGCTGGTGGTCCTGGGCGGCGCCTCGATGCTGGGCGGCCTGGCGCAGAACCCGGAGATGCTGATCACCGCCCGCGTGCTGCAGGGCCTGGCCACGGCGGCGGTGACCCCGGCCGCGCTGTCGCTGATGACCACCTCGTTCCCGGAGGGCCCGCTGCGCCAGAAGGCGCTCGGCCTCAACGGTGCGCTGATGTCCAGCGGTTTCACCACCGGCGCCATCCTGGGCGGTGTGCTGACCGACCTGCTGTCCTGGCGGTGGGCGTTCTTCATCAACGTGCCGGTCGCCCTCGCCGTGCTGGTGATCGCCCCGACGGTGATCAAGGAGTCCCGGGTCGACGACCGCCCGAAGCTGGACCTGCCCGGCGCCCTGACCGTCACGCTCGGCCTGCTGGCCGTCATCTTCGGGCTGACCCAGGCCGGTGAGAAGGGCTGGGGCTCGGCGGGCACCCTGCTGCCGCTGGCGGCGGGCGTGCTGCTGCTGGTGCTGTTCCGGGCGATCGAGCGCAGGGTCTCCGCGCCGCTGGTGCCGCTGGGCGTGCTCGGCAGGCGGTCGGTGGCCTGGGGCAACGTCGCGGGCCTGATCGCCTTCCTCACCGAGTGCTCGCTGGTCTTCCCGCTGACCCTCTACCTGCAGGACGTGCTCGGCTTCTCCCCGCTGGCGGCCGGCCTCTCCTTCGGCGTGCTCGGCCTGGGCACGGTCACCGGCGGCGTCACCGCGCCGAGGGTGATCGGGAAGCTCGGCAGCAAGCAGACGCTGATCGTGGGCGGTGTCCTGCAGGCCGTGTTCACCTTCGCGATGATGGGCATCGGCGACGACCGCGCGTGGCTGTGGCTGATGCTGGGCGCCAGCTTCCTGGGCGGCATCGGCAACATGCTGGTCATCGTCGGCTTCATGGTCACCGCCACCTCGGGTCTGGCCGACCACGAGCAGGGCCTGGCCACCGGCCTCGCCACCATGACCCAGCAGGTCGGCATCACGATGGGCACCCCGATCATGAGCGCGGTGGTCACCGCCGCCGGCGCCGGGGCCGCGTCCATCCTCGGCGGCCTGCGGGTGGCGATCGGAGTGAACGCCGGGATCGTCGTCCTGGGCCTGCTCACCAGCGCGATCTTCCTGCGCAGCGACCGGACGCCCGCGTCATCTCGTGTACTGAGCCGGTGGTAGCAGGTGACGGCTGCGGCGATACTGGCGAAGGCCGAACTGCCACTCCCTGGAGACCCGATGACGAACCCCCTGCCCCGCTGCGCGCCCTCCGAGCGGAACATCGACGCCCGCGGCGTGGTCGCCTTCCTCGACGCGATCGACGGCGTGGGCGGGATCGAGCCGCACGGCATCGTGCTGCTGCGGCACGGGTACGTCGTCGCGGAGGGCTGGTGGGCGCCGTACGCCGCCGACCGGGTGCAGCTGCTCTACTCGCTGAGTAAGAGCTTCACCTCCACGGCGGCCGGATTCGCCTGCGCCGAAGGGCTGTTGGACCTGGATGCCCCGGTCGTCTCGTACTTCCCGGAGCTGGACGCCGAGGTCACCGACCCGCGCAGCCGGGCGATCCTGGTCCGGCACATCGCCGCCATGGCGGCGGGGCACACCTCCGAACAGTGGGACCGCGCGCTCGCCGCCGACCGGGAGGAGCCCGTGCGCGGCTTCCTGCTCGACCCGCCGGGCGCCACCCCCGGAGTCACCTTCGCCTACAGCCAGTCGACCACGTACACGCTGGCGGCGATCGTCCAGCGCGTCACCGGCCGGACGCTGGTCGAGTACCTGCGGCCGCGGCTGCTCGACCCGCTGGGGATCGACCAGGCGCTGTGGCAGGAGCACCCGAAGGGCCGCAACATCGGCTTCTCAGGACTGTACGCCACGACGGAGGCAGTGGCCCGGCTGGGCCAGCTGTACCTGCGGGGCGGCGTCTGGGAGGGGCGGCGACTGCTCCCTGCCGAGTGGGTCGCGCAGGCCACCCGGGCGCAGGTGGACAACAGCGCCACGGGCGCGCCGCCGGACTGGAGCCAGGGCTACGGCTTCCAGTTCTGGATGGCCCGCCACGGCTACCGGGGGGACGGCGCCTACGGGCAGTTCTGCGTCGTGCTGCCGGAGCAGGACGCCGTGCTCGCCCTCACCGCGGAGGCCGAGGACATGCAGGCCGTGCTCGACGCGGCCTGGACGCACCTGCTTCCGGCCTTCGGGGGAAGGGGTTCGGCCGCGGCGGACCAGGAGCTGGCGCGCCGCCTGACCGGGCTTCAACTGCAGTTCGTCCCAGGGCAGGAGTGCGAGGTACCGAACGGCGCCTTCACGGCGGCGCGGTCGGCGATCCCGGGCCTGGAGCGGATCGCCCTGGCCCCGGGCGAGCTGACCCTGTACGAGAAGGACGGCACGGTGACCGCGCTCCCCCTCGTCCCGGGCTCGTGGCCGGTCTCCGGCCACCTGGCCGCCCGAGCCGCGCGGGTGGACGAGGACACCGTCACCGTGCACCTCCAGTTCGTCGAGACTCCGCACAAGCTCCGCATCCAGTGCGACCTCCGTGCGAAGACCTTCCAGGCCGTCTGGCACACGGTTCCCCTCGGCGCCAGGGACCTCTCGCTCGCCGCGCTGCGCGCCCCACGCGGCTGAGCAGTCACTCCGTCGCTCAGCCGCTCACCGACGTGGCGGGCGTCGCGAGCCTGACGCAGGCGGCCACCAGGAGCATGGCCGCCACGACGACGGCCATGCCCCAGGCGAGGCCCGAGCGGTCGGCCACGAAGCCGATCACGGGGGGACCGGCCAGGAGGCCGATGGTTCCGAACGAGGCCACCAGTGAGAGGGCGGCCGGTCCGGTGCGGGCGGCGGCCACGTAGATGCAGGGCGTGACCGCCGCCATGCCCGCCCCCACACAGGCGAAGCCGCTCAGCGCCGGTCCGAGGCCGCTGGTCAGCAGCGCTCCGGTGAGGCCCGCCGCGGCCGCGGTCGTGCCGGCCAGCACCACGCGCCGGTCACCCCAGCGTCGGCGCAGGGTGTCGACGAGGAACCGGACGGCCAGCATCGTGCCGGAGAAGGCCGCGATTCCCAGCGGCGTGAGGTCCGCCGGAGCGCCGGCCACGTCCTTCAGGTAGAGCGCCGACCAGTCGTTCATCGCCCCCTCGGTGAGTTCGGCGAAGGCCATGGCGAGGGTGAGGAGCACCGTGACCGCGGCGGGGAGCTGCCAGGCCGCCCGCTCGCGTCCGCGGTCGCCGGGTACGGGTGCGGCGACGTCCTCGAGGCGCGCCCCCGTCAGCGAGAGGGCGAGGAGCAGTACGAGGATCGCCCCGCCGATCGCGAAGTGGACCGGCAGCGACCCGCCGGCCGCCGTCACCGCGGAGGTCAGCAGCGCCGCGCAGAGGAGGCCGGCGCTGAAGACGGCGTGCAGCCTGGCCATGACGGCGCGCCGGTGCTCGGCCTCGAGGCGGGCGCCCTGCGCGTTCATCGCGACGTTGAGGCAGGCGATGGCGACGCCGTCGACGGCGAGCACGAGCAGGGCCACCGGGAACGTCCGCGCTGCCGCCAGCGCGGCCAGCACGGCCAGCAGGACGACCGCCGACGTGCTGCCGAGGCGGCGCGGGCCCCACCGTTCCATCAGCGCGGTCACCAGCGGGAACGACAGGGCGGCGCCGATTCCCGGGGCGAGCAGGAGGAGACCGAGCTCGCCCTTGCCGAGACCGAGCCGGCCCTGCAGGGCCGGCACCTGAGAGACCCAGGTGCCGTACTGGAAACCGAGGAAGCAGAACAGTGCGGCGATCGCCAGCTGCGAGCGCAGGACGGACGGAGCGGAGCGGGTCATGTGCGTGCGACGCCTTTGCTCAGAGAGGCCGGGACAGGTATGCCGCTCCGGGGCCGTAGCCGGCCGGCAGCATGATCTCGGGGTGCCGGACGAAGCCCTGTGCCGCCCAGAAGCCGGCGGCGTCCCCGACGGCGACCAGCGACACCGTGTCGTAGGCCTGCCTGCGCGCCTCGGCCAGCAGGTGGCCCACCAGCCGCCGGCCCTTCCCGCGCCGGCGGTGGGCGGCTGCGACGACGAGGTCGTGCAGGTGCAGGTTGGTGGAGACGAAGGGCGCTGCCTCGCTCCGGGCCGGATCCGGGAAGCGGAACCGGGGGTACGGCAGGGCGAGGAGGTAGCCGGCGATCTCCGCTCCGTCCGCGAGGACGAAGGAGGTGCGGGGGCCGGCCCGGCTCACCAGTACCTCCGGTGCCTCCGAGAGGCCGCTCGCCGCGTACGTCGCGGCCTCGAGCGCCACGATGGCGGGCCAGTCCTCCTCGGTGACGGGCCGTGGCACGAGGGTCATCGGCTGCCCGCCTCGTCCAGCACCGCTCCGTACAGGGCGCGGTGGGGCAGTGGCGGGAACCCGTTGAACCCGCTGGTCAGGTAGCTGACCGAGTAGGCGCCGGCGGCGAGGATCCAGACGGGGTCGCCGGACTGGACGGCGGCGGGCACCGGCACCGGGTGCTCCGCCGCGTAGGCGTCGTCGCTGTCGCAGGTCGGCCCGGCGATGACGGCCGGTACCGTCGGGCCGCCGGGGTGGGTGGGGAAGACCAGCGGGTACTGCACCTGGTCCATCTCGTACAGCCCGTTGAACCGGCCGCAGCTGAGGTACAGCCAGCGCTGGGGGCGCCCGTCGTGCTGCCGGCGCTCGGTCAGGCGCACGACCCGGGCCCGGATCGCGCCGTGGTCGGCGACCAGGTGCCGGCCCGGCTCGAGGACGATCCGCAGCGGACGGGCGGACGTGCGGCGCAGCCGCCGGATGCCCTCGCGGATCTCCGCGAAGATGCGGTCCATTCCCGGGCGGAGCGGGTTCCCCTGCCGGTCGTGGTAGCCGAGGGCGGGCAGGCCTCCGCCGAGGTTGACGTGGTCGGGGTGGATGCCGTGCAGCCGCAGGGCGCCGACCGCGGCGGTGAGGGTGCTGAAGGCGGACCGCCACGCGGCCGGGTCCATCTGCTGGGATCCCACGTGCAGGGACAGCCCGGCCGGCGTCAGTCCGTGGGCCCGGGCCGTCTCCAGAACAGTCACCGCGTCCCGCACGCTGCACCCGTGCTTGCGGCTCAGCGGCCAGAGGGCGCCCTCGCCGGTGGTGACCAGGCGGCAGAAGACCCTGGCGCCGGGGGCGTGCGCCGCGATCGCCCGCACGTCGGGGACGCTGTCGGTGGCGAACTCGCGTATGCCCATGAGGTGGGCGGCCGCGATGTCCTGGTCGGACTTGACGGTGTTGCCGTAGTGGACCAGGTGGGCGGGCCCGCCCGCCCGCAGCGCCTGTGCGATCTCGTGGGGGCTGGCGGCGTCGAATCCCGTACCGCCGCGGGCCAGGACGGCCAGGACCTCGTCGACCGGGCAGGCCTTCACGGCGAAGCGCACCTGCGTGGCCGGCAGTTCCCGGGCCAGCCGGGCGAGTCCCCGGTCGATGGCGGCGAGATCGAAGAGGATCTCGTCGTCGGTGGCTGCCGTCAGCGCGGCTCGAAGCTCGGTGCTGATCAGCATCGGTGGGCGCCTCGCCGGGCCAGCGGGGACGGCCCCGCCGCCTTGGCCGCGGCCATCAGCGGTGCCCATGCGTCGATCAGCAGGGCGAACTCCGCCATGTCCTGTGCGGCCTCGGCCAGCAGCTGGTCGCGGAGCGGCCCGAGGCGCTCGGCGAAGACCGCGTAGCGGCCGCCCAGGGTCCGGTAGGCCCGTTCGAGCCGGTCGAGCCGGCGGATGTTGGGGGCCCGGTCGAGGCCGGTGCTCTCCCGGACGATGGCGGCCACGCGGTCGGCGCGGATCCGGTACCCGGGGCCGAGCAGGCGGTGCCCCTCCTCCTGCAGGCGCCGGTAGATCACATGGAGGTAGAGCATCGACAGGAAGAACTTGGTCAGCCGCAGGTGGTAGGGGTGGAACGCCGCATCCGTCTTGCGTTCGGGGGTGTGCCGGTTGATCACGTGCCGGTTGTGCAGCACGCCCGGGAGGCGGCTGTCCGGCACCAGGTGGATGAGGAAGTAGTCGCTGCCGATGGTCTCGGCCATCGGCGGTAACGGGACCTCCTCGTGGACCCGGTGGTAGCTGATGTTGCCCATGTCGACCCGCATCGGGGGGACGAGGCAGAGCACCGAGTGGTCCCGGACGAACGCCTCACCGCCGGCTCCGGTGAACGACTCCGCGACGAGCTCGCGCTTCTCCTCCTCCGAAGTGCCCTCGGCGGCCCAGAGACTGACGATGTCGTGGTAGGCCTGCGGGTTCGAGCGCTTGACCTCCTCGATGTCGACCGACATCTCCCCGAGGTAGGAGGCGCCGGCGGTCACCACGGGCTTGTCCAGGTCGAGCGGATCGAGATCCACCTCGCTGACGTACGCCGCGACCTCGGCGGCCGGCCTCCCCAGCGCGGTCAGCTCGTGGTGCACCGGGAACAGCGGGTCGCCATCGTGCGTCTGGAACTCGATGTCCGAGTCGCGCCGGTGCACCGAGTCGCAGCCCAGCGCGGCCGCGATCAGGAAAGCACGGTTGGTGCACGCGCCGTAGGAGACGGCCGCGGGCAGCATGAGATCCATGATCAGCTCCGGCCGGGGGCAGTCGGAGCGGGCGATCACCTCGGACAGGAAGCGGTGCTGCGCCTCCTCGTCGAGGTGCAGCACCGTGAGGTTCGCCGTGGCGGGGAGGGCGCCGACGGCGGCGGCGTGCCGGGTGAAGGTGGCAGGCTCGGTGGAGTCGAGGATCAGGTATACGACTTCGACGCCGAACCGGTCGATGGCGTAGGCCGCCTCGGCCGCCACGGCGGCGATGGTGGCGGCGCATTCGCGGTGGGTGGGCAGGGCCAGGCAGATCTTGCGTAGGCCGGACGCGGTCATCGCTCCTCTTCCGTTGGCTGGCGTGACGGAGGACCGGCTTGAACTCGAGGGAGACTGCCGGCGATCCGGGGCCGGAGGGCCACGGCCACGGGTACGGGCAGGGCCGGAATGCGGGCTTTCTGCGCCAGCCGCATGGCAGTTCACACCTCGGGAATCTCGGGCGCCGAAGCCGGTCGCACCCGGGACGGACTCGCCGGTTCCGCCCCGGCAGGGCAGTGCCTCATGCCCGCGGGAGCACGGCTTCGGATCGGGGTCTGCACGAATGGTTCGGGCCTTGCGATCTCTCCGGCCACGATTAGAACAAACCGATCATTGCGAGTCAATCGTCGAAAGTTTCGTTCTTACTCACTAGCGATGGATAGGCCAGAACGGGGTTCACCCCGGAGAGCAGCAGGGGCGGGCCGAGCAGCGTGGCTCAGCCGGCGACCGCTGCTGGCGGGCCTGCTCGCCACTCACCCCGGGCCGCCGACCGCGCCCGCGCCCAGCCCCTGATAGAGAACGGCGGCCCTGCGCAGCGCGGTCCGGGCGGCGGCGGGGTCGCCGAGCAGGGTGGCGCAGCGGGCAAGGCCCTCCAGTGCGCGGGCCTGGTCCCTCGGGCTGTGGATCTGCTGGGCCAGGTCCAGGGCCTGCCGGTAGAGGTCGAGCGCCTGCGCGGCTTCGCCGATGTCGGCGACCAGTGCGGCCAGGTCGGCGAGCAGCGCGGCCTCGCCGGGGCGGCTGCCGATCTCCCGGTAGATGGCCAGCGCCTGCCGGTACAGCGGCTCGGCGGCCGGCAGGTCGTGGTCGGCATGCCGCACCCGGCCCAGGCCGTGCAGGGCGTCGGCCTCGCTCTGCCGGCTGCCGATCCGCCGGCAGATGGCCAGCGCATCCTCGTAGAGCTCCACCGCCGCCGGGTGGTCGCCGAGTTCGTGCCGGGCCCGGGCCAGACTCCACAGCACGGTCGCCTCGCCCTGGCGGCTGCCGAGTTCGCGGTAGATGCCCAGCGCCCGCTCGTGCAGGCGGATGGCCGTCGGGGAGTCGCCGGTCTCGTGCAGCACGTAGCCGAGGTCGTGCAGCGCACCCGCCTCCCCGCGGCGGTCGCCGAGCTCCCGGTGGATCGTCAGGACCCGCTCCATCAGGCCGACCGCCGCCGCGGATTCGCCGGTGGCGTGCCGGGCCCGGCCCAGGTCGCAGAGCGCACGGGCCTCGGCGGGGCGGTCGCCGAGCTCCCGGAAGATGGCCAGCGCCCGCTCGTGCAGTTCGGCGGCGGCCAGGTAGTCCCCCGTCAGCACGCGGATGCGGCCCAGCTCGTGCAGGCCGGCGGCCTCGCCCCGGTGGTCGCCGAGGTGCTGGTAGCGGGGCAGCGCCTGCTCGTAGAGCTCGGCCGAGGCCTGGTAGTCGCCGGTGGCGTGCCGGACCCGGCCCAGGTCGCACAGCGCGCCCGCCTCGGCGAGCGGGTCGCCGAGCTCCCGGGCGGCCTCCGCCGCGCGGCGGTGCAGGTCGGCCGCCTCGGTCCACAGGCCCTCCAGCAGCAGGAAGGCGGCGAGGGCGGAGCCGAGCGCGACCGTGCGGGCCAGGCGGGCCGGCTGGGCGGGCCCGGCGGGCGCGCCTGGTGCGCCTGGTGCGCTTGATGCGCCTGGTGCGCTTGATGCGCTTGATGCGCCGGGCGCGGCCGCGCTCAGCGCGAGCAGGTTGCCGCGCTCGCCGCGCAGCCAGGCCAGTGCGGCGGTCCGGTCGGGCAGCCGGGGTGCGACGGCCGACGGGGCAGCGGCCGACGGCAGGGCGGCCGGTGCCGCGAGCGGGCGTGGGCGGCGGGCGAGGTAGCCGTCGGCGAGCCTGGCGGTGTGCAGGTAGTAGCCGAAGAGGCGCTCCAGAGCCAGATCATGACTGGCCGTCAGATCATTGGGCACCCGCTCGGCCAGGCCGCTCGCGTACAGGCCCACCAGGTCGTGGAACCGGTAGCGCCCCGGGGTGTGCTGGCTGAGCAGGCTGTGGTCGAGCAGCGACTCCAGCAGGCGCTCGGCACTGCGATGGTCGGTGCCGGCCAGCGCGGCGGCGGCGTACGCGTCGAAGTCCGGCCCGGGGAACCGGCCCAGCAGCCGGAAGAGTTCCTGCTCGGCCGGCGGCAGCGCGCTGAAGGAGGTCTCGAAGACCGCCGCCAGGCTGCGCTCCTCGTCGCTGATCCGGGACAACCGCTGCTGTCCGTCCCGTAGTTCCTCGTTCAGCCGGTCGAGCCGCAGGGTCCGGTCGTGGCGCAGCCGGGCGGCCGCGATCCGGATCGCCAGCGGCAACCAGCCGCAGTGCCCCACCAGTTCGGCGCACCCGGGGTGGTCCGCGGGGATCCGGCCGGGTCCGGCGGCCTCGCGCAGCAGAGCCACGGCCTCGGCCGGCGGCAGCACGTCGAGCGGCAGCAGGTGCGCGTCGTCGAGGCCGGTCAGCCGCTTGCGGCTGGTGATCAGCACCAGGCAGCCGGGGGTACCGGGCAGCAACGGGCGGACCTGGGCGGTACTGGCGGCGTTGTCCAGCACGATCAGGGTCCGGGTGTCGGCGATCCGGTCGCGGTAGAGCGCGGCCCGCTCCCCCAGGTCGTGTGGGATCTGCTGGGCGGGCACACCGAGCGAGCGCAGCAGCCAGCCCAACGCGTCGGCGGCGGTCAGCGGCGGGGTACCGGGGGTGTGGCCGTGCAGGTCGAGGAAGAACTGCCCGTCGGGGAACATCGGGCGGACCCGGTGGGCGGCGTGCACGGCCAGCGCCGACTTGCCGACGCCGCCCATGCCGTCGATCGCCGAGATCACCACCATGCCCGCGCCGCTGCCGCGCGGTGCCTCGTCGACGGCCCGCAGCAGGGCGTCCAGTTCGTCGGCCCGGCCGGTGAACAGGCGGGTGTCGACGGGCAGTTGGCAGCGGATGCCGAGACGCTCGCGGGCCCCTCGAGCGGGCGGCGCGGACGGCCCCGACGGCCTGAGCTCGCCGGGCGGGCCGGGGTCCGGGCCGGCGGGCGCCGCCAGGGCGGGGTCGGCGTTCAGGATGCGGCGCTGGAGCTCACGCAGCGGCGGCATCGGGTCGACGCCGAGGTCGTCGGCCAGCCGGCTGCGGGTGGTCCCGTAGACCTCCAGCGCCTGGCCCTGGCGGCCGCTGCGGTAGAGCGCCAGCATGGCCAGCTCGGCCAGTTGCTCGTCGTGCGGGTGGCGGAGCAGCAGGGCGGTCACCTCCTCGGCCACCTCGCGGTGCCGCCCGAGGCCGAGTTCGAGCTCCAGGCACTCCTTGAGCGCGCCCGTCCGGGCGAGGCCGAGCCGGGCGGCGTCGGCCTCCAGCGCCCGCCCGGGCAGATCCGCCAGCGCCGCGCCGCGCCAGCAGGCCAGCGCGCGTCTGAGCCCGGCGACGGCCGCCGGCGCCGGGCGGCCGCGGGCCAGCTCCCGCTCGCGCTCGAAGACCGTCAGATCGAGCTGCTCGACGGCCAGTTCGATCCGGTAGCCGCCGCGGTGCGTGCCGATCACGGCCGGCGGCACGCCGCACTCGGACAGGTTGCGGCGCAGCCCGGAGACCACGTCCTGGATCTGCCGGACGGCGGTGGCGGGCCCGTCGCCGTCCCACATCACCTCGATCAGCCGCTCCATCGGGACCACCTGGTTGGCGCCGAGCAGCAGGGCGGCGAGCAGCTTGGCCTGCCGCGGCCCGTTGACCGGCACCTCCCGTCCGCCGATCCGCGCCTGCAACGGTCCCAGGATCCCGAACTCCAAGCGGCCTAAACCCATCTCCCCGCCTTCACCGCGCCCTCCCGGATAGTTCGCCGACCATGCATCAGGACGACGTTAGGACGGACCGAGGACGGCTGTCCATAGAGTCGGCGACGTCGCGGCAGCCCCGGACCTGTGTCGTTGCCGGCGGCCAACCGGCGGAACGCACCGCCGAGTTCACGCACTTCGAGCCGATCGAGCACACGGAGGAGAACCCATGAACCACAGGCGCAGAACCGTCGCCGGACTGCTGGCGACCGCGGCGCTGGGCACCGGCCTGCTGGGCACCGGTCTGCTGACCGCCGCGCCCGCCTACGCGGACGGACCGGGCAGCTGCCCGTCCTACGACGCCTGCCTCTTCTACAACTCGAACTTCCAGGGCTCGTACTTCGGCGACAGCGCGGGGAACAGCCAGACTCCCGAGAACTACCTCTACAACAGCTGGTACACCTTCGCCGGCGGCAACGGCAGCGGGGCCGGGCAGTACGTCAAGAACAACGCCGCGTCGGTCTACGACTACGACATCAACTACTCCGTGACCATCTACTACAACTCCGGCAACGCCGGCCCGCGCCAGACCATCGGGCCCGACGCGGGCGCCAACCTGGACAGGGACGTGAAGAACAACAACGCCTCGCAGTGCTTCGACTTCTTCCAGGAGTGCCCGTGAGCACCCGCCCGGCGGATCGCTGAGCGGCCCGGGCGGCGACCATGCCACGACATCCGAGGCCGGTCAGCCACGGGGGTGCTGACGGCCTGCTCGCCCTGGGCCTGAGCCTCGCGCTCGGCCTGGCCGCCACCGGGTGCGCCGCCGGGCCGGGGAACCGGCCGCGGCCACCGGCGGCGGCCGCGACGACGGCGGCGACCACAGCGGCACCGGCGGTCGCCGTCCCGGCCTCGAGCCTGCACCTGCCGATCGAGGCCTACCTGCTCAGCACGGCCGACTCCACCCGGCTCCAGACCGCCAGGGCCGCGCTGATCGGCTCGTG
The DNA here is from genome assembly GCF_042869935.1 of Kitasatospora sp. NPDC006697. Taxonomy (NCBI): domain Bacteria; kingdom Bacillati; phylum Actinomycetota; class Actinomycetes; order Kitasatosporales; family Streptomycetaceae; genus Kitasatospora; species Kitasatospora sp. NPDC006697. The sequence goes on from NZ_JBIAGU010000020.1 coordinate 164,895, forward strand.
CATGAAGCGCTTCGGCGCCGACTACACGCCCGCCGTGACCGCCGGCCCCCGCTCCCAGATGGCCAACCGCTACGGCCCGACCGACCCGGACACCGCCCGGACGTACGGCTACCACGCGCCGGACGCCCAGCGCCCGGCGAACGGGCAGCCGAGCGCACCCGCGCTCCCGCCGGACCTGGCCGCCGTCCTCGGCCACGGTGCCGGTGCACCGCAGCTGCCCGGTGCCCCGCCCGCCCCGGCCACCTACCACGGGCTGGCGGTCCCGCCCGGCGGCTGCGTCGGCGAGGCGGACCGGGCGCTGACGGCCGGCGGCGGGATCCTCCAGGACGACCAGGCCGCCGTCGACATCAACTTCCAGGACTACCAACGCTCCCTGGCCGACGCCGGGGTGACGGCGGCCTTCGCCCGCTGGTCGAGTTGCATGGCCGCCCAGGGCTACCGGTACGACAACCCGCAGAGCGCCGTCAACGACACCCGCTGGCGCACACCCGCCCCGTCGGCCCAGGAGATCGCCACCGCCGCTGCCGACGTCGCCTGCAAGCAGCAGGCCGGCGTGGTCGCCGCCTGGTTCGGCGCCGAGTCACAGCTGGAGGAGCAGGACATCCGGACCCGGTCGGCGGACCTGACCCGGGTCCGGCAGTCCATCGACACCGCCCTCCGCAACGCCGGCTCCGCCGGCTGACCCACCACCGAGAAACCGACCCTCCAGGAGGACACGATGACCGCACTGCACACCCGGATCGCCCTGTTCGCGGCTACCGCCGGCCTCGCCGCCGGAGGCCTGCTGCTGGCCACCCCGGCCAGCGCCGGCACCATCCCCGGCGGCGACGAGGACATCTGCGGCGTCCAGCTCTGCCTCACCTACAACAGCAACGGCGCGGGCGGCGAGTGGTACTCGGACGCCCCCGAGGTCTCCGACCTGGCCGGTGCCACCTTCGGCCAGGGCCCCACCACCAGCGGCGGCAACTGCGTCGGCTGCTGGGTGAAGAACAACGCCGCCTGGGGAGCCAACGGCGGCTACCAGTCCGTCTACGTCTATGTGAACAGCGCCGCCTACGGCTGGGGCGCCTACGACCTGATCGAGCCGGGCGGCGAGGGCAACCTCATGACCACCCGCAACAACGAGGCCTCGTTCTCGATCTACTACCGCGGCTGACCGCGCCCCGCCGGCCCGCCCAGCGAAGGCGTTCACCGACATGCTCCTCCCACACCCTCGCCGGCCGGCGGTCCGCGCCGCCCTCGCCCTCACCGCGGCCGCCCTGGCCTGCACGGCGAGCGGCTGCGCCGCCGCCCACCGCGCCACCGCCGCCCCGACCACCTCGCCAGCCCCCGCCGGGCTCCGCCTGCCGATCGAGGACTACCTGCTGACACCGGCTCAGGACGCCCGGCTGAACCACGCGGTCTGGACGCTCGCGGCCGCCTGCATGAAACGCCACGGCTTCGACTTCCCGACCCCGCCGGAGCTCACCGGCCAGCGCACCGGCAGCGAGGTCGCCCGCCGCTACGGCCCCACCGACCCGGCTGCGGCCGCCGTCCTCGGCTACCACGACACCGCCGCCCCCGCCCCGCAACAGCCGTCCGGCCCACCGCCGCCGGCCGATCTCCCCGCCCCCGAACGGGCTGCCCTGACCGGCTGCCACGGCGAGGCGCAGCGCGGCCTGGCCGGCACCGACCCGCTCGGCTCCTCCCAACTCGCCGGCCAGATCAACAGCATGAGCTACGACCAGGCCACCGTCGACCCGCGGGTCACCGCCGCCTTCGCCACCTGGTCCGGCTGCATGAAGGCCAAGGGCTACGCCTACGCCACCCCGGTGGACGCCTACAACGACCCGCACTGGAAGTCCCCGACTCCCGGTCCGGCGGAGATCGCCACCGCCCTGGCCGACATCGCCTGCAAGCAGCAGACCGACCTGATCGGCACCTGGTCCACGGTCGACGCCGCCTACCAGCAGCACCAGATCACCCTGCACCAGGCCCAGCTCGACCACGACCGCGCCGCCGAACAGCACCAGCTCACCCTCGCCGCCCAGCAACCGGCCGGCTGACCCCCACTCCCGCGGAGCCGAGCGCGGCGGCGGGCAACCGGGCGTCAGCTGAGCTTGGACCGCCGGCCGCCGGGCTTGGGTGCGCGCCGCGTGCGGGCCGGGCGAGAGGGCCGTACGTCGGGGCGCGCCGGCTCGTCCACGCCGGGGCCGTCCGCCCGTCGCCGGGCCATCAGAAGCGCCGCCGCGGCGGCACCCGGTGGCTCGGCGATGCCGCGGCCGCGCGCGACTGCCTGGTGGACGGTGCACCAGAGCGGGCTCGCGGGCCCGTCGGAATAGGTCATGCTCTCGGGCGGCAGGTAGCTCGTGCCGCAGGCGATGCAGCGGAAGACCAGGCGCATGGCGTCCTCCTGCTAGTAGGTACGGCCGGAGCCGTTGCAACCGGAGCAGGGCCCGGTGAACGTCTCGGTGACAGGCTCCTGCGAGCCGTCGGGCTTCGTGATCACGGTGTAGCGGACCTGCCCGGTGACGCCGCTCCCGTTGCACTTGCTGCAGGTAGTGGGCTGAGACATGTACCGACGGTACCGCGTCCGTCACCCGCGCGGGGGCGGGTTGCACGGTCCGCCACACGCCGGAAGCAGCAGGAGCACCACTGGTTCGCCCAACGCCGAGCCCCCTGGGGCCGCACCCTCGGACTCGGCGCCCGGCACGTCGTGGCTCTGTTCGTCGCACCTGCATGATGAAAGCAGCAGGCTCACCGGACGGGGAGTTGGAACATGACCGAGCATCAGAAAGAGTGAACCCGTGGTGTCAGCCTCCAGCCGAGATCGAGCCGGCGGTGAGCGAGCCGAGCGTTTCGTGGACTGTGGGTGCAGTCCGCATCTCGGTGGCGATTCGGCCGGCTGCCTCCCGGTATGACGGGTCAGCGAGAACGGTGGCGACGGCTGCTCGCAGACGCGGGACGTCGGTGGGGCCGGGAAGGCCCATGGCGTCTGCGGGGCCGCCTGTGGGGAAGACGGCCGTTCCGGCGCCGGCGGCTTCGACGCGTCGCGCATTGGTGGGCTGGTCGGCGAGGAGCGGCATGACGACCAGCGGGGTTCCAGCCGCCAACGCGCCGAAGGTGGTGCCGGAGCCTCCGTGGCAGACCACTACCGATGCGGCGGCGAGCACATCCGGGGCCGAGACCCACTCCTCGACGTGGACGTTGTCCGGCAGCGGTCCGATGTCGGACAGGTCGGTGGCTCGGCCGCCGGAAAGCAGCACTCGCACAGGCAGCCCGGCAAGCGCCTCCACAGCCGTCCGGCATGCTGCGACGCCGGCCGGCGTGCCTCCCGACACCGTGCCGAAGGTGACGTAGACGAGAGGGTCCGCGCGCTCGCCCCACCAATCGGGCAGCGCTTTCGGTGCGTTGACCGGTTGGCTGGTCTCCCGGAAACGGCGGGTCACGGTGTACGGGGATGGGTCCAGCGAGGCCGGGAAACGGGTCAGGTAGGGCGCCGCCTTCAGCCGCTCCACCAGGTGCGAGCCGTACTGCTCCAGCGCGGGCGCCGCGAGGTCGAGGGAGTACGCCTCGACCTCCGCCGGCGAGGTCGCGACTTGGGCGTGCCGGATGCCGAGCCGCTCGGCGACCACCGTCGAGGCGTATTCGCACGGGTCGTGCAGCACCAGATCAGGCTGCCACTGACGGCACGCCTCCTCAACGGCAGGGATCATTGCCGCGGTGCACAGCCGCCCGAACAGTTCCCGGTTGACCAGCACCGCCGCCTCTTCGCGGGATGCGTTCGGCAGACGGTCGCGGATCGCTGCCCTCTGGTCCTGACCTGGCTCTGCCCCGGTCCGGAAGGGTATGCCCCGCTCCGTGAGCAGGCGCTCCAGCGGCGGCGGCACCACCGCGAGGACATCGTCCCCGCGAGCCATACAGCCGTCGACGAAGGGCATCAGAGGGATGAAGTGGCCCACTCCCGCAGGCGAGGTGAAGAGTACGCGCATGGCCCGATCCTAGGAATCCAGGGCATCGGGAGGGGTGGCATTCTCGGCTCAGCCGTCCCTGATCGGGCCGGTGCGGGCAAGGCAGCCGTCGACCAGACCCGGGCGGTACTGAATCTGCGTGAGCCTGCGTTGCACGGCCATGGTGATCCGGCCGAGGTCGGCGGCGGCGAGGTTGCCGATGTCGCACTTGGCCAGCAACCAGATGCCTTCCTGCGGGTTCAGGTCAGCCACTCGGCGTCCGCTTCGATGAACTCTCGTAGCAGCTTGGTCGGGTGGAGGCGGAGGTTGTCCCATACGAGGACGGTCGGGCCGCCGTCAGACCCCCGCTCGCGCGCGGCGGAGGGCAAGCCCGCCGGCGCCCCCGACGGCCCGACCGGCAGACCCCCGATCGCGCGGGGCGGAGGACGTACTGGTGCTCTTCTTGGCGCCAGTGCTCGGCAGACCCCCGCTCGCGCGGGGCGGAGTGCTCGGGGCCGAACCTCACGTACTTGCCGTACGACAGACCCCCGCTCGCGCGGGGCGGAGGCAGCTGCCTCGGCTTCCTCCAGGATGCGCCGCGGCAGACCCCCGCTCGCGCGGGGCGGAGCGCTGAACGGGGGTCAGCCGCGGGGTGGTGGTCGGCAGACCCCCGCTCGCGCGGGGCGGAGACCTTCGGCTTCACCGCGGCGGCGGCCGCCGCCGGCAGACCCCCGCTCGCGCGGGGCGGAGGTAGTTGCGGAGGGAAGGACTCCAGTAATTCCCGGCAGACCCCCGCTCGCGCGGGGCGGAGCGAGCAGGGCGGCGAGCGGGCCAAGGGCTGGCCGGCAGACCCCCGCTCGCGCGGGGCGGAGCAGGAGCAGGCCCACCGGGAGCTCGGTGGCGGCGGCAGACCCCCGCTCGCGCGGGGCGGAGAGGGCCGGGGCCGGCTTCTTCACCAGGTCCGGCGGCAGACCCCCGCTCGCGCGGGGCGGAGCGTACAAAAACCCGACGAGAAGTACAGGACTGCGGCAGACCCCCGCTCGCGCGGGGCGGAGATCGTCGCGGTGTTCAATTCGGTCGTCGGGTTCGGCAGACCCCCGCTCGCGCGGGGCGGAGGCCTGCGGTGCGGGCGACGGCACAGCAGCGGGCGGCAGACCCCCGCTCGCGCGGGGCGGAGTCACCGAGCACCCCGAGTACCTGGCCGGGTAGCGGCAGACCCCCGCTCGCGCGGGGCGGAGACCAGGGCCCACTCGGTCTTGCCGTAGTTCGCCGGCAGACCCCCGCTCGCGCGGGGCGGAGGCTCGGCCACCGAATGCGCGCCGCCCGGGGGGCGGCAGACCCCCGCTCGCGCGGGGCGGAGAGTGACGTGGAGATGGGCGGCGGCAACGTCAACGGCAGACCCCCGCTCGCGCGGGGCGGAGCTGTCCGACACCAAGACCGGTCAGGCCATGGCCGGCAGACCCCCGCTCGCGCGGGGCGGAGGAGGTGGCGGCGGTGAACACGGAGCCGATGGCCGGCAGACCCCCGCTCGCGCGGGGCGGAGGCCACCGTGACCGCCGGCCTGTGCATCCCCAACGGCAGACCCCCGCTCGCGCGGGGCGGAGACGGCGGCCGTGCTGGCCAGCGCCCCGCTCTCCGGCAGACCCCCGCTCGCGCGGGGCGGAGCCCCCTCTGTGGCGGACCCGGCGGAGCCATGTCGGCAGACCCCCGCTCGCGCGGGGCGGAGGGCCAGCGGGGCAGCAAGCAGGAATCCGAGATCGGCAGACCCCCGCTCGCGCGGGGCGGAGGCGAGCAGCCACAGCGGATTCGACTGTTCGAGCGGCAGACCCCCGCTCGCGCGGGGCGGAGCCCAGCTCAAGTACCGTGTGCACGGCACAATACGGCAGACCCCCGCTCGCGCGGGGCGGAGGGCGCCGCCGCCATCCTCGGGGGCCTCTACCTCGGCAGACCCCCGCTCGCGCGGGGCGGAGGCCGCCTTCCGGCTGGTGGTGCATCAGCTCGCCGGCAGACCCCCGCTCGCGCGGGGCGGAGCAGATCGGCCCCGTCGACATTCCGGCGTACGGCGGCAGACCCCCGCTCGCGCGGGGCGGAGCGCAAGGGGCCCGACAGCCACCGCGAAGCCCACGGCAGACCCCCGCTCGCGCGGGGCGGAGCTCGCAGAAGACCAGATGCGCCGCGGCGTCCACGGCAGACCCCCGCTCGCGCGGGGCGGAGTCCCCGTCCGCCGCTGCCGCCTCCGCGGGTTCCGGCAGACCCCCGCTCGCGCGGGGCGGAGAGGGCCTCGGCGATGACCGCCGCCTTCTGCGGCGGCAGACCCCCGCTCGCGCGGGGCGGAGGCCGCCACGTGGGGCGACGTGCTCGGCGCCGTCGGCAGACCCCCGCTCGCGCGGGGCGGAGAGGGCTCCGTCGGAGTCGACGGTGACGACCGTCGGCAGACCCCCGCTCGCGCGGGGCGGAGCGCTGGAGCAGCAGCTCGGGCGGCAGAACGATCGGCAGACCCCCGCTCGCGCGGGGCGGAGGCCGGACCGACGCTGGGGACCCGCCGCTCGGCTGGCAGACCCCCGCTCGCGCGGGGCGGAGCGCTGGAGCAGCAGCTCGGGCGGCAGAACGATCGGCAGACCCCCGCTCGCGCGGGGCGGAGCGCGCCGAGCGCTGCCGGCAGCGGTTCGCCGACGGCAGACCCCCGCTCGCGCGGGGCGGAGGTCCGTCCATGGTGAAGAAGATCGACTCCGACCGGCAGACCCCCGCTCGCGCGGGGCGGAGCGTGGTGGTCGCGGTGCTGGCCATGGTGTCTCCGGCAGACCCCCGCTCGCGCGGGGCGGAGTCGCGGTGCTCGCCAACGGTGTCCCGGTCGACCGGCAGACCCCCGCTCGCGCGGGGCGGAGGCTGGTGCTGCTGGTCAGCGCCGCCGCCGTGTCGGCAGACCCCCGCTCGCGCGGGGCGGAGTCGCTCGTCTCGTAGGTACCCAGGCTCGCGGGCGGCAGACCCCCGCTCGCGCGGGGCGGAGACTTCCTGACCTGCAGCGTTGTCAGGGGTTTGCCGTTCCTTGACTATCCGTCAGGGTGGGGGGCGTAAAAGCGAGGAGGGTCAGGCCGTCGAAGTCTCGTGGTTCCCGTCGTTGTTCTCCCGCAGTGCGCAGTTCGAAGCCCTGCTCGTTGGCCGCTGGATGGACAAGGACCGCGACGCCGTCGCCTGCGCAGGCGCTGACGGCGGCCCAGAGTTCGTCGCGGACCTTGGCGGAGACGGTACCGACATACAGATAGGGGGTGACTTCGAGCAGCCACCGGGTCAGAGCCCCTCGGACGTGGTCGGGGACGGCGGTGACCGACAGCGCGATCATGGAAGCCATGGCATCGCCTCATCGTTCCCCTGGCAGCCTCGCGCCATCACAGTCCCCCCGCCCCGCCGTAGTTGACGCCTCCTGGAATGGGACCGCTGATCGGGTCCCACAGGTCGACGAGTTGCTCGTTGGGATCCGGGGCGGTGATGTCTGCGTCAGGTGCCAGCAGGCGCTGGATGTCGGTGACGATGCGGGGCAGGAGCTGGAACAGGCGCAGGCCGTCCCGGAAGCTGCGGCGGGCCTCCTGCTCCGGGTGCGTGGAGTTGTGCAGGGAGAAGGCGAGCGGGATGGTGAGTTCGGCCTTGTAGAGGTCGGCGACGTCGTATACGAATGCCTGTTGGTTGCCGCTGTGTACGAAGCCGAGCGCCGGTGAGCAGCCGAGGGCGACGATCGCGGCGTGGACGATGCCGTACAGGCAGGTGTTCGCGGAGGAGAGAGCGAGGTTGACCGGGTCCTGGGTGTCCCAGGAGGCGGGGTCGTAGGCGCGGCGGAAGCGGCCGATGCGGTACTGCTGGGCGAGGAGGCGGTAGTGGGCCTTGACGCGTTGGCCTTCCAGGCCGCGCAGTTGGGCGATGGTCGCGCCGGCCGGTGCTTCTCCGGTGCCGAATCGCTGCTCGTACATGGCGGTGGCGACGGCGGCGCGCCGGGTGTCGTCGGCCCAGGACCGGGCTTGGTGTTCGAGCCAGGTGGTGCTCATGGAGTCGGGGACGATGCCGGCGTAGCAGCGCACTCCGCCGGAGCCGGTGGCGATGACGGTGGTGCCGTGGCGGGCGAAGGTGGCCAGGGCCCGGGAGGTGATGGAGGTTCCGGGGCCGAGGAGGACGCAGCTGAGGGCGGCGGTGGGTAGGTAGACGAGTTCGGTGCCGCGTTCGGGGACGGTGACTTCGGCGCAGACGCCGGTGTCGTCCTGGACGATGCGGACGATGTCGAGGTACAGGAACGACAGTGAGTCCGCGACCCGGGGCAGCATCGCCACGGTAGGCGCGGCGAGTTTGCGGCGGGCCGTTGTGCTGCTGTTGCTGTGCTTGCCTGGGGGTGTCACGGGCGCCGCCCGGCGGGTGCGATGCTGAGCAGGCCGCAGCCGTAGGCCTTGCCCTTGCCGATGCCGTCGGTGATGCGGGTGCGCAGCAGGGCGGGGTCGGTGATGACGGCGGTGCCGTCGAACTGGGTGCGGTTGTGCTTGATGCGGTTGCTGTCCTGGCGGCGGGTGCCGGTGGCGGCGTCGAGCGGGACGGAGTGCAGGGTGGTGATCTTGAGTCCGGAGGCTTCGGCTTGGCGGGTCCACCACTCGTCGGCCGCGGCTCCGCTGAGCGGGACGACGGCGCTGAGCTTGTACAGCTCCCGGGTGGTGCGGCCGGGCTTGCGGATCGGGCTTGCGGCGATGCGGAAGCGGACTGGCAGATCAGGTTGCAGGGCGTCCAGCAACGGGCCGAGCGGCTTGGTGACCATGCTGCCGTAGCCGGCCGGGAGGCGGTCGGCGTCCGGGGGCTGAGCGCTCTGCAGCAGGATCTGCGGGCCCGTGGCACTGTCCTCGACTCGGAAGAGGATCTTGAGCGCAGCGCGGGCTTCGTCTCCGATGTGGTCGGGGAACAACGACATCAGGCGGTGGTGCATGTCCACGGCCGCGGCCAGGTCCTTGCGGGCGCCGCCGTGGCGTTGGTCGGGCAGGATGCGGGAAAGCCACAGGCTCATGTGCTGCTCCCTTCAAGGTAGTTGTTCAGCTCGGTGAGGTAGGCGGTGCCGTGGCCGGCGCACTGGTCGGCAGGCAGCTCGATGGCGCGCTGGTAGCGGGGCCGGGCGCGGTAGGCGCGGGTGCGGGGGTGGAAGCCGAGCGGATCGTCGGTGATCTGCCCGGAAGGCGACGACCCGTCGTCTCCGTCTCCGGGCGGGACGGGCAACCGGTCCAGGGGCCGATCGCCGTGGAAGAGAACCCGCACCGACGGCGAGAGGCCGGAAGCGGCGCGGGCACGCCTGGCGATCGGCAGGTGGACCAGGTGGTGCAGCGGCTGGTCCAGCAGGCCGATCAGCAGCGGGCCTTCGGGAGGGCAGGAGCGCCGGCCGAGGTAGGGCGGCCAGGCTGGTGCGCGCAGTGCCGCCGCGCAGTCGGCGAGCAGGTCCTGGTCCGTACCGGTGAGGGCTGCGGTGAAGGCGGCGTCCGCCAGGTAGTCGCGATGGGACAGCAGGGTGGCGGTGGCGCCGCTTCGCTTCTTGCCGTCGGCGGTGGTGACGGTGTCGCGGCCGGCCAGGCCGCCGCCGACCGTGTGCAGGTCGCGCAGCAGGACGCCGGGGCGGTCGGTGCGCACGGTCAGCGACAGCCGGGCGAGGTCGTCGATCGGTTCGTGGCGGCGGCGTCCGAGGGCCGCGGCGAGCAGGCCGACGACGCCCGAGCGGGTGGGGAACGCCGCGGTGTCGCGCTCGTTGAACTGGCTGCGCTCGCCCCAGGATTGCAGCGGTGCGGACAGGTGCAGGAGCAGCCCGGGCCGGTGGTGCGGCTGGTGGTCGGGGTTCACGCGGCGGCCTGGGTGGTGAGCGCGGTACCGACCGCGAGTTCGATCAGCGCCGGGAACGAGTCGACACGCTCGCCCAGGCCGCCGAGGTCCTTGTCACCGAGACCGGCCCAGCCGGCCGCCAGGGTGCCGCGGCCGCCGAGCAGCTTGCCGGCCGCGGTGGCGTAGGCGGCCAACTCGGTTCGGGAGGCAGCGGCATAGCCGCCGTCGCGGTGGGAGGTGACGGGAGCCTCGAACGCGGCGGCGTAGGAGAGCGGACGGTCGGAGCGCACGCTGATGTGGACCAGGTCGGGAATCGTGTGCGGGGCGGTGGCGGTCTTCTTGGCCTGCGGCAGGGACAGGATGAACGCCTCGGCGAAGGCGGCGGCCAGCTGGCGCGCGGAGTCGGTGTCGCCGCCGAGGTTGGCCAGCAGATCGGCGATGTCGAGAGTGGCGTACCGGTAGAACACGCCGGCGCTGAACTCGGCGTGGCCCATGTGGGCGCTGCCGGTGGCGTCGCCCCAGTGCGAAGTGACATCGTCGACGGCGGAGAAGTAGTCGAGTTCGACGTCGGTGGCGTGGGTGGTCAGGGCGTGGGCGACCTGGACGGCTCCGTCGACGCCGGCGTCGTCGACCTCGGCGAGCATCCGGCCGAACAGGTTGATCACTCCGTTGCGGGTGCGCAGGATGGCGTCGATGCGCTCCTTGGGCAGCACGCTCTTGTCGGAGGGCTTTGCGATGTCCTTGCCTGCCTCGATGGCGTCCCGGAACTCCTCGGCAAGGTCGGCGAGTTCGGCGACAGCGCTCTCCGGGACGTAGACCATGGCGTTGGTCAGTACCACCGGGGTCTTCTTGTCCACCTCGAACTTGATGCTGCTGCCCGCAGCGGCGTGCTGACCGGCTCGGCGGGCAAGAGCGCCGGGCCAGCCGCGCTCGGTCTCCAGCAGGCGCTCGACGCGCTCGCCGATGCGCCGGGTGCGCAGCGCGCTGTCCTTGATGGCGTGCTGGAAGTACTCGCGCACGGCGCGCTTCCAGGACTGGCTGCTGACCCGGGTGCGGTCGGTGTCGCCGTAGCGGACGGTCTTGACGGAGTTGTTGTCGTCGCGGTTCAGGTTCGCGAACGGCACGCTCTGCAGGATGTGGATGTCGATGAACCGGGCCTGGGCAGTGGCGTCGGCGCTCATGGTCTGCTCTTTTCCTTTGAACGGCAAGGGCGGTGGGGTGCGGGCGGTCCGGGTCGTCAGGCCTTTTCCGCGGCCTCCGGGACTTGGTCGGGGCTGGGACCGTCGGTCGGCCTGGGCTGGATGGTGCGGTAGTAGTCCTGCAGCCAGCGGCGCTTGATGCTGCCTGAGTAGCGGGGCCAGCCGATCAGGTCGACCAACAACTGCGCATAGTCGACGTCGATGTTCCGAGAACGCAACTGGCGGATAGCACCGGGCAGGTGGCGGTGCAGGCCGTTTGCGCTCTGCCGGGTCAGCTGGTTCAGGCGTGTCTCGGCCGAGCTCTCCCGGATTCCGTCGTCGCCCTTCCTGACTGCCGCGGCGAAGGCCGATCCCAGGCTGGTGCCGTAGCGGCGTTTGGGTGCTGCGCCGTCGGCCTGCCCGCTGTCCGGCGTGGGACCAGAAGCACCATCGGCAGGCTGCTCGCTGTCTGCGCCGGCGGACTCGTTGGCGGAGGTGTACTGGTCGCGCCGCTGGTCGGCGATCAGGGAGGCGACGGCGTAGTACGCGCGCTGGGCTTCGGGATTGCGGAACTGCTCGGCCGTCAGCCAGGACGCGACGTACCGGTGCATGAACGGCACCTCGTCCAGGGACCGGCCGACACCGCGCCGCAGTGCGCTGCGCACGCCCGGGTCGCTGTGACAGCGCTTGTCGATCGTGCGGACGAAGGCCCTGGCATGCGCCAGCGATCCTTCACCAGAGGGGAGTTGGAGTCCCGTCGCCGGTTCGTGCGAGCCGGCGGAGGTGTCACTCATGTGCTTCTCCATGAAGGGGGAACTCTGCGGATGGAGCCGCTTCCTACGCGCGGTACAGCTCGGCCCTGGCCTTGCTGCATGCCTTGGCGCCGCGCAGGGTGCCCAGCGCTCGGGCGGTGACGTCGTCGAAGGCGTGTTCGGCCAGGCGCAGGAACGCGGCTGGTGCGGTGTCGAAGTCCCGGTTGTTCAGCCGCTTCCAGAACTCGTGCTCCGCCGCGGGCCAGTACCGGGTTCCGGCTTCCAGTGACCAAGTGCAGTCGGCGATCTTCGGGGCATCGGTGTAGGCGGCCCAGGCCTTCTTCACCGCGCGGTCCAGTCGTCTGCCGTAGGTCTCGCCAGTGAACCTCAGGTTGCCGATCCGCGGGGCCAGTTGGGGCTCGAGGTCCTCAGCCAGGCCCAGTACCGGCGGGGTGGAGGCGTCGACGAACTGGGTGTCCTTGGCCTGACCGTCCTGTTCGAAGCCGAGGGCTCGCACCCGCAGGTCGTCGGAGATGTCGAAGGCCGTGCGGAAGACGGCGGGGCGCTGGGGTTGGGCGGAGCCGCTGGGGTTCTGCAGCAGCAGCGCGTCCAAGTCCCGCCACAGCGCGCGCCCGGAGTCGGCCGGCCGAGGGTAGGGGTTCCCGTCCTTGCTCGTCTGCCAGATCAGGTACGGGTCCCCCACCCTCGGAACCTTGCGGCGGTAGGCCCAGGTGATGAACGCATCGCGGACGTGCTGCCCGTCCGCGTCCGGCACCAGGAGGACGGCGTGCTGCGATCGCGATGTCAACTCCGAGCAGGGTCCGGAGAGTTCCGGAAGGCCCGTCACCGGGTCCGGCTGCTCGTCGCGTTCCCAGGGGCACAGGTCCGCGGCACGGCTGACGATACTCTCGGGCTGGGTCAGGCCGGCAAGCAGCGTCTCGAAGAGGGTGCCGCCCTCGGGGTGGTAGGACAGGGTGCTGCGCAGCGGGCCGGCGAGCATGTTCGCGGCCTTCTCAGCGCCGACGGTTCGGCTGGAGCAGCGGCCCGACGGGCCGTAGTAGTGCCAGACGAGCAGGTGCAGAGCGGCCTGATCGGCGGACGGCAGGTCGGGCGCGGCATCGGAACCATGGCGGAACCACGAGTGGTTGTTGCCCGAAGGGCGCGTGGTGATCAGCTTGTTGACCCCCGCGGTGTTCTGCGGATCGCACTCGTGGGCCAGACGCGGGTCCTGGAGGAAAGGGTGCTTGGCGTCGAACAGGTCGAAGCGGGCGTGGTGGCGCTGCGCGAACTCGGTGACGGCGGCGGGGTCGAGACTGCCGCGGTCGCACACGTCCAGGCGCCGTTTGCGCCAGTTGCCGGGGTCGGCCTCGTCGAGTGCGGTGATGCGGGCGGTGATGGCGTAGAGGATGCGGTAGAGCGCGGAGAGCGCGGGCGGGAGCGCGATCGCGATCTGGGTGATCTCGTGGCTGCGGAGCAGGAGTTGCTGCAGTCCGACGGCTTCGGGGGCGGGTCCCTGCGTGTCGTCGCGCCAGCGCACGGGGAGCCAGGGTTCGTCGAACAGGTTGAAGCTGGGCGTGGTATCGGGCGGCACGCCGCCTCCGATCATGGGCTGGTCAGGGCAGAGCTGGGTAGGCTGCAACGGGTTCCCCGCATTGAGCGGGGGTCAGCCGTGCCGTGTGTGGATCGGTGACGTCAGCGGCTACCCGTTCCCCGCGCAAGCGGGGCAGGAGCTGTTCCGGTGGATTTCAGCGCACCGGAACAGCTCGCCTAACGCTACATCAAGTGCCGTGTGTGAATGGCTAGTTCTCAGATATGCCGAGGTCTGAGATTTCGATCTCGCGGTCTCCGAGCCGACAGGTCCAGCGGCCTCCCGCTTGCCGCATCGGCAGGAGTGCGAGGTCAGCGAGCACGGGCAGGGTGCGCCAGGAGCGCGGAACCTCATGCTCCGCAGTGCGGCCGGCGAGCCACCGTCCCGGGAGTGGGACGGTGTGCCGCATGACCAACGCGACGTCCGTGCGCGCCGGTGCGCGCCCTGGCGGGTCCGGCAGGGCCGTCGTGCCCTCGGCGTCGAGCGTGCGGGAGCCGTCGGGCTGGAGGTAGACGCAGACTGCGCGGCCGCTGTCCGCGCCCAGGCGGGTGGTCAGCAGTTCCTCGGTGATTCCCGGGCCGGTCCTGCTGAGCGGCGACAGGTCTCCGTTGATGTCGGCGGGCGCGCCGATCTCCACCATCTTCGCGAGGTGGTGCTGGGCGGCTTCGTCGGCGAGGCGCTCGGCGTCCATCACGGCGAGCCGGTCGCGCTTGGCGGCCTGGGCGAGGTGGTCGGAGAAGTCGTCGGCGTAGACCGCATCGATCAACTCCTGGACGTCGCCGGGCACATCGATGACGGCACTGACCCTCCGCTCCAGCAGCAGGCTGGTGCGATGCAGCAGCGAGGCGTCGTAGACCGAGCCCCAAGTCCTGGGCGCCGCAACGGCACCGTCGTCGCACAGCGGCTCCAGGACAACCAGGCGCGGCTCCTGTGGATCTCCCGTCCAGGCGGGCCGGCGGGAGCGGGCGTGCCGCTTGCCGCGCCCGGCCCGCTGCAGCAACTGGGCGAGCGGAGCCAGGTCGCTGACCACGAGGTCGAAGTCCAGGTCGAGCGACTGCTCGACGATCTGAGTGGCCACCAGCACCGATCCGCTGCGCACCTGGCCTGCCTGTTCGGCGTCTGCGGGCTTGCCGAAGGCCGCCTCACATTCCTCGCTGATCCGCTGGCGCTCGAAGGCCGGATAGCGCGAGTGCAGCAGCCGCAGTCCGCCTTCCCGCTCGGCGAGTTCGGGGAAGGCGAATTTCAGGTCGCGGAAGGTGCGCTGGGACTCCGCCACGGTGGTGCAGCAGACCAGCACACACCCGCCCTGGTCCACGGCCGGTGCGAGCAGTTCGCGCAGCACCGCGCGACGCGAGCCCTGCTTCGGCTCCTGAGACGGGTCCTCGCTCACGTCCCAGAGCACACGGCGGGTGTCCAGCGTCAGCTTCCGGGCACGGTCGCTGCCGACCGGCCGCGATGCGCGCACGTCGCCGGTCCCGGCATCGACGTACAGCCACCCCGGGTAGCGCGGCTCCACCGCGATCCGGTCCTTGTGGCCCGCGCCCCGCCGGTAGGCCTCGACCAGGGTGGAGGCCGCCTTGCCGGTCAGCGTCGCCGAGAGCAGTACCACCGGCGCCCCCAGCGCGCCGAGCCACTCCAGGAGCCGCACCAGCAGGCTGTGCATCCAAGGGCCGTAGGCATGGGCCTCGTCCACTACGAGCACCTTGTCCGACAGGCCCAGCAGCCTCAGCACGTTGTACCGCACGGGCAGGACGGCGGTCAGCGCCTGGTCGATGGTCCCGCAGCTCAACGGGGCCAGCAGTCCGCGCCGTCCCGTACGCAGCCACTTGCCCGCCTCCAGGCCCGTCGCGCCGTCCGACAGCACCCGGGCCGCCGCGCCGTCGATCGGTTCAGCGTAGGCCGGGCTGAGCCAGGCCATGCTGTGCAGCAGCGTCAGCGCGCGCTCGCCCGCGATGTTCCCCGACGCGAAGCGGCGCACCCGCCCGTACATTGCATCAGCCGTCGCCATGGTCGGCAGCGCGAAGTACAGCCCGCTCGCCCCCGCGGCCCGGGCCATCAGAGCCGCGGCGTGCAGGGCGGCCTCCGTCTTGCCATCTCCGGTCGGTGCGGTCACCAGCAACAGACCTGGACCGTCCAGCAGTTCGGGGAGACGGGCGGCGATGTCGGCCTGCAGCCTGTTCGGCTGGAACGGGAAGGCTTCCTCGAACGCGCGCTCCACGAACTCCGCCCGCCCGAGTCCGGCCTCCCGCACCAACGACGGTGCGAGGGCAATGGACTCCCGGTAGTGCCGGTCAAGTTGCTCAGCGTTGGCCTGCCAGCCCGGTGGCGGCAGCCTGGGCTCGATGGCCCCGATCTGACTGGCCAGCCAGTCCGCAACGACGACCAGACCCGTCACGACTGCGGCCGTAGACCCCGACAGCACCGTCTCCGGGACAGCGAGCGCACCCGTCAGCCGGCGCACGGCCGCCACATGCTCCACCCGCTGATCCCGCCAGCCACCGTCACCCAGACCGAGCTGATGAACCGCGGGATTCGCGATCTTCTTCAACTGCGGCACCTCGGCGAAGCAACCGTGGTGGCCGCCCAGCAGTTGCGCGACCTGATGCGCCGAGGACAGCGCCACCAGCCTGCCCAGCGGGTAGCCGAACTCCGCCAGGACCTCCACCAGCGCCCAGTGCGTGGCCGTCTCGTGCCGCAACCCCCGCCCGGCGGCAGCGAGATCGGCCGCCGCCCCGTACCGCTGATCCGCGCACACCGCCGAAAATGCGACCGGATCCATCACCTGGAACGGCGGCGAGACCTTCCCCACGTCGTGCAGCCCCGCCCAGAAGCACACCAGCCGACGGCAATCCGCCTCCGACACCCCCAGCTCCACTGCCATGCGCTCCCGGATCCGCACACTCACGAACCGGTCCCACAACTCGCCTGCCACAGCAGCGACATCCAGCAGATGACAGATCAGTGGATACGGGCGGGGCAGTTCCGCGCTCTTCCCCCAGAGCCGTGAGTCAACCCCGGACACATCACTCTGGGCAATCGATCGACTTTCCTCGGTCATGAGCACAAGGACTACCACCACCCACTGACAACCCACCCCGAGCCAGCCTCACATCCACCAGACCGCACGGCATGGCATCGAAATCCGGTATATCTGATGCGTGATAAGCAATCTGACGGACAGTCAAGAAATGGCAAACCCCTCCTAGCGGTGCAGGTCAGGAAGTCTCCTCCCCGCGCGAGCGGGGGTCTGCCGCCCCCCGAGATCCTGTCCCGGGGGGCTTGTGCCTCCTCCCCGCGCGAGCGGGGGTCTGCCGGTGCCCATGGCGATGCTGCGGGCGCCGCCCGCCTCCTCCCCGCGCGAGCGGGGGTCTGCCGGACGCGCCTACCGCAGACGTGCACGAATACGCCTCCTCCCCGCGCGAGCGGGGGTCTGCCGCAGGACCTGGGCGCGGCGATCGGCCCGAAGGTCTCTTCCCCGCGCGAGCGGGGGTCTGCCGGTTACAGGTCGAGGTCCTGCTTGATCTGCGTCCTCTTCCCCGCGCGAGCGGGGGTCTGCCGGCCATCGCGGACGCCATCGCGGCCTACGCGCACTCTTCCCCGCGCGAGCGGGGGTCTGCCGCTGGCGGAGAAGACCCTGGTGTGGGCGGCGGCCTCTTCCCCGCGCGAGCGGGGGTCTGCCGAGTTCCCGCCGCATCCCTCCGACTTGCTCACCCTCTTCCCCGCGCGAGCGGGGGTCTGCCGCCCGGCCCCACCGTCACCCCGCTGAAGTGGGCCTCTTCCCCGCGCGAGCGGGGGTCTGCCCGATGTGCGGCCGGGCCTACTCGCCCCGGTTCCCTCTTCCCCGCGCGAGCGGGGGTCTGCCGCTGGCCTACGACCTGTCGCTGCCCCGGGTGCGCTCTTCCCCGCGCGAGCGGGGGTCTGCCGCGAATCACGTCCACGGTCAGCCCTCCTCGGCGCTCTTCCCCGCGCGAGCGGGGGTCTGCCGGCCCGCGACCAGTACCGCGCCATGTTCACCGGCTCTTCCCCGCGCGAGCGGGGGTCTGCCGGCCATCATCGGCAACACCCAGAGCATCACCCGCTCTTCCCCGCGCGAGCGGGGGTCTGCCGCCCGGTGTGTCCTCGGGCACTTATCGACAAGGCTCTTCCCCGCGCGAGCGGGGCTCTGCCGTCGTACCAGGTCGTGGCGGAGGTTTCCGTCCGCTCCTCCCCGCGCGAGCGGGGGTCTGCCGCCGGTGAAGCGGACCTCGCGGGTGCGTTCGGGCTCCTCCCCGCGCGAGCGGGGGTTAGTAATCCGAACGCCTACGGCGGCACCCTGACGGGTAGAAAATCCGCTGGGGCGTCCGGCTGACGTCGTTCCGGCTTGGCGCCATCCGA
>NZ_JBIAGU010000021.1:0-154688 GCF_042869935.1 Kitasatospora sp. NPDC006697
GGCTCCACACCTACAATCACCACCGCGGACACACCGCGCTCCAGGGCAAGCCTCCCGTCAGCCGCGTCACCAACCTCACGGGTCAGTACACCTAGCCGTCGATCGAGAGCACCTGCGCACTGGCGGGCCCGGCGGGCGTGTCGTAGCGGACCGTCTCGCCGGCCCGGTGCCCCATCAGCGCCAGCCCGAGCGGGCTGTCCGAGGTGACCAGCGCCTCGTCCAGCTCGTCCGCCAGCTCGCCGATCCGCACCGCCCTGGTGGCGCCGTCGTCGAACCGCACGGTGAGCGAGGTGCCGACGCCCACCGCGTCGGTGCGCGGCGGCCCGGCCACCGCCGCCTGCTCCAGCCGCAGCCGGATCTCGGCGATCCGGTCGTCCAGCTTGGCGGCCAGGTCGGCCCGCTGCAGCTCGTCGGCCTGGTCGGCGTGGTCGCCGATCTCGTCCGAGTCGTGGTCCCGCAGCGTCCGGCCGACCGCCTCCCGCTCCACCCGCAGCTGGGCGAGCTCCTGTTCGAGGGCGCGCCGGTCCTCGTCGGCGATCGGCTCGGGCAGGCCTGTCATGGGATCTCCCAGGGCATCGTGGGACGGACGTACCAGCAGAATCAGCGTAAATCGGATCACCCCGCCCGGCAACGCTGCGTGGCGGGCACTGACCCTCCGTCATGCCGTGGCTGTCATCGAACGGAGAGGGCGAGCGGAGCTGGCCGATCCCGGCGAGGACCGCGAGGAGCAGGTCGGCCCGGCACCCGAGCGGTGCCGTCTACCTCCTCACAGTCAGTCGCTGTCGAGCGCCTCGGGGTCGCCCGGCAGCACCGGGTCGGGCCCGTCCTCCGGCTCGCCGTAGCGGGCCAGCGCGAGCTCCGGGGTCAGCTCGAGCAGCCGGGCGATCGCCTCCCAGCCGTAGAGGTCGCGCCGGGCGCCGCGGACGGCCACCACCCGGGCCCGGGAGACGGCCGTGTCGGCCTCCGCCAGCGAGCGCAGGGCGGCGCCGGCCTGGCCGGCCTCGCAGAGCTCCGCGACCCGGCGGCCCAGGGTGGCGAGCAGCTGCTCCACGTCGCGCGGGATCGCCCCCTCGGCCAGCTCGACGTGGTACTCCCAGTCCGCGTGCGGCCCGGTGCGGGCGCCGACGCCCTCGGTGGCCTCGTCGTCGCCGAAGTCGATCGGGTGGGTGTCGGAGCCGCGCCAGCCGCACCCGCAGGCGCCCCGCACGGCGACCGCGCGCGGGCCGTCGGCCCCGTCGTAGGCCCACCAGACGGCGTGCTCGCCGGACGTCCGGACGGCCTCCGTGCCGTCGGTCAGCACCGCTGCCAGGTAGCCCTCATGACGGCCGCTCTCGTCCTGCCACGACATGCCGCGCCCCTCTCCTCGCCGGACCGTTCGTCACCGTCCGTCAAGGGTTGGCCACACCCGTCGATCCGTCAAACCTCCTTGACACCGGGCCGGGCGGTCAGCTAGCGCGCCAGCCGAGGGCCGGGCCGAGCGCGCCGGCCAGGTCGGTGAGGATCTGCACGTAGTCCTCCGGCTCGAAGCTGAACGGCAGCGCGAAGGCCACCTCGTCCACCTCCTGGAAGCCGGCGTGGGCGCGCAGCCGCTCGGCCAGTTCGGCCGAGGTCCCGACCAGGTCCGGGGCGAAGAGCAGCTGCGCCGGGCCCTGCGGGGCCAGGGTGCGCGGCAGCCGTTCGGCGGCGTAGGCGTGGTACTTGGCGCGCTGGGCGGGGGTGGCGCTGTCGGTCGGGATCACCACCAGGCCCTGGGCCACCCGGGCCCGCTCGCCGTCGGGGTGCTGCTCGCGGAAGGCGCGGATCTGGGCCTGCTGCAGCTCGGCGAAGCCGGCCGGCGGACCGGACCGCTCCGCCTTGAGGACGCTGCTGGTGAGCAGGTTCATCCCTTGCTCGCCCGCCCAGCGGGCCGAGCGCAGGCTGCCGCCGCCGTACCACATCCGCCGCCCGAGGCCGGGGCTGTGCGGCTGCACCCGGCGGGAGTAGACCTCGATGCCCTCGGTCCCGTCGAACTCGCTGGCCGCCTCGCCCCGGACGAAGTCCAGCAGCCGCTGGACCCGGCGGTAGGAGAAGTCCTCCTGCTCCGCCGTGTCGGGGTAGAGCGCGTCGCGCACCTGCCGGTAGTGGATCGGTTCGCCGACGCTCACCCCGGGGTTGAGCCGGCCGCCGGAGAGCAGGTCCACGGTGGCCAGGTCCTCGGCCAGCCGCAGCGGGTTCTCCCAGCCGAGCGGGATCACCGCCGTGCCGAGCTCGATCCGCCGGGTCCGCTGGCCGGCCGCCGCGAGCACCGCCACCGGGGAGGAGATGCCGTACTGCAGGTGCCGTTGGCGCACCCAGGCGTGGTCGAAGCCCAGCTGTTCGCCGAGCTCGATCAGCTCCAGGGTGGTCCGGTGCCCGGCCGCCGGGTCCTCGCCGTCGAACAGTCCGATGGTCAGGAATCCCAGCCGCCGCAGCGGCCGCTCGCTCTCGCCCACGCCACCGACCCCTCCCGCGCCCGGCGTCCGGGCGCGTCTCCTTGGTGATCTGTCGATCTGTTGATCTGCTCGTCTGTCAGGCAGATGATCCATCAAGCGGACCGCCGACGCGACCACTCGGTGACCGAACGAGAGCCACCCGCAATGGATCGGCCACCGAGGCGGATCCCGGAAACCCGTAGGACGGGTCCGGCGGCTCGCAGTGTTCGCCTGCTGCGGAGCCGCTGCGCTGCCGTGCACGGGCGCGCGGGTGCCCGGAGCGCGGCTGCTACCCCGGCCCGCTCCGCAGGTACCCGGCCAGGTCCGCCTCCGCCCGGTACCCCTGGGCCCGCGCCTTGCCGGTGTCCAGCACCACCGAGCGGGCCAGCTGGTCCACCGCGTACGGGGTCAGCCCGCGCACCAGGCCCGCCCGGACGGCCGCGCCGGCCACCGCCGCCGGCACGTGCACCAGCCGCGCCCGCACCCCGTGGGCCCGCAGCACCTGCGCCACCACCGCGTCCCGGCGGTACGGCTCGGCGTCGGCGATGTTGTACGCGCCGGGCGGCCAGTCGCCCGCCGCCAGGCAGGCCCGGGCCAGGTTCTCCACCGCCGTCAGGCTGAGCGCCACGTCCGGGCCCGGCAGCGCCAGCACGCCCCGGCGCACCCGGGCCAGCAGGCGCGGCACCAGGTGCGGGTCGCCGCCGCCGTAGACCGCGCGCGGGCGCAGCACCACGGCGCCGGCGGCCAACGCGGGCCGTTCGGCGAGCGCCTTGCTGTGCCCGTAGCCGTTGAGGTGGCCGCCGGCCGTCGGGTGGGCCTCGGTGATCGGCCCGGAGCGCGGTCGCGGGTCGTAGACGCTGGCGCTGCTCACCAGCACCACCCGCGCTCCCCGCGCCGCTTCGAGCAGCCGCTCGGTGCCGTGCAGGTTGACGGCGTACTGCTCGGCCTCGGCCGCCGAGCCGCGCGGGTGGTCGCCGACGGCGGCCGCGCAGTGCACCACCAGGTCCGCGCCGCCCAGGTCGGGCCGCTCGCCGGCCGCGTCCCAGGGCAGGTGCCGGCCGACCGGCCCGGGGCGGCGGCCCACGCAGAGCACCTCGGCTCCGCTCGCCGCGGCGGCCCGGGCCACGGCCGCGCCGCAGAAGCCGCTGGCGCCGGTGACGGCGATCCGCATCTCCCGCTCACCCCTTCCGTACCGTCAGCACGGCGTACCCCGGCAGGGCGGTGCGCCGGTCCACCCGGGCCCGCCGCACCACCGGGCGGTGCGGTGCCAATGCCTGGAGGAAATCGGCGAGTTGGGCGCGCGCCAGTCGGGCTCCCGGGCAGGCGTGCGGTCCGGCGCCGAAGACCGCCTGGGTGGCGGCCGCCGGGTCGGCCGGGCGGTCGCGGTGGGCCTGTGCCGCGTGCCGGGCGACCAGCACCAGCCGGTCGCCGCGCCGGATCGGCCGCCCGTCGAGGGTGGCCGCGGCCGCCGCCACCCTCGGCAGGATCGGCGCCGGTGCGGTCAACCGCAGCAGTTCGGCGGCGAGTTCGGGCGAGACCCGGTCCCACCAGCCGGCCCGCGCGCACCAGGCCGCCGCCCTGGGCAGGGCGGCGACCGTGGTGTTCACGGCGGCGACGGCCAGCACGGCGTCGCGGGCGTCCGGCAGCAGTGCGGCGAGCCGTTCCGCCGCCGCCTCGGCGCCGCCGTCCGTGCAGCCGATCCCCGGCAGGTGGTCGCGCACCGCGGCCGCCGCGGCCTCGCCCGCCGCCCGCGCGAGCAGCAGCGGGTCCGCCGTGCTGCCGGTCAGCGCCGCAGCGGTGGCCCCGGCCAGCTTCCGCGCGACCGCCACCAGATCGGTGTCCGGGGCCAGTTCGCCGAACTCCTCGGCCAGCACGGCCTGCCAGACCGGCCGCAGCCGCCGCACCCCGTCCGCGCCCAGCAGTTCGGCCACCGCCCGCCGGCCGCTGCGGTGCCGCTCGCCCTGCTGGTCGAAGAGCACCTCCCCGCCGACCAGTCGGGCCGCCGCACCGCCGGTGGTGCCGGCCGCGGTGCGGTCCAGCGGCACCCGGGTGAGCACCTGCCGGTAGGCCGACGGGTCGTGGACCAGCACGGTGCCGCCGAGCCGCAGCACCGGGCGGTGCCGGGTGGCGGCCAGCAGGCCGAAGAGCACCGGGTGGCCGCCCAGGTAGACCCGCCGGTCCAGGCGGCGCGCCCGGCTCACTTCACCGCTCCCAGCTGCCGGGCGCAGAGCCGGGAGGCGGCCGCCCGGTCGGGCTTGCGCGAGCGGCCGGCCAGCGGCACCCGGTCGAAGAGCAGGGCATCGGGGCGGGCGCTGCCCATCCGGGCCAGCGGCGCCTGGAGTTCGGCCCGCAGCCGGCGCCGGTCGGCGCCCGGCCGGGGCTGGACCAGGGCGACCAGCCGTTCGTCGCCGCCCTCGGCCGGCACCCCGACCAGCACGGCGAGTTCGACCCCGGGCAGGTGCAAGGCCGGTTCGTACAGCCCCGGGTAGATGTTCTCCGCCTGCCGCAGCACCATGTCCTTGCACCGCCCGGCCAGCACGATCCGCCCGTCGGCGGTCAGGGTGCCCCGGTCGCCGGTGCGGATCCACGGGTCGGGCTGCTCGCCGAGGTAGCGGTCCCGGGCGCTCGGGCCGGTCAGCAGCAGTTCGCCGTCGGGCGTGGTCCGGGCCTCCACCCCGGGCAGCGGGTGTCCGAGCAGGTCGCCCTCGCCGGTGAACGCGGCCTTGTCGGCGGCCTCCACGGCGGCGGCCGGGAACAGCTCGGTCAGCGCGTACACGCCCCAGGCCTCACGGGCGCCCAACGTCTTCGCCCTGGCGAGCAGTTCGGCCGAGACGGGCGCGGAGCCAGTCCACACCCGTCCGGTGAGCCGGTCGGCCTGGCGCAGCTGTGGCGGTGTCAGATAGGTCTCCGCCGGCTTCAGGAGGGCGATCTGGCGGTTCATCAGCCTGGCCGAGCGGGCCGGCAGGGCGACCGCCGCACCCGCTGCCAGGCTCGGCACCAGCACGAAGAAGGTGCCGCCGAGCACCGCGCTCCCCTCGCGCGGCTCGACCAGCGCCGTCACCGCCCGCATCCCGGCGGCGACTCCGGCCCGGGTGTGCACGACGGCGCGCGGCGCGCTGGTGGTTCCGGAGGTGAAGACGATCACCGCGTCCCCGTCCCCCTCATAGCCGGGCGGCGGCACGGCGCCGGTGCCGCGCAGCGCGGGCGCGCAACCGGGGTGCCGGGGGCCGACGGTGGCGACCGGGCCCAGCGCCTCCAGCGGCGGCAGGGCCAGGTCGGCGCGCCGGGCCAGTGGCCGGCCCCAGCCGGCCACCGCCTGGGCGGCGGCGTCGGCGAGGACCAGCTCCGGCCGGGCGAGCGCGAGTCGGGCGAGCAGCACTTCGGGCCCGGCGCCCGGGTCGAGCACGGCGGCCCGGACGCCCAGCCGGTGCGCGGCGAGCATCACGGCCAGCGCCCGGGGGCCGGGGCGGACGGCGACGCCCAGGGTGTCCCCGGCGCGCAGCCCGTAGCGGTGGTGCAGGGCGGCGGCGTATCCGTCGGCCAGGTCGGCGAGTTCGCCGCAGCGGGTGCGGGCCCGGACGGTGCCGTGCCGGGTGGTGCCGAGGATCGCCGGGCGCTCGGGGTGGCGGCGGAGGGTGCGGGCGAGCTGGTCGAGCATGGTTGGGTGCTGTCCTTTCGTTGCTGGTTGTCCGTCACCTCGGGTCGTCCGACACTTCGGGTCGCCTGACACCTCGGGTCGTCCGACACTTCGGGTCGCCTGACACCTCGGGTCGTCCGTCACTTCGGGTCGTCCGTCACCTCGGGTCGGTGTCCCGTCCGCCGCTGCCCCGGTCCA
Source organism: Kitasatospora sp. NPDC006697 (assembly GCF_042869935.1). Classification (NCBI taxonomy): domain Bacteria; kingdom Bacillati; phylum Actinomycetota; class Actinomycetes; order Kitasatosporales; family Streptomycetaceae; genus Kitasatospora; species Kitasatospora sp. NPDC006697. Next base: position 6,286 of record NZ_JBIAGU010000021.1, read on the forward strand.
GGTACCAGCATGCCGTGCCGACCACTCCGTAGGCCCGCAGCCGGCGGGTGGAGTTCTGCACCACCATCTCCGGGCAGTGCGTGATCGCCGTGCTGCGGCGCCGGACCCGGTTGAGGAAGGTCCGGTCGGTGGGCGAGGGCCGGCGGGGCATCCCGCCCACGGCGACGTAGAGTTCGGGCGTGATCGCCATGTTGTTGCCCGCGTGCATCCGGTAGGGCGCCAGGTAGCCGTGGCGGCGCCGGTGCGCGGGGCGGATCCGGCCGAAGCCCGCCCCGACCGCCACCAGCGCCCGGAAGGCGGCCCGCCCGAGCGGTCCGTGCTCGTCCTCGCGGGCGGTGATCCGGCCGCAGAGCAGCCCGCCGTGCAGCCGCAGGCCGCTGCGCACGGCCGCCGTCCAGCCCGGCTGCGGCAGGCAGTCGGCGTCGGTCCGGGCCAGCCCGGTGGCGCCCCGGGCGATGGCGTGCCGGAACGCGGAGTCCACGGCGCAGCCCACGCCCTTCTCCGCCTCCGTGATCAGCTCCACCGGGAACGGCGCCCCGGCGGCGAACTCCCGCACCACCTCGGCCGTCCGGTCGGTGGAGCCGTTGTCGGCCACCAGCAGGGTGAACTCCCGGTCCCGCTGGGCGGCGAGGGCCCGCAGGGTGGCGCCGATCCGGGCCTCCTCCTGGTAGGCGGGCACGATCACCCAGAGGCCGGCGGCGGTCACGACACCTCCCAGACCATCGCCATCAGGCTCAGCCCGCCGCCGAGCCCGAGCAGCAGCACCCGGTCGCCACTGCGCAGGTCCGCTAGCGCCAGGTCGAGTTGGAGGCCGAGGGTGGCGCTGGCCAGGTTGCCGTACTCGGGCACGGTGAGCACCAGCTTCTCGGCCGGCACGCCGGTGACCTCGACGAACCGCTCCAGGTAGGGCACCGTCACCTGGTGCACCAGGACGCGCGCGTAGTCCTCCCAGCCGAGCCCGGTGCGGGCCGTCAGCCGGGCCAGCAGGCCGAGCCCGATGGTCTCGAAGGCACCGCGCAACTCCTTGCCGCTGCCCCGGAAGTAGCTGAACTCGTCGCCGCGCGGGTGGCGCGAGCCGCCGCCCGGTATGCCGCCGATCTGCCAGTGCTCGGAGGCGGTCTCGGTCTCGATGTCCAGGATGCCGCCGTTCGGCACCGCTTCGAGCAGCACGGCCGCGCCGGCGTCGCCGAAGGTGTAGCCGGCGAAGCCGTCGCGGAACTCGGCCAGCGAGGCCGGCGCCCGGCGGATCGCCCGGCTGGGCACCTCGCCGGTCACCACCAGCGCCCGGCGGGCCCGGCCGGCCAGGATCAGCGCGCGTGCCGTGTCGATCCCGTTGAGGAAGCTGTTGCAGGCGTTGGACACGTCGAAGGCGTGGGCCCTGGAGCCGAGTTCGGCCTGCACCAGGTGGGCGGTGGCGGGTTCGCAGACGTCCCGGGTGGCCGAGGCGTAGACCAGCAGGTCGACATCGGCCGGCTCGTGGCCGGCGCTCTCCAGCGCCCGGCGGGCGGCACCGATCGCCAGCGTGGAGGAGTACTCGTCCTCGGCGGCGAACCGCCGGGTGCGGATGCCGGTCGCCTTCTCGAACATCCGCTCCGGCAGGCGTAGTCCGCTGCCGGCGGCCACCTCGTCCTGGAGCTGCTGGGAGGTCAGCTGCCGGGCGGGCAGGAAGGAGCTGACGGCGGTGATGCCGACGTGCTGTGGAGTCATGCCACCATGCTGGCGGCGGGACGGCGGCCGGGTCGTGAGTACGAGTACTCATCCGCGCCGCGCGAGTGCTCAGCCGTCCAGCCGGATCCGCTTGGCCGGCCGCTCCTCAGCCCGCCTCCGACCGACCCTCAGGTCCGGCCGGACCCGCCGGGCCCGGCCCCGGCAGCTCCGCCGCCGCCGTGCGCCCGTCCCGCATCTCCGTCGGTTCCCTTCTCCCCTTCTCCCCCGGTGATTCTCCCGGCGCGCCCGCCCGCTCCCCGCTACGATCGGCGCCATGCTCTCGGTGGTCCTGGCGCCCTGGCGGCGCCCCCCGGTGCTGCTGCGCGCGGCGGAGGTGCCGCACGAGGCGGCGAGCACCATGAAGATGGCCGTGCTGGCAGCCCTGCACCGCAGCGGCGCGGACTGGGCGGAGCCGGTCGCGGTGCGCAACTCCTTCCGCTCCGTCACCGGTGCCGAGTACGCCAACACCCGTGCCTGGGACAGCGATCCGCTGCCCTGGGAACGGCTGGGCGAGCAGGTGCCGCTGGGTTGGCTGGCCGAGCGGATGGTCACCCACTCCTCCAACCTGGCCACCAACCTCTGCCTGGCCCGGGCCGGCCACCCGGCGGTGGCCGAGGTCTGGCGCCGGGCGGGCGCGGCGGGCGGCAGCCCGCGCGGCATCGAGGACCACGCCGCCCGCGCGGCCGGCCGGCACAACCGGGTGAGCGCCCTGGACCTCGTGCGGCTGCTGGAGTCACTGGAGCCGGAGCTGCTGGCCCTGCTGGAGCACAACGCCCACCGGGTGGACCTGGCGGCGGGCCTGCCGCCGGGCACCCGGCTGGCAGGCAAGAACGGCTGGCTCCCGGGCACCCGCAACAGCGCCGCACTGATCCACCCGCCGGACGCGCCGCCCTACGTCCTGGCCGTCTGCTACACCGGCCCGCTGGCCAACGGCGAGGACGTCGACGACCCGTCAGCCCGCCTGCTGGCCCGCCTCTCGGCCCGCGCCTGGGCGCGGCGCCACGACCTCTGACTCCGGCTCACTCCGCGGACGGCGCCGTGAAGTCGTAGGCGCGCTCCACCTTGGCCACGTGCAGGGTGTACGAGCCGTACCACTGCGCCCGTCCATCGGCCCGGGCGGCGGCGTGCTCGGCCTCCTCGCGCCAGGCCTTGATGCTCTCCTCGTCCCGCCAGTACGAGACGGTGATGCCGAACCCGTCCGCCCCGCGCGCCGAGTCCACCCCGAGGAACCCGGGCTGCTCGGCGGCCAGTTCCATCATCCGCTCGGACCGCTCCGCGTAGTCGGTCACCGTGCTGGTGCGGGTGGAGTTGAAGATCACCGCGTAGTAGGGCGGGGTGGGCAGGGGCGTGGGCTGGGTCACAGCGTCCTCCGGACCGTCGGCGACATCGATCTGATCAGTCGGTAAACAGAGCATCCGACCGCCATCTTGGCCTCTCCCCTCACCTCCTGTCACCCCTGTACCAGGCCGACCTCGATGCGGTTCTCGTCGAGCCCGTCGGCGATGCGCAGGCAGCCGCCGGTGAAGCCGGACTCCACTCCCGAGCCGGGCAGCCGCGATGATGGAGGGCATGGACATCGATGCTGCGGAGGACGCCGTGCGGCTCATCCTCGGCGAGCTCGAGCAGGTCCTTCCCGAGCTCACCGAGGAGCACAGCCCGCTCGTCCGGCATCGCTTGCACCAGCAGGCCCTGCTCATCGCGACCCACAACGTCCCACCGGCTGAAGCGAGTTCCCAGCGCGTCAACACCCCGACCGAGCGCGGTGATGCCACCCCCGCCGGCCCTGTCCGCGGTGATCGATAGGGTCGACGCACCCGATCAGCCGAGGAGCGCGCAGCATGAAACCACCGGCCGAGCTCGACCGCGTCCCGTGGTCCGAACTGACCCACGCCTACGGGTCCGCCGAGGACGTGCCCGAGCTGATCAAGGCGCTCTACGACACCGACGAGGAGACCGTCGACGGGGCGATCTACGAGCTGTACGGCAACATCCACCACCAGGGCAGCGTCTACCCTGCCTCGGCGCCCGCCGTCCCCTTCCTCGCGCACGCCGTGCTGCACGCTCCGCACAAGCGCGCCGACCTGCTGATGCTGCTCGCGACGCTCGCCGACCACCAGCCGGATGACGTCGACTCGCCTCACTGGGACGGCAGTTCGGTCGCCGCGATCTGCGCCGGGCTCGGCACCGAACTCCCGGAGCTGCTGCCCTGCCTCCACGACGCCGAGCGCGATGTCCGCCGCGCGGCGCTCCGCGTGGCCGCCGCCGTCGCCGGACTCCTCCCCGAGGAGCACCACCGCGCCCTCCTCGAGCACGCCACCACGCTCCACACCACCGACCGCGCCCCGGCCGTGCGCGCCGATGCCCTGGTCGTGCTGACCAGGCTCGGCCAGGAGCCGGCCGCCGCGCTCGACAGCCCGCTGCCCGAGATCAGGCTGGCCGCAGCGCTGCTCGCCGCGGAGCGGTCCGGGCCGCCCTACCCGAGCCGCCTGCTGGACGTCCTCGCCCAGGACGGCGCCGAACCCGACCCCGGCGATGACGCCTTCCCCTGGCCCGGCGACACCACCCAGGAGCAGCAGCTCACCCGGCTGCTCACCGACGACCCGGACGCCGGCCTCGCGGTGGCCGCCCGGTGGATCGCCGCCGGTGACCTCGGCTCGCGCGGGTCCTGGCTGGTCCGGGGGATCGCCGAGACCTGGCGTGACCGGGAACCCGAGGTACTGGAACTGCTGTCGGCGGCTCTGCCCCAGCAGCGGGACCCCGACGCGCTCGGCGGCCTCCTCCGCACCATCGGCGACTGGATCGAGCACCTGCCCGAACCGAGCGCCGACCTCCGCGACACGCTCCACCGGTACGCGACGGCCGACGACGAACCCGCCGAACACGCGCTCCGCGCCCTGGTCCGCTCCCGCGACCGCCGCGCGCCCGCGCTGGTGCTGCTCCGCCCCGGCGCCGGGCTGATCGCCGCCGCGGCGCTCCACTTCCCGGCGGCCGCCGACCAGTTGATACCCGTGATCCGCCGCCGGCTCGCGGCCGGCGCCACCGGGAACGACGGCATCGCCCTCGTCGGAGCCCTGCGGCAGTTCGGCTCGGCCGCCCGCGCGGCCGAGCCCGAGCTGGTCGGCTGCCTCCGGGACGAGCGCGCGGCCATCGTCGCCGCCCGGCAGCTCGGGCTCAACGGCCGTGCCACCGAAGAGATCACCGACCTCCTCGCCCAGGCGATGCAGAGCGCCGACCTCTCGCTGCGCGCCGCGGCGGCGGCCGCCCACTACCAGCTGACCCGGGACGCCGATCCGGCCCTCCGCGCCTTCGAGGGGCTGCTCTCCGCCCGGGGCCAGACCCACTGGTACCTGAGCGGCCTGCGGCCGCTCGGCAGTGCCGCCGCTCCGCTGCTGCCGCTCATCGAACCGCTGCTGGAAGCCGGGGAGTGGACCAGGACGGCCGCCGCCGAGGCCGTGTACCGGATCACCGGGAGCCCGGACCGCGCCGTCCCCGTCCTCGCCGGGGTGGTGGGTCCCACGCCGGTCGGCCTCCAGGCCCTCCGGGCCCTCACCGAGATCGGCCGGTTCCCGGAGGAGCTGCGGCCCACCCTGCGCGGCCTCGCCTTCTCCCCGCTCCGCCGGCTCACCGACCAGCTGCGGTCCGGGCCGACTCATCAGGACGAAGAACTCCGCGGCCTGGCCAGGACCTTGCTCGCCCTCAGCTGACCCACGGCCGGCTCACGGCCGCCTGGCCTCCGCCGTGCTCTTCAGGGCGGCGAGCCAGGCATCCAGCCCCTGCCCCAGGATCGCCGTCGCGGCGGGCACGTCGGCGTCCACCTGGGGGCCGGTGTGGGTCTCCTCCGTGGTCACCAGCACGCCCCCGTCGACCTTGCGGAAGTTCCACACGTGCACCCCGTCGATGTGCAGCCCGGGGCTGTCGGCCGGGCCGGTCCAGCGCAGGCAGGAGTCGTGGACCAGCTGGCGCACGGTCGAGGTGATCACCAGGTCGCCCGCCGGCAGGCCGACGCCCGGCGGGATCGGGGTGGTCCAGCGGAAGGCCGAACCCGGGCGCAGCGGACCGCGGTCGAGGCGCACCGCGCTGGTGACGGGGCGCTGCCAGGACGGCCAGTGCGCCACGTCGGTCTGGACCTGCCAGACGGTGTGCAGCGGGGCGTGGATCAGGATCTGGGCGCGGTACCGCACCTGGGCGGCCGGGTCCACGCCCTGGCCGCGGCAGGCGACCGGGCCGGGACCGGCGGCAGCCTGCGCCCCGGCGGCGGTGCCGCCGAGCAGGGCGCCGGTGAGCGGGAGGACGAGCAGGGCGAGCAGCGCCTTGCGAGTGCCGGACATGGTGATCTCCTTGACGCGAGATGGTGAGATGCTCAATCGACTGTTATGCCTTATAACTCAACCTATAGACCATCAGCCGACACCCCGTCAACCGCACCCGCAGCCCGCGCCCAGCCCTCACCCCCGCAGCAGCGCGTCCGTCAGCCGCTGCGCCGTCCCGCTGTCCAGCGGTCCGTGCCCCAGCACGAAGCGGTACCAGAACAGCCCGTAGATCTGGTCCACCATCAGCTCGGGCTCCACCCCCGCCGGCAGCTCGCCGCGCTCGCGCCCCCGCTCCAGCAGCTCCCGCAGCACCCCCCGCCGGGTGGCGGTGTAGCTGCGCAGCAGCTCGGCCAGGTGCGGGTCGCGCCCGGACTCGCGCAGCAGGGTGCGCAGCACCCCGGCGGCCGGCTCCTGCTGGGCGGCCTCGAAGGTGGTGGCGATGAAGGAGCTCAGCTCCTCCCGGAGACTGCCGCCCTCGGGCACCGTGACGTCCTGTCCGGCCCGGTCGACCAGCGCCTCCAGCAGCACCGCGCCCTTCGAGGGCCACCACCGGTAGACGGTCTGCTTGCCGACGCCCGCCGCCTTGGCGATGGCGTCGATGGTCACCGCCTCTCCGCCCGCCGCACCCGCGAGCCGCAGCGCGGCGTCCAGGATCGCCTGCCGGGCCGCCTCGTTACGGCGCCGGCCGGTGTGCGGACGGCTCTCCGGCGCACCGGCACCGGTATCAGCGCTCATCGCCAACCACCCCTCTCCTCGCGATATCCAGCTTGACAAGACTAACAGTCTCGACAATCATCATTGCCGAGACACCAAGTCTCGACAATACGGAGGGGAACAAGACGATGAGCACCTTCACCGGTCAGCGCGTGGTCGTATTGGGCGGCAGCTCGGGCATCGGCGAGGCCACCGCCGCCGGTTTCGCCGCGGACGGCGCGGAGGTCGTGATCACCGGCCGCGACCGGCAGCGCCTCGACGAGGCGGTGGCCCGGATCGGCGGCAGCACCCGCGGCTTCGCGGTGGACGCGATGGACCGCGCCGCGGTCACCGCCTTCTTCGCCGAACTCGGCACCCTGGACCACCTGGTGGTGGCCGTCAGCGGCTCGGCCGGCGCCGGCGCCTTCGCCGGGCTGGACCTGGCCGAGCTGGCCAACGGCTTCGACCGCAAGTTCTGGCCCCAGGTCAGCTCGCTCCAGGCGGCCCTGCCGCACCTGCGCAAGGACGGCTCGGTCACCTTCATCACCGCCGGCTCCTCCCGGGCCGCCTTCCCGGGCACCGCCGGCCTGGCCGCGATCAACGGCGCGCTGGACGCGATGGTTCCGCCGCTGGCCGTGGAGCTGGCCCCGCTGCGGGTGAACGCGGTCTCCCCCGGCGTGATCGACACCCCCTGGTGGGACCGGGTCCCCGCCGAGCAGCGCAAGCAGCTCTTCGACGGCCTGGCCGCCGCCACCCCGGTCGGCCGGGTCGGCCGCCCCGAGGACGTCGCCCAGGCGATCCACCTGCTGGCGGCGAACACCTTCCTCACCGGCGTGGTGCTCGACTGCAACGGCGGCACCAACCTGCCCACCGGCCGCTGACCCCACCCGAACAGCGCCGTGCGGGGAGCCCCCACACTCCCCGCGCGGCGCGCACCCACCCCCACGCGCCCGGCAGTGCCCCTGCACACCCCGCCCCGCCATCGGGCCGCACAGCCGCCCCGCACGTCACCCGAACGGCCGTCAACCCTCGTTCGACCGCACCCGAACATGTTCGACGATGGTTTCGATACCAACTTCCGGCCGCCGCTGCCACGCTGTCCCGCGTGATCTCACGACGTGGCTTCTTCTCAGCGTCCGGCGCGGCCGTCGCGGCCGCCTCCGTCAACTCACCGGCCAGGGCCGCCGATCCGGGCGGGGCCGGCCACCAGCCGGACCCCGTCCGCTGGGCCGCGGCGCAGACCATGGCCCACCGCATCCTGCTGACCAACGGCGCCTACGAGGACCTGACCCTCCAGTACCTGAAGATCCTGACCGGCCGCCAGGCGCTCGGCCGCACCGAGCAGCGCGACGTGCTGGTGGTCGGCGCGGGCGTGGCCGGCCTGGTCTGCGCCCGGCTGCTGATGGCCGCCGGGCACCGGGTGCGGGTGCTGGAGGCCAACCGCAGCCGGGTCGGCGGCCGGGTGAAGACCTTCCGCGGCGACGTCTGGCAGGACCCGCGCCACTCCGCCGAGGCCGGCGCCATGCGGATCCCCTCGAGCCACCTGTTCACCCTCGCGCTGGCCGACCACCTCGGCGTCGAGCGGCGCCCGTTCCACCTGGTGGACCAGCCGCCCCAGCCGGATCTGCAGTCCGCCGACAGCAAGGTGGTCTACCAGTCCTGGACCGGCGAGCAGTTCAGCACCGGCACCGCCCCGCCGTACACCACCCGGCCCGGACTCGGCGGCCGACTGCTGCACCTCAACGGCCAGTTGGTCAGCAAGGCGGCCTACGCCAGGAACCCGGGCCCGGTGAACAAGAGCTTCGGCTGGGACAGCGACCAGACCACCAGCGCCGCCTTCGCCGAGGCCCTGACCACCGCCCGCAAGTACACCCAGATCCAAAACCCGGACGGCAGTTGGACCGACAAGCCGATCGCCGACCGGGTCAGCGGCATGACCCGGCTGCTCTACGACCTGGACGGCTACTCGCTGCTGCGCTACCTCAGCGAGGTGGCCGGCTGGGCGGATCCGCAGATCCAGGCGGTCGGCACGGTGGAGAACCTGACCAGCCGGCTCTCCTACGGCTTCCTGCACTCGGTCTTCGACGCCACCGACATCAACCCCTCGGTCACCTACTTCGAGTTCGCGGACGGCATGGACGCGCTGCCGACCGCACTCGCCAAGGGCCTGCCGATCGAGCGGGACCGGGTGGTCACCCGGGTCTCCGGCTCGCCGGGCCGGGTGACGGTCTACGCGGTGCCGGAGTCCGGCCCGGAGGACGAGGCCTGCACGGGCGCGATCGGCGGCCAGGTGCACGAGTACCAGGCGGACGCGGTGGTCTTCGCCGTGCCGTTCGCGGCGCTGCGGCACGTCACCTTCGACCCGATCCTGCCCTACCACAAGCGCCGGGCGATCACCGAACTGCACCACGACACCGCGCACAAGGTGCTGCTGGAGTTCACCGAGCGCTGGTGGGAGTGGGACGAGGCGACCTGGCGCGCCAGGCTCGGCGACGCCTACCGCCGCGGCCCGGCCGGCGACGCGGTGCCGGCGGTCGGCGGCGGCTGCATCTCGGACGAGGCGGCCCGCTTCGTCTACTTCCCCTCCCACCCCAGCCCGGGCGGTGCGCCGGGCGGCGTGGTGCTGGCCGGCTACAACTGGGCCGAGGACGCCCTGCGGTTCGACGCGCTGACGCCGGAGGACCGGCACAACGAGGCGCTGGACCAGCTGGCCGAGATGTTCGGCGACCGGATCCGCCGCTACGCCACCGACCGCGCGGTCTCGCAGTCCTGGCTGCGCAACCGCTGGGCGCTCGGCGAGGCGGTGGTGGAGACCCCGGGGCAGCTGATCAGCCTGGGCCCGCACGTGGCCGAACCGGTCGACGGGCAGCTGTACTTCGCCGGCGACCACTGCCAACCGCGCTACCACGCCTGGATCGCGGGCGCGGTGGCCTCCGGGGTGGAGGCCGCGCTCCAGGTCAGCAACCGGAGCTGACACCACGCCACCTGGCAGTTAGACCTGACGGCGGGTCAGTCCAGACTCTGCTCGGCCCAGATGGTCTTGCCGCGGCGTCCGTACCTGGTACCCCACCGCTCGCTCAGGTGGCGGACCAGGTACAGCCCGCGCCCGCCCTCGTCGGTGGCCCTGGCGTACCGCAGGTGCGGCGCGGTGCTGCTGCCGTCGGACACCTCGCAGCAGAGGTAGCGGTCCCGGATCAGCCGCAGCTCGATCGGGCTCTCGCCGTACCGGATCGCGTTGGTGACCAGCTCACTGACGATCAGCTCGGTCTCGAAGGCGAGCGACGCCAGCCCCCAGGAGGCGAGTTGGCGCTCCACCAGGCGGCGGGCGGTGCTCACCACCTCCGGGTCGTGGGGCAGGCTCCAGACGGCGGCGCGGTCGGCGGGCAGGCCACGGGTGCGGGCCAGCAGCAGCACCGCGTCGTCCTCGGCCCGGTCGCTGGCCAGCGCGTAGGCGACGGCGTCGGCCAGCTCGCGCAGCCGCAGGTCCGGGTGGCTGAGCACCCGGCGCAGCTTCTCGGGCGCTCGCTCGTCGCCGGCCAGCAGGCCGTTGGTGTAGAAGCAGAGCAGGGTGTCGTCGGCCAGTTCGAGGGTGACCGACTCGTGGCTGGCCCCGTCGCCGACCGGTTCGCCCGTGCCGTCGTGCCCGCCCAGCGGCACCGAGGCGGGCAGCTCCAACCGCACCGGCGGGGTGCCGGGGGCGACCAGCAGCGGGGCGGCGTGGCCGGCGCCGGCGGCGGTGAGCTGCCGGGTGACCGGGTCGTAGACGGCGTAGACGCAGGTGGCCGCGTACGGCCGGCCGGCCCGGCGGGCGAGCCGCCGGGCGGTGCCGTCCAGCCGGTCCAGCAGATCCTCCGGCGGCAGTTCGAGTTCGGCCAGGGTCCTTACGGCGGTGCGCAGTTGGCCCATGTCGGCGGCGGCCTCCACACCGTGGCCGAACAGCTCGCCGATCACCAGCGCGACCCGGGCGCTGGGCAGCTCGATCACGTCGAACCAGTCGCCGCCCGCGCTCACCGGCAGGTAGAGGTGGGCGGTGTCCACGGTGGAGAGCTCCGGCACCCGGCTGGGCAGCAGGTAGCGCTGCAGGGCCGTGGCGGTGGCCCGCTCCCGCTGGTAGGTCGCGGCGTTGTCGATGCCCAGGCCGGCCCGGGAGGCGATCTGCGCGGCGAGGCGCAGGTCCTCCTCGGTGTACGGCTCGGGCCGGTCGCAGCGGTAGAGGGTGAGCACCCCGAGCACCGCCTCCTCGGGGGCGGTGAGCGGCACGGCGAGCAGCGAGCGCACGCCCGCGCCGGCCAGCAGCCGGGCCCGTTCGGGGTCGGCGCCGGCCCAGGCGTCGCTGCCGTCCAACCGGGCGACCAGGCGCGGGCGGCCGTCCTCCAGGCCGCGGCTGAACGGGGTGGCGAACGGCAGCGTCTCCAGCACCCCGTCGCGGGCCGGCGGGCCGGCCCCGCCGGCGGAGCGGAAGGCCACCCGGCGCAGCGGCAGGTCGGCGGCGGCGGGGGCGGTGCGGCGGCGCTCGCCGCGCAGCAGGTCGTCGAGCACGTGCACGGTGGCGTAGTCGCCGAGCGCGGGGACCAGCACCTCGGTGAGCTGCCGGGCGGTGGTGGCGGCGTCCAGGGTGGTGCCGATGACGCGGTAGGCCTCGTTCAGCAGGTCCAGCCGTGCCCGGGTCTGCTGGCGCTCGGTGGCGTCCTCGACGGCGAGCACCAGTCCGGCGCCCTCGGCCAGCCGGTAGACCGAGAGTTCCACGGTGAGCTCCCGGCCGGCGAAGGCCGGCGGGCGGCCGCGCAGCACGTGGTCGCGGACCGGGCGGCCGGTGCGCAGCACCGTGCGGCCGAGCTCGGTGATCTCGGCCAGGTCGGCGGCGGTGAAGCCGGTGACGACCTCGCTCAGCGGGCGGCCGATCACCTGGTCGGCGGGGAGGGCGTGCAGGCGGCCCGCGGTGGTGTTGTAGCGGCGGATCAACAGCTCCGGGTCGAGCACGTAGAGGCCCAGCGGGGCCTGGGTGAAGAGCGCTTCCAGCACGGCGGCCCCGAGCCCCCCGTCCGCCGGCTCCTCCGCGACCGCTCCGCTCACCCGTATGCCTCCCGCTCTCCCGCTCGCCCGCTCGCCACGTCCGTCTCCGAACGTGCTGGGCTCCCGGCCGCCGCGCCACGCCGGCTACTGCAACCGGGGGATCCGGGCGGCGGCGCTCACCCCCCTCCCAGTACCACCACCCGCGCCCAGGCCGGCGGGCTCGCCGGCCGGTACTCCGGATTGTGCTCGATCTGCCGGGCCCGCCCGGGTCCGCGCGGGAAGAGGCCGATGACGGTCCGGCAGGACGGCCGGCTGACCGGCCAGGCCGTCTGCCCGTCCGTCAGCACCGCCAGCACGTCCGGCCGGGGCCGCGCCCGCAGCGCCGCCGCGAAGCCGGCCCGCAGGTCCGTCCCGCCGCCGCCGATCAGCGCGATGCCCTCGCTGCGGCAGAGGCGGTCGACCCGTCCGGCCGCGGCGTCGCAGGAGAGCACCGAGACCAGGTCGCGCCGCCCGCCCACCGCCCGGCAGATCGCGGCCACCTCCACCAGCGCGGCGCCCAGCTCGGCGTCGCTCACCGAACCCGAGGTGTCGATCACCACCGTCACCCGCGGCGGCCGCCGGCGCAGGCTCGGCAGCACCGTCCCGGGCACCGAGGCCGAGCGCCGGGCGGGCCGGCCGTAGCTGTAGTCGTCCCCGCTGCCCGCCGAGCTGACGGCCGCCCGGAGCGCCGCGCCGAGCAGTTCGCGCCAGGGCTGCGGCGGCTGGAAGGCCTCCTCGGCCCAGCGCCGCCAGCCCTGCGGCGCGTCGCCGGGGCGGCCCCGGATCGCCTCGGCGACCCGGAACCGGACGGCGTCGCGCTGCTGTTCGGTGAGCCCGTCGGCGCCGTCGGGGCCGAGGTCCCATGCGCGTTCCAGCCCGTCGGCGCCGCTGCCGCAGTCCAGCCAGGCCAGCCGCGCGAGCTCCGGGCCGAGCCGGAACTCGTGCAGGTACTCCTCCATCAGCTGGTCACCGGGCAGCCTCAGGTAGGCCGGGGTGACCACGTCGGCGGGGGCGCGCAGCCCGTCGCCGTAGATGTCGTCGTTGATCTCGCAGTCGGCGGCGATGTTGATCCGCAGCCGCTCGGCGGGGCCGGTCAGCTCGCGGGCCCGGGCGACCCGGTCGCCCCGGCCGTGGTGGTCGCGCAGCAGGTGGGAGACCTCGTGCACCCAGACGCCGGCCAGCTCCTCGACCGGGGTTGCGGCGACGAAGGCCGGCGAGACGTAGCAGCGCCAGTGCCGGTCCACGGCCATGGTCGGCACCTGCCGGTCCTCGACGGGGTGCAGGGCGAACAGCGCGCTCGCCAGGTAGGGCCGGGCCCTCGCGGCCTGCAGCCGGGCGGCGAAGAGCTTCTCCCGGTCCAGCACGGGCCCCGTCACCGGCGCACCCCGGCGGTGACCCGGGCGGCCGCCCGGTCGGCCCGCCGGGAGAGCCCGACCACCTCGGCGAACCGGTCGATGGCCGCGGGCACCGTCCAGTCCTCGCGGCGCAGCGCGGCCAGCGAGCTGGCCGGCATCACCACGAGGTCGGGCGCGCCGGTCTCCATGGCCCGCACCAGCAGCTGCCAGGCGGCGTCCCAGCGGTCCTTCGCCGGGCGGCTGCGGACGGCCGCGACCACCCCGTCCAGCGCGGCCTGGCGCAGGTCGCCGCGGGTGGGCAGCTCGGCGCCGGCCGGGTCGGCGAGCAACTGCTCGGGGTCAGGCAGCTCCATCCGGTCCAGGGCGGCGAGCAGCTCGAGGCCGGGCCCGTCGCCGACGGTGCCGCGGACCAGCAGCGAGAGCACGTCCCGGGAGGAGCCGGCGGCGCCGGCGAAGGCGATCAGCCGCAGTGCCATGTCCCAGCTGCGCGGCGAGGGCCAGGCGCCGCCGCGCCGGGCCTCGTTCTTGGGCAGCTGGTGCACCAGGGCGGGCCGGGCGGCGAGCAGTCCGCAGACGGCGCTCCGGGCGTGGTCCACGGCCTGCGGCAGCCGTCCGGGGTCGAGCCGGGGCAGGGTGGCGCGCGGCCAGGTGCCGCCGAGGCCGCGGACCACCACCTCGGGGTCGTGCACCCAGGGCAGGTGGACGAAGCGGTTGGCCAGCGGCGGGCTGAGCTCCCAGCCGTCGGCGGCGGAGGCGCGCGGGTTGGCGGCGGCCACGATCCGCACCTCGGGCGGCAGCCGCAGCGCGCCGACCCGCCGCTCCAGCACCAGCCGCAGCAGTGCGGCCTGGACCGCCGGGGGCGCGGTGGAGAGCTCGTCCAGGAAGAGCAGTCCGCGGCCCTGCCGGACCAGCCGGACGGCCCAGTCCGGCGGGGCCATCGGCACCCCCTGAGTGGCGGGGTCGGCGCCGACGATCGGCAGGCCGGAGAAGTCGGAGGGCTCGTGGACGCTGGCGATCACCGTGGTCAGCGGCAGGTCCAGGGTCTCGGCGAGCTGGGTGATCGCGGCGGTCTTGCCGATGCCGGGCTCGCCCCAGAGCAGCACGGGCAGGTCGGCGGCCACGGCCAGGGTCAGCGCCTCGAGCTGGTCGTCGGCGCGCGGTTCGGTGGTGGTGTCGCCGAGCAGGGCGAGCAGGTCCCGGGCGACGTCGAGGCGGGAGGCGGGGTCAACGTGGGCAGCAGAAGGCATGGGTGATCACCTGAGGGGAGTCGGCGGACGCGCGGTCAGCGCGTGGAGGCGTGGTGCGGTCAGCGCGTCGAGGCGTGGCGTGGCCGGCGCCGGGCGGGGTGGCGCGGCGCGGAGGCGGGCAGGTGCGGCGGGGTGACGAGCCCGGCGCGGTAGAGGCCGTGGGTCACCAGACCCGCCGCGGCCGCGGTCAGTTCTTCGCGCAGCGGCCCGTCCCGGAGCAGGGCGTCCGGGCCGAGCAGGCGCTCGACCACGGCCAGTGCCCCGGCGGTGTCGCCGTGGTCCAGCCGCTCCCGGACGCCGTCCAGGCAGTCCGGGCGGCGGTGCACCTGGTCGATGAACTGCAGGCAGGGCAGGGGAGTTCCGCCCAGGGCGACCAGCAGCTCCTCGCGCCGCAGCTCCTCCGGGCCGTGGTCCAGCGCCACCAGGGCGCCGTCGGCCAGGCCGATCCGGTGCCGGGCGCCCCGGCAGTCGACCAGCCGCGGCCCGTCGCCCCGGTCCTGCGCGGGGTCGGGCGCCGCGGCCCGGTGCTCGGGGGCCAGGGCGGCGGCGACCAACGGGTGCAGCTGCTCCGGCCGGAGCAGGCCGGCCCGCAGCAGTTGCAGGTCGGGCGGCGTGCGAACCGCCGCGTCGGGCAGCACCGGAAGGTCGCGGACGGCGTTCTGCCGCACCGGCACCGCTGCCTGACACTTCGTCAGGTCGAGCATCAGATGCCGCCGGGAGTCGAGCCGCAGCGCGACCGGGCCGGGTGGCAGTCCGTCGGCGGCCAGCAGGATCGCCGCCTCGGCGGGCCAGCGGGCCGCGTCCGCGGTCGCGGGCCGGTCGGCGCCGGACCGGGTGCGCAGCTCACCGGACCGTCCGGCGTCCCAGAGGTGCCGGTGCAGGTCCAGCCGGTAGCGGCGGTTGGGGCGCGGGTGCGGGTGGTCGGCGGCGCCGGCGGGTGAGCCTTCCCAGAGCGCCAGGCTGAGCCGCTGTCCGGCTCCGGCCCAGGCGGGCGGGGTGCGGACGACCAGTTGCAGCGGCGACTCGGGATAGCGGGCCAGGGCGATGCTGAGCCCGGGTCGCAGCAGTCCGTCGGGGGCGATCCGCGGCAGCTGCCAGCGGAGCAGGTCGGGCGCCAACGCTCTGAGGTCGTCCCGGAGTCGGGCGGCGAGCCGCTGACCGTGCCGCCGGGCCACGGCGCGCAGGTCGAGGTCGACGTCGACCCGGGCGGCGGCGCAGGCACCGGCCCAGTCCCCGGCGAGCCGGCGGGCGGTGGCGGTCTTGATCATGGTGGGCGGCACGGCGAACTCGCGCACGCGCTGCCAGCGGAGCAGACGGGGATCCTCGAGCACGGGGTGAGTGGCCATCAGCACTCACCTTGCGTGGTCGAAGCCCCCAATCCGGCGAGAGATTGAGTAGTCATCGCGCCAGAGGCTAGCCGCCCGGTCCGGGCGGCGCCAGTGGTTTTCCCGGCCCTGGTTCGAGGCCGCGCCTGACGGCCTGTCACTTCTCTTGTGCCACACGCGATTCCGCCGCGCGGCGTCACCAGCGCCGTCCGCGACCCCGAACTGCTGTCGGAGGACGTCGCGCACGCCGGGAGTGGGCCCGCGAGGTGCCGGCCGCCCCCCGAGCAGTGGGGGGGGGGGCCCCCCCCCCCCCGGGGGGGCGGCGGGGGCCCCCCCCCCCCCCCCCCCCCCCCGCGCGGGGGGGGGCCCCGCCGCCCCGCGGGGGGGGGCGGGCGGGCCGCCGCACCGGAACCTCCGGCCTCAGGCGGAGTCGCGCACCGGCAGCTTCCAGTTCGGGCGCGGGAAGTGGCAGGTGTACCCGTCCGGGTAGCGCTGCAGGTAGTCCTGGTGCTCCGGCTCCGCCTCCCAGAAGTCGCCCAGCGGCTCCACCTCGGTGACGACCTTGCCGGGCCAGAGCCCGCTGGCGTCCACGTCGGCGATGGTGTCCAGCGCGACGGCGCGCTGCTCCTCGTCGGTGTAGTAGATCGCCGAGCGGTAGCTGCTGCCGATGTCGTTGCCCTGGCGGTCCACGGTGCTCGGGTCGTGGATCTGGAAGAAGAACTCCAGCAGCGTCCGGTAGTCGGTCCGCGCCGGGTCGTAGCTGATCTCCAGTGCCTCCGCATGGCCCGCGTGGTTGCGGTAGGTGGCGTTGGCCACCGACCCGCCGGTGTACCCCACCCGGGTGTCCTGGACGCCCGGGATGCGGCGGAACAGCTCCTCCATGCCCCAGAAGCATCCGCCGGCGAGGACGGCCTTGCGCGTCGTGGTCATGCTCTTCTCTCCCTCTCGGTGGGTTCCCCGCCTGCAGCAACAACGGGCGCGGCCCCCATCATCCCCACCCCGCCGTCCCCGGACGGGGTGGACCCCCGGGCGCGATGGGGGACGCGCCCGGGGGTCCGGTCGGAGGGGTCCGGTCGGAGGGCTCCGGCCGGGAGGCTCCGGTCGGGAGGACTCAGCCGTTGCCGTCCGCCGGGGTGGTGGTCGGGGTGACCCCGAGCGCCTTGTCGGCGGCCTGGGCGAACTCGTTGGTGAAGGTCTTGCCGAGGTCCACCGACTCGGCGCCCTTCACCCCGACCAGCTTCTCGGTCGCCAGCACGTTCTTCGGTCCGCCGGCCGGCATCAGGCCGTCGGGCAGGAACTGGCCCTTGTCCTGGGTCAGCGCGGTGACGTAGTCGTCCTTGGTGACCGACCCGTTGGCGGTGAAGGTGGGCGGCAGCGCGGCGGCGATGTCGGCCGCGGAGTGGGTGCTGATGTACTGCATGGTGGCGACCAGCGCGGTGACCACCTTCTGCGCGGCGTCCTTGTGCGAGTTGACCCAGTCCGCCCGGGCCAGCACGCTCGCGGACGGCCAGAGGCCGCCGACCGCGGCCTTGGCGCCGTCGGTGGTGGCGAGGTCGACGGCGGAGTAGCCGACGCCCTTCTTCTGAATCGCCGTCACGGTCGGCTGGGTGGTCATCACGCAGGCGGCCTTGCCGTTCTGCAGCGCGGCGATCGCCGTCGCGCCGGCGCCGACGCCGACCCGGTGGTACTGGCTGGTGCCCAGGTTGTTCTGCGCGGCGATGAACTCGGTCAGGGTGTCGGTGCCCGAGCCGAGGTCGGTGACGCCCAGCGTCTTGCCGGCGAAGTCGGCGGCCGAGTGGACGCCGCTGTTGGTGGCGCACATCTCGCGCTCCCCCGGCGCGCCGGAGAGCTGCACGATGTCCTCGACCGCCTTGCCCTTGGCGGCGAAGTCGATGGTGTGGATGTACCAGGCGCCGGCCATGTCGACCTGGCCGGAGGCCATCGCGTCCTCGGCGCCGACCGCGTCGGACTCGGTGCTGAGCACCACCTTGACGCCGTACTTCTGGTAGAAGCCGAGCTGCTGGGCGAGCTGGAACGGCAGGTAGATCTGCTTGTCGAGGCCGCCGACCATGATCTTCACGGTGGGGGTGCCGGCGGCCGCGCCGCTCTTGGCGCCGGAGGAGGAGCAGGCGGTGAGGCCGAGGCCGAGGGCCAGGGCGAGGGTGCCGACGACCGCGCGGGTGGGGGTCCGCTTGAACATGGCTGTCCTTAGGTACGGAAAGGGGTGGGGGAGGAAGGTCTAGAGGGCCGCGCTCTCGGCGGGCGACGGCGGGCGCCAGGAGAGCAGGCGGCGCTCCAGCTTGGTGATCAGCCACTCGGCGATCAGCACGATGACCGCGATGACGACCATGGTGGCGAACACCCCGTTGGGGTCGAACTGGTTCTGCGCGGTCTTGATCACCAGGCCGAGGCCGGCCTGCGCGCCCAGCACCTCGCCGACCAGCGCGCCGACGATGGCGAAGCCGAAGGCGGTGTGCAGGCTCGCGGTGATCCAGGTCAGCGCGGAGGGCAGCACCACGTGCCGGACGATCTGCAGCTGCGAGGCGCCCAGCACCCGGGCGTTGTCGAGGATGTTGCGGTCCACCTCGCGCACGCCCTGGAAGGCGTTGAAGAAGACCACGAAGAAGACCAGCACCGCCGCCAGCAGGATCTTCGGCGTCTCGCCCAGCCCGAACGCGACCAGGAAGATCGAGCCGAGCACGATCCGCGGCACCGCGTTCACGATCTTGATGTACGGGCCCAGCACGTCGGCCAGGAACCGGTTCTGCCCGAGCAGCACGCCGAGCACCACCCCGCTGCCCGCGCCGAGCGCGAAGCCGAGGACCGCCTCCCGCAGCGTGGTCTCGATCTGCAGCCAGTAGGAGCCGAACTCGGTGGCCTGGTCGCCCTTGCTGAAGAAGTCCACCAGCCGCCGGGCGATCCCGCTGGGCTGCCCGAAGAAGAACGGGTCCAGCCAGCCCACCGCCGTGACGGCCTGCCAGCCGCCGATCACCGCCGCCGCCAGGCCCAGCTGGGCCAGCAGCACCAGCGCCTTGCGGCGCCGGACGGCGCGCACCCCGGCGCCCGCGGCCTTGCGGTCGGTGGCCGGCGGGTTCACTGCCGTCGCGGCGCTCATGCCTGCTCTCCCGTCGTGCGTGCGTAGGCGCGCTCCACCTCTTCGCGGAGCGAGGCCCAGATCTGGTGGTGCAGTTCGAGGAACCGCGGCTGGAACCGGATGTCCTGGACCGAGCCGCGCGGGCGCGGCAGGTCGATGTCGTACACGGCCTTGACCGAGCCCGGACCGGAGGTCATCACCACCACCCGGTCGGCCAGCGCCACCGCCTCCTCCAGGTCGTGGGTGATGAAGACCACCGAGGGGCGCAGCTGCTCCCACAGGCCCAGCAGCTCGTTCTGCATGATCGCCTTGGTCTGCACGTCCAGGGCCCCGAACGGCTCGTCCATCAGCAGGATCTTCGGCTCGTTGATCAGCGCCGCGGCCATCGCGACCCGCTTGCGCATGCCGCCGGAGAGCTGGTGCGGGTGGTGGTCCTCGAAGCCGGCCAGGCCGACCCGGCGCAGCCAGTCCCGGGCGGCCGCGTTGGCCTTCGCCTTCGGCACGCCCTTGAAGACCGGGCCCATCGCGACGTTGCCGAGCACGGTCTTCCAGGGAAGCAGGGCGTCGGCCTGGAACATGAAGCCGATGCCGTCGGTGATCCCGTCGACCTCCCGGCCGCCGACCAGCACCCGGCCCTCGCTGGGCCGGGCCAGGCCGGAGACCAGGCTCAGGGTGGTGGACTTGCCGCAGCCGGTCGGTCCGACGACCGCGCAGAACTGGCCGGGCTCGACCGTGAAGTCCACGCCGCGGGTGGCCGTGAAGGCCTCGCCGCTCGGGGTCAGGAACCGCTTGGTCACGCCCGAGATCTCGATCCGGGCACCGTCGCGAACGCGGTCCTGGACCGGTCCCGCCGCGGCGTCGTTGCGCGCAGCCATCGAATCCGCCTCCTCGCTTCTCCGCTGGCACCCCGTCGTGTTTCCGGGGTGTTTCTTGGTGCCGTGAAGGTAGGTCGGGCCCGGCCGGCGGCGGGAGTCTTGCGAGCGTTGCGCGGCTTCACCGCGTTGCCGTGGGTTCTGCTCGTTCTGCGCACGGTCACGGGACTGGGAAAACCGCCGCACTCAGGGCACACTCGCCTGAACACGCAGGAGACAGGGGGTAGCGGCAGGGAG
Organism: Kitasatospora sp. NPDC006697; assembly: GCF_042869935.1. Lineage (NCBI taxonomy): Bacteria > Bacillati > Actinomycetota > Actinomycetes > Kitasatosporales > Streptomycetaceae > Kitasatospora > Kitasatospora sp. NPDC006697. The sequence continues at coordinate 26,178 of NZ_JBIAGU010000021.1, forward strand.
GTGGCCCGATGGCCCGACGACGTGGCCGGGGCCGGAAGCTCTCGGCCCGGATCCTGGTGGGCCAGCTGCTCATCCTGGCGATCACCAGCGGCATCGGCTTCGTGCTGCTCACCTACGCCCAGCGCGACGAGCTGGACCACGAGTACCAGCGGCGGGCGCTCTCCATCGCCCGCACGGCCGCGGGCGATCCGCAGATCGTCCGGGCGATGGCCGAGGGCACCGGCGGCGACGAGGTGCAGCAGGCAGCCGGGCGGATCGAGCGGGCCGCCGGCGCCACCTACGTGGTGGTGATCGACCTGCACGGCATCCGGCACTCGCACCCGCACCCCGAGCTGATCGGCAAGGCGGTGGACGAGCCGATCACCGTGCTCGACGGGCGCACCTCCACGGGGATGGACAACGGCTCGACCGGCCGCTCCGCCAACGCCAAGGTGCCGCTGCGCGATCCGGCGGGGGCGGTGATCGGCGAGGTCTCGGTGGGGATCGCCGAGAAGCAGGCGGTCGGCCAGCTGATGCGCGAGCTGCCCACCTTCGCGCTCTACGCCGCGACGGCGCTGGCCGTGGGCGCCGTCGCCTCCTACCTGCTGGCCCGCCGGCTGAAGCGCTCCACCTTCGGCCTGGAGCTGGAGGAGATCGCCGGGCTGCTGCAGGACCGGGAGGCGATGCTGCACGGCATCAAGGAGGGCGTGATCGCCTTCGATCCGCAGGGCAGGATCAGCGTGGTCAACGACGAGGCCCGGCGGCTGCTCGGCCTGGGCACGGCGCTGGGCCGGCGGCTGGACGAGGTGCTGCCCGAGGGCCGGCTGCGCCGGGCGCTGGACGGCGGCCTGGCGGGGGTGGACCTGACGGTGCTGACCGACAGCCACTGCCTGGCCGTCAACCGCAAGCCGGTGGTGCTGCAGGGCCGCGAGCTGGGCGCCATCGTCACCGTCCGCGACCGCACCGAGCTGGTCGGCCTGCTGCGCGAGCTGGACTCGGTGCGCGGCCTGACCGACGCGCTGCGGGCGCAGCAGCACGAGTTCGCCAACCGGATGCACACCCTGGCCGGGCTGCTGGAGCTGGGCGACCACCGGGCGGCGCTGGAGTACGCCGTCGAGCTGAGCCACGGCGAGCCGGCCACGACGGAGGGCGTCCGGGACCGGATCGCCAATCCGCTGATGGCCGGCCTGCTGATCGCCAAGACGGCGGTGGCCGCCGAGCGCGGGGTGCGGGTGGTGCTGGAGGCGGACTCCCGGCTCGGCGAGCAGCCGGGGCACCTGCGCCGGCTGCTGACCATCGCGGGCAACCTGCTGGACAACGCGGTGGAGGCGGTCGGCAGCGGCGGCGAGGTCCGCCTGCTGCTGGCCGAGGAGGAGCACGCGGTCACCCTGCGGGTCGCGGACGACGGCCCCGGCATCCCGCCCGGCGCCGCCGGGGCGATCTTCGAGGACGGCTGGTCGACCAGCCCGGACCGCGGCACCGCGCGGCGCGGCCTGGGCCTGGCGCTGGTCCACCGGCTGGTGCAGCGGCACGGCGGCAGCATCACGGTCAGCGAGGGGCCGGGCGCCGTCTTCACCGTGGTGCTGCCGCTGCCGGACGACGAACCGGCTCCGCCGGGCGCGGTCTTCACGGTCGCCCCGGACGTTCTGGAGGGTGTGCTGTGATCAGGACGCTGGTGGTCGACGACGACTTCCGGGTGAGCGCCATCCACGCCGCCTACGTGGGCCGGGTGGCGGGCTTCGAGGTGGTCGGGCAGGCCGGTTCGGTGGCCGCCACCGTCGAGGCGGTCCGCGAGCTGCGGCCCGAACTGCTGCTGCTGGACGTCTACCTGCCGGACGGCAGCGGGCTGGATCTGCTGCGCCGGCTGGTCGCCGAGGCGGCCGGGCCGCGGCCGGACGCGCTGATGATCACGGCGGCCAGTGATGTCGCCTCGGTGCGGGCGGCGATGCAGCTCGGCGCCACCGGCTACCTGGTCAAGCCGTTCGGCTTCGCGGCGCTCCAGGAGCGGCTGGGCTCCTACCGGGAGCTGCGCGACCGGGTGGCGGCCCTGGACCCGGCCGCCGACGCCGCCCAGGCGGAGGTGGACGCGCTGTTCAGCGCCGCCCGCCCGAGCGCGCTGCCGGCCGTGCCGGCCAAGGGCCACTCGGCGCCGACGCTCTCCCTGGTGCTGGCGGCCCTGCGCGAGGCCCGCTGCGACCTCTCGGCCGCGCAGGTCGGCGAGCAGACCGGCGTCTCCCGGGCCACCGCCCAGCGCTACCTCTCCTACCTGGTGCGGGAGGGGCTGGTCCGGCTGGAGCTCAAGTACGGCGCCACCGGCCGCCCGGAGCACCGCTACCGGGTCGGCGGCACCTGACGGTCCGTCAGAGGTCGCGCACCCGGCACCCGGGCAGCGGCGCGGGGTGCTCGGGGCGCGGGCCGGTCCGGTCGCGGTCGCGCAGCGCGCTGGTCAGCACGGCCGCGTGCACGGCGCGGGCCAGCCGGGCACCCCAGCGCGAGCGCGGCCCGCCGAACGGGTCGGCCGGCTCGCCGGGCCGCGGGGTGCGCACGGCGACGCAGACGGCGTCCGAGGGCGTGCCCGAGCAGTCGTAGCCGGCGCCCAGCAGGGCCTGCACCTTGGCCTCGGTGGCGGTGGCGAGCAGGTTGACCAGGCCCGCGTCGGCGACCGGTGCGGGGACCACGGCGAGGATGTTCACCGTGCCCGGGGCGTGGCCGCCGACGGCGGCCGCCGGCTCGGCGGCCCAGACCGGCACGCCCACCCCGGCGGTGACCAGCGCGGTGACCCCGCCGTCCACCGCCTTGGCGTAGTCGTCCACCAGGGCCGCGGTCAGCAGCCCGACGCCCGGCCCGGCCAGGCCGTGCGCGGCGGCCAGTTCGGCCAGGTGCTGCTCCGGGTCCATCCGCCCGTAGCCCGCCTTGACCTGGGCGTTGAGCACCCAGGCCCGCTCCCCCAGTCCGCCGCCGAGCACCGCGCTGCTGAGCATCCGCCAGCCCGGGCCCGCCCGCCAGAGCAGCAGGTGCCGACAGGCCGCGTCCTCCAGCCGGGCGCCGCGCTCCACCCGCACGGCGGGCGGGGCGGAGTCACGGGCCGGGAGCGCTTGGCTGATCATCCCCGCATTGTGCCAGCGTTTGTAGCACGTCCGGCGGCCGGGGCCGATTCCGCCCGCAACTCACCGCCGCGCCGCGCGGCCTTCCGCGCACCGAACCGTTACCTTCGTGGCAGCAGTCCAGGTGCGATCGGCGAGGAGCAGGCATGGCAACCGGCACGGTGAAGTGGTTCAACGCGGAGAAGGGCTTCGGCTTCCTGGCCCAGGACGGCGGCGGCCCGGACGTCTTCGTCCACTACTCCGCGATCAACGCCGCGGGCTTCCGCTCGCTGGAGGAGAACCAGCAGGTCAGCTTCGACGTGGTGCAGGGCCCGAAGGGCCCGACGGCGGAGAACGTCGTCCCAGCCTGACCCGCTTCCGCTGACCGGGGGCCGTCGGACCGGTACGGCATGATGACCGCATGGATCTCGAGCCGTACCGGGGTGAACTGACCGCCTTCTGCTACCGGATGCTCGGTTCCCACCACGACGCCGAGGACCTGGTGCAGGAGACCCTGCTGCGCGCCTGGAAGGCCCGCGACCGGTACGACCCGGCGCGGGCCTCGGTGCGTACCTGGCTCTACCGGATCGCCACCGCTGAGCCCTGAGGTGGTGCCGGTGCGCACGGGTCGGCCTGGAACGAAAGGACTCGGCCAAGCTGGCGCGATCTCCCGTCGGCCGGCGCGTCCCGCCCGCCCCGGGGGCCTCCGCCCGCCACTGCCTCAGCCCCCGGAGCACGGGACGGCAACCGGGTGATGTCGGGGAGTGGCAGCGGCCGGACCGCCGGACGGCGGCCGTAGCGTGACCGGATGACCGCCTCCGCCGGGACCGCCGGCAAGTCCAGCGCCGCGCACGTGATGACCTCGGCCGTGCTGTTCGCGGTCCCGGTGCTCAAGCTCGCCTGGACGCTGGGCGGCGGCGACGCGGCCCGGGACGCGCTGCTCGCGATGGGGCCGGCCAACTGGGCCGACGTGGTGATCGGCATGTTCTTCGCCGAGCCGGTGCTGGCCCTGGTACTGGCGGTGGTGGCCTCGCACTTCAGCTACGCCTACCGGGCGGCCCACGGGGGCGCCGCCCGGCACTGGGACCGGGCGATGACCGAGACGGCGGCCCGGGCGGCGATCCTGCCGGCCGCCCTGGGCGTGGTGGTCGGGGCCTTCAACGGCCTGTGGTGGGGCGTCGGTTCGGCGCTGGCCGGCTACCTGCTGCGGCTCGGCGTGATCGCCGAGTACCGCACCGGCGGGCGCGACGTCCGTACCGGCCACCGCACCCGCCGGCCCCCGGCGGGCCCGGTGCCCCGGGCCGCCGAGCTGCTCCGGCTGGTGGCGCTCGCGCTCGCCCTGGTCGTGCTGCCGGCGCTGGCCCTGGTCGCGGCGGTGGACGGCCGGTCCTGGACCAGCGTGCTGCACTGCGACGTGAACACCGGCACCGGCCCGTCCCGGGCCCGGGTGGTGGAGCTGGACCGCCAGGCGCCGGGGGTGGTCGGCTGGGACATCCCGGCCCGCGAGGTGGTCGGCGGGACCGACTGCGCGGTGGATCCGGACGATGTCATCCGTGCCCCGTGGTGGCGCAGTTGACGGTGGCGGCACCGGGTCCGGCAGGTGCCACCGGTGCGGTCCCGGGCCGTCGACCCTGTTCGAACGACTAATACCCCCGCCCGGGTGACCCGCCGTGACGGTCTCCCGGGCGCCGGGTCGCACGGCCCGCAGGATGGCAGACGGCACCGCGGCGACAGCACAGCGCCGCGGCGCCCGTCCACGTCCGGCACCGTCCCCCATGAGGAGTCCGCCGTGCAGCTCCGTTCCTGGTCCGCCGCGGCCGCCCTGGCCCTCGCCGCGGTCCTGCTCCCCGGCACCGCCGCCCACGCCGCGCCCGCCAACCCGCCCGCCTGCCCCGGTGGCTCGATCTGCTTCTGGAGCGAGGAGGGCTTCCACGGCAGCTACTGGGAGTGGACCGCCGCCAGCGGCTACCGCGACATGCCGCCCAGCCTGCACGACCACGTCGGCGCCTTCGTGGCCGGCACCCGGGCCTGCTTCATCAACTGGCAGCCGGTCGAGAAGCGCGACGTCTTCTCCGGCGACTGGCGCTCGCAGTACCTCGGCGACTTCGGCGGCCGGATCGACGGTGTGGGCCCGAACCGCTGCTGAAACCGCGGGCGAACGGCCCCCGTCAAAGAAGCGTTAAGAAGCGGGGTTAAAGAAGCATTAACGGACGGCCGGCCGGTCACTCGCGATCGGCCCCCGTCCCGCCCCGCGCCCGGCCCCCGCCGCGCGGCAACCCCTCGGCGGCGACTGGACCGTGGCGAGCGGCGCCCGCTCCGGGGTGCCCGACGGCCGCCCACGCCCTGTCCGGCGGGCATTCCGAGGCGCGGACGGCGGCGGTGTCCGGGAACCACCGGGGGCGCTTTCAGCCGCCCCTGCCATGCGTATCATCATCGCTCATTATGCGAATAGAACTCGCCAAGAGCGCGCCTGACAGCTCCGCCACCCACGGGTCCGGTGGCGCGCCCGGCGGCAGCAGCTCCCACCGCGTCCGCCCCGGTGCGGCCGCCCTGACCCTCGGCGCGCTCGGGGTCGTCTTCGGTGACATCGGCACCAGTCCGCTGTACTCGATCCAGACCGTCTTCACCGCCGACAACGGCGCGGTCGGGACCACCCCGGACCAGGTGTACGGCGTCATCTCGCTGGTCTTCTGGGCGATCACGCTGATCGTCTCGATCAAGTACGTGACGTTCATCCTGCGCGCCGACAACGGCGGCGAGGGCGGCATCATGGCGCTCACCGCGCTGGTCCAGAAGCTCAACTTCAAGTCCGTGCGCACCAAGGTGGTCCTGGTGGCGCTCGGGATCTTCGGCGCCTCGCTCTTCTACGGCGACGGCATGATCACCCCGGCGATCTCGGTGCTCTCCGCGGTCGAGGGCCTGAAGGTCTCGACCCCGGGCCTGAGCGAGTTCGTGATCCCGCTGACCATCGCCGTGCTGGTGGTGCTCTTCGGGCTCCAGCGCTACGGCACCAACCTGGTCGGCAAGCTGTTCGGCCCGATCATGACCCTCTGGTTCGTGATCATCGGCGCCACCGGCGCCGTCGAGGTGGCCGGCCACCCCGCGATCTTCAAGGCGCTGTCGCCGACCTACGGCATCGAGTTCATCGTCGACCACGGGCTGGTCGCCTTCGTCGCGCTGGCCTCGGTGGTGCTGGCCGTGACCGGCGCCGAGGCGCTCTACGCCGACATGGGCCACTTCGGCCGGGCCCCGATCCACCGCGCCTGGTTCTTCCTGGTCTTCCCGACCCTGACCCTCAACTACCTGGGCCAGGGCTCGCTGATCCTGCGCTCGCCCTCCTCGGTCTCCAACCCGTTCTTCCTGCTGATGCCGGGCTGGGCGCAGTTCCCGATGGTGATCCTGGCGACCGTCGCCACCGTGATCGCCTCGCAGGCGGTCATCTCCGGCGCGTTCAGCGTGACCCGCCAGGCCGTGCAGCTGGGCATCCTGCCGCACCTGACGATCAAGCACACCTCGGAGCACGAGGTCGGCCAGGTCTACGCCCCGATGATCAACTGGGGCCTGTTCGGCGCGGTGGTGGCGCTGGTGCTGGGCTTCGGCTCCTCCGCCGCCCTGGCCTCCGCCTACGGCGTGGCGGTCACCGCGACCTTCGTGCTCAACACGGTGCTCTTCCTGGCCGTGGCCCGGATCATGATGGGCAAGCCGCTCTGGATGATCATCCTCGGCGCGGTGGTCTTCCTCACCAGCGAGGTGGCCTTCTTCGCGGCCAACCTGACCAAGGTGGTGCACGGCGGCTGGCTGCCGCTGCTGGTGGCCTTCACCGTCTTCACCATCCTGATCACCTGGCAGCGCGGCCGGCAGATCGTCACGCCGAACCGCACGGCCCTGGAGGGCCCGCTGCGCGCCTTCGTGGACGAGGTCGACGCGATGGACCCGCCGGTGCACCGGGTGGACGGCACGGCGGTCTTCCTGAACGCCAACGTGGAGACCACGCCGCTGGCCCTGCGCGCCAACGTCGAGCACAACCACACCCTGCACAAGAACGTGGTGATCCTCTCGGCGATGGTCGAGCGGGTGCCGCACGTGGACGAGTCCGAGCGCTGCGTCTTCGACGACCTGGGGCACAGCGACGACGGCATCACCCACCTCACCCTGCGGTTCGGCTTCATGGACGAGCCCAACATCCCGCAGGCGCTGCGGCTGGCCTCGCAGCACCCGGACGCCGGCCAGATCCACGGGCTGGACGTCGACGAGGTGTCGTACTTCCTGTCCCGGATGACCATCGTGCGCACCGAGGCGCCGGGCATGCGGCGCTGGCGCAAGAAGCTCTTCATGACCATCGCCAACAACGCCAGCAGCCCGGTCGCCTACTTCGGGCTGCCGAGCAACCGCTGCGTGATCATGGGGGCCCAGGTCAACATGTGAGGCCCGCCCGGAGCACCGGGTGACGGGGTGCGGGACCGCTCGGCGGGACCGCACCCCGTTCCGTTCCCCGGACACGGTGGCGGGAGCGCGGAGGCGATCATTACGCTTGGCTCCGTCGTGGCCGACCGGTGACCGTTGACGGAACCGGTGTTCAGCAGGGCGGATGGTTCGGTTTGGGGATCGGGCGGATTCGGGCCGGTGCCAGTCCGATCGCGGCCCGGGTCGCCCGGTGGCGAGCCCGGCGCGGTCTGACGGTACGTCAACTCGCGCGCCGCAGCGGGATCGCGGCGGAGCGGCTGGCCGCCCTGGAGCAGGGCGCGGACTGGCTGGACCGGCGCCGGGACCTGGCCGCGCTGGCCGGCGCGCTGCGGGTGGACGCGGTCGAGCTGACCGGCCGCCCCTACCCGCCCAGCGGCGCCGAGCACGCGGCGGTGGACGCCGTCGCCTTCCACCTGCGGCGCGAACTGGCCGAGCCGGGCGCCCTGCCGCCGGCCGGGCGCGAACGGGAGCTGGCGCGGCGCACCGAGACCGCCACCGCCGCCGCCCGGGACGGGGACGAGCTGCTGCTGGCCCGCACCCTGCCCGGGCTGATCCGGCTGGGCGCCGGCGCGGTCGCCCTGGCCCCGGCCGGGACCCGCCGGCAGGCGGCCGAACTGCGGCTGCGCGGTCACCTGGCGGCCGCCGGACTGCTGCGCCGGCTCGGGCACCGGGACCTCGCCTGGGCGGTGCTGCACCGGGCCCGCGGCGGGGCGGCCGGGGCGCGGGCGGTGCTCGCCGAGGAGTTGCAGCTGCTGCTCGACATGGCGCTGCCCGAACAGGCGCTGGCGCGGGCCGCCGAGGGCCCGGGGAGTGCCGCGCTGCTCGCCCTGGCGGCGCTGGCCGAGGCGGCGGCCGGGCGGCCCGCCGAGGCCGAGCGGCGGCTGCGCCGGGCCGCCGGGCGGGCCGGACTGCCGAGCGAGCGGGACGCGCTGGCGCTCACCCGGGTCCGGGTGGCCGCCGAGGCCGGGTCGCCGGCCGAGGTGCTGGCGCTGGCCGACGCGGCGGAGCTGCCCCCGGCGGCCCGGGCCGGAGTGCTGACCCTGGCCGCCTCCGCGCACGCCCGCCTCGGCGAGCCCGCCGCCGCGGCCGCCCGGCTGCTGGCGGCCGAGCGCACCGCGCCGCTGCGCACCCGGCTCGACCCGCTGGCCCGCGAACTGCTCGCCGTGCTGCCCGCGCGGCTCACCGACCCGGCGCAGGCCGCCGCCGTGCACCGGCTCGCATCCCGCGCGGGGACGGGCTGAGGGCGCGCCGCCCGGGGCTGGCGACCACGGATGGCACCCGGATGGAACGCGGAGCGACCGATTCCGTGCATCTTCCGGCACCACGGGCGATCTTCACCAAACCACCGTCACACCCCCGGGTGATCATCTCGGCTCCGGACCTGAGCGTCCCTCATACGGACCTACGCTGTCCGCGGCTACCGCAGGTGTAGGAGTGAGGACCGATGAGCAGTGAGCAGTACGGACACCAGGGCGAACAGATCGGCGACCGGCTGCGGGCCGCACGCCGGCGCCGCGGGCTGAGCCTGCGGACGCTGGCGGGCCTCTCCGGCCTCTCGGTCGGCTTCCTCTCGATGGTGGAGAACGGCCGCCGCCACCTCGACCGGACCGGCCACATCACGGCGCTGGCGGAGGCGCTGCGGATCGCACCCTCCCAGCTGACCGGGCGGCCCTGCGGGGCGACCGACCCGGGCGGCGGCGGGGCGCACGACGCGATCCCGGCGCTGCGGCTGGCGCTGATGGGGCTGACGGTCGGCGCACCGCCGGACCGGCCGGCGCCGGACGGGCCGGTCGGCGGGCTGGCGGGGCGGGTGGCGGCGGTGAACCGGCTCTACCACGCCTGCGAGTACGGGCGGGTGGCGGCGGCGCTGCCCGGACTGCTGGCCGACCTGCACGCGGCGGTGGACGCGGCCGCCGGGCAGCGGCGCGAGGAGCTGCTGCGGCTGCTGGCGGGCGCCTACCACCCGGCCTGCACCCTGCTGCTGAAGAACCTGGGCTACCCGGACCTGGCGTTCATCGCGGTGACCCGGGCCGCCGAGGCGGTGGCGGAGCTGGACGACCCGCTGCACCGGGCGCTCTCCGGCTTCTTCCACACCCACGTCCTGATGGGCGCGGGCAGCCCGGCCCAGGCGCTCGCCCTGGCCGACCAGGCGGCGGCCGAGCTGGAGGGCCGGCTCTCCGCCCCCGGCGCGGCCGCACTGCTCGGCGAGCTGCACCTGATCCGGGCCGCCTGCCTGACCCAGGACGTCCGCCGCTCGGGCACCGAACGGGCCGGCGAGGTGCGCGAGCACCTGGCGGCGGCGACCGGACTGGCCCAGCTCACCGGGGAGACGAAGGCCTGGCACCTGAACTTCGGGCCCACCAACGTCTCCATCCACCACGTCTCGCTCAACACCGACCTGGGCCGCCACGGCCACGCGGTCGCCGCCGGCGCGGGCGTCACCCCCGCCGTCCTCAACGCCCCGGGCCGCGAAGCCGCCTTCCGCGCCGACCTCGGCCGCTCCCTCGCCCGCCTCCGCGGCCGCGACGCGGACGCCGTCGCCTCCCTGCTCACCGCCGAACGCGTGGCCCCCCAGCGCATCCACGCCAACGCCCTGGTCCGCGAAACCGTCTCCGACCTCCTCGACCGCCAGCTCCCGGCCCACGCCGACCGCGAACTCCGCGGCCTGGCCCACCGCATGGGACTCCGGCACTGAGACGGCGCCGCACCACGGTGACGGGCCGACAACTCGCCCCCCGGCTCCGCGCGTCAGTGCAGGGACGGACCCGCTCCACGCCACATGAGCCACCACCACGTCGCTTCCGCTGCCCGCAAAGAACCTTGTCGGATCATCAGCAGTCCCGGTGTGCCGCGGACCTGCGAAGCGGCGCCCCTGGCGACCGTCAGGCCTGGGAAGCGCCCCAGGTGGCCCTCGGAGGTCTGACGCGAAACCCACCCCAACCCCCGTCCCCCAACCCCTCCGCCGCCTTCCCCGCGGTTCACAGCGGTGAACACCGCAGCGTATTCATCCCACTACCTTTGGTGACGATCGGGCTCGCATGGAGGCCCGGAAGGAGGAGGCTATATGTCCGCCGGGCTGAGCCACAGCTTCCACGTCGTGTCCGCCGACGAACACGTACCCGCTGCCCGCCGGGAGACCAGGAACGTGCTGGCGGCCTGGGGGGTCGACGCCGAGGTGGCGGCCACCGCCTGTCTGATCGTCACCGAGCTGGTGACCAACGTCGTCCGGCATGCCGCGCGCTACTCGCCGACCGCCCGCGTGGTGCTGCGGGCCGACCAGGGCGAGCTGACCATCGCCGTCGCCGACGACCACCCCTTCCGCCCCCGCGCACTCCCCGCCCCCCACGACTCCGGCGGGTGGGGGCTGGCGCTGGTCAAGGGGCTGGTGGAGGAAGCCCAGGGCAGCCACCAGGTGGCAGCCGACCTGGACACCGGCGGCAAGGTGATCGTGATCCGCCTCCCCCTGCTCCCCGCCCCGACGGCTCCCGCCGCTCCCTCCGCTCCGCCCGCCCTGGCGGCGGTGCGGACCGCCGTGCCGCAGTAGCGGCCGGCCGGGCTCAGCGCGCCGCCGGGCCGGTGCTCCCCCGCACCACCAGCTCCGGCTCCAGCAGCCGGGCCGCCCCGCCCGGCGCGGCGCCCTCCGCCACCGCGCGCAGCACCAGTTCGACGGCCTGCCGGGCCATCAGCCGCTTCGGCAGGGCCACCGTGGTCAGCGCCGGCCGGGTCACCCGGGCCTCCGGCACGTCGTCGAGCCCGATCACCGACAGGTCCTCGGGCACCCGGCGCCCGGCCGCCCGGGCGGCCTCCAGGGCGCCCAGCGCCAGCACGTCGTGGGTGGCGAAGAGCGCGGTCGTCGCCGGGTCGGCGGCCAGCGCCGCGGCGGCCACCGCGCACCCGCCGGCCGGAGTCGGCTCGGCGGCGAAGTGCACTGCGCAGTCCGGCAGTTCGGCGCGGAAACCGTCGATCCGCACGCCGTGCGCGGGGCTGGCCAGGACGGCGGGCCGGCGGTGGCCGAGGCCGCGCAGGTGCTGCCCGGCGAGCCGGCCGGCCCGGCGGTAGTCGATGGTGACCACCGGGTGGGTGTCGGGCAGCGCGCTCTCCCAGGCGCAGAGCACCACCGGGAACGGGGCGCCGACCAGCAGCGGCAGGTGCTCGATCAGGTCCTCGTCGCCGGCGATCAGCAGCGCGTCCACCGAGCGGCTGGTGAGGCCGGCCAGGTGGCGCCGGGCGCGTTCGCCGTCCTGCCGGGTGGTGCAGAGCAGCAGGTGGTAGCCGTGGGCGTCGAGCACGTCCTCGGCCTCTTCGATCAGCTCGGCGTAGAAGGAGCCGACCACGGTGGGCACGAAGAGGCCGACCGTCCTGGTGCTGCCGGTGGCCAGCGAGCGGGCCACCAGGTTGGGGGTGTAGCCGAGTTCGTCGATCGCGGCGCGGACCCGGGCGGCGGTGGCGGGGCGGACGGCGACCCGCCCGGAGAGCACGTTGGAGACGGTCTGCTTGGTCACCCCGGCCCGCTCGGCCACGTCCTGCATCGTCACCATGGGGCGGTCCCTCGACTTTACCGGTCCAGCAGCGTCGATCGACCGTAATCCGGTGCCGGAGCACCGTCAAGCGAACCCGGGCCCGGCCGGCCGACGCATTCGCGCAATTCCGCACATCCGGCTGCGCCCTGCCGACGATTACCACAGCGCCGATTGGCGCCCGGCCGCGCCACACCGGGCCGGTGATTTCGATTCTTCTTCATTCCGGATTCGCTATTGCCGCTCGGCATTGTGACGGCAGGCCGCCGATCGCTGTTCCGGCCATGCCATCCGGCACACGCGGCACTCACCCGTGCCACCACCGGCACCGCGGGCCCGCACCGGTCGTGACGCCGCGTCACCAGCCGATATCCGGCGCCACCGCAGTCCGCGACCGGATCGTTTCATTCCGTTCCATCCTTTGACCGATTTCAGTCGAACATGCCCCCTTGGGCCCATTTCTGGGCAACGACTGGGCCCGGCGTCACGATTCCCTGACAGCGACTTCCCCGAAAGCCCTGCTTCCTGGGCCCTTGCTGTGATTTCACTGGACGCTCTCCCAGTGCCCCGGCCCCACCAGCCCTCCTGCGACGACCTCCTGACCGAACGTCAGATGGCATGCGCACCAAGCCGCTTCACCAGGCGCGTCGCACCCGCGCGGCCACCCCGGCAGCTCCGGGGGAGTCGCACCGCACGCCTACGCACGACCCACACAGGACAAGCACCCTGGGCCCACGCAGTGAATCCCGCCCTTCCCGGGCCATTCCTCCGAATCCCCTCTCCGCAGTCTGAGAATTCCTAACTGCGTCTCAAAAGACCAGGCCGGGTGTGCAAGGATGGCCCGCACCGGAAGCAGCGACGCCACCGTGTTTCGAACCCCCGCCGATATCCACGGCCGCTGCTCCGAATAGCACCCTCACTTCACCTTCCACCGCCGCCGCGGACCACCAACCCGGCGGTACTTCACTCACGCACCGAACGAGCAGCACCTCATTCGGGGTCCGGGCGCGTCCGGCACTTCGCCGTTCCCCCGTGCCCGGAACCGGATGAGAACCGGGCCGGCACCACCACAACCGCCGGCCCGCACCACAGCACCAGAACGAGACACGGGCGTCCGCACCGCCCGTCCCGGGGAGGGAACCACCATGGGTCGAGGGACCCGAAGAGCAGCCGCACTCGCCGCGGCCGGCCTGCTGATCACCGTCCTGCCGTCCGCCATCGCGCAGGCCGGCACCAGCGGCAACCGGATCGACCTCAACGTGCTGGTGGTGGACGACGGGGGGCCCGCCACCGCCGCCATCATCGCCGAACTCGCCGGCGAGGGCACGCCGTACACCGTCGTCAACCTGAACGACGCCAACCGGCCGGTGATCGACGCCGCCTTCCTGAGCGACACGGTCAACGGTACGCCGCGGGCGAAGTTCGAGGGCGTCGTGCTGCCCAACAACAACCCGTTCGCCGCGGGCTCCGCCGAGATGACCGCGCTGGCCGCCTTCGAGGCGGCCTTCGGCATCCGCCAGGTCGACGCCTACACCTACGCCCAGCCGGCCGTCGGCCTGAACTGGGCCCAGAACCCGGGCTACATAGGCTCCTTGGACGGCACCCAGGGCGCCGTCACCGCGGCCGGCACGGCCGGCGCGTTCAACTACCTGGCCGGCAGCGTGCCGTTCGAGCAGCCCGACCCGAACGTCAGCACCAGCTACGGCTACCTGGCCACCCCGCTGGCCGCCCAGGCCGCCGGCGCCGCCTTCACCCCGCTGGTGGACGCGCCGATCCCGGGCAGCGCCGCCCGCGGCTCGCTGGTCGGCGAGTTCGACCACGACAGCCGCTCCGAGCTGGTCATCACCTTCGTCTACAACCAGTACCAGCAGCAGTACCGGCTGCTGGCCCGCGGCATCGTGGACTGGGTGACCCAGGGCGTCCACCTCGGTTACGACCGCAACTACTTCGCGGTGCACGTGGACGACCTGTTCCTGGGCGACGACCGCTGGTCCACCACCCTCAAGTGCACCCCCGGCGACGTGACCTGCCCGCCCGGCACCCCGGACACCGGCACCCCGATCCGGATGACCGCCGCCGACGTCACCGCCGCCAAGCAGTGGGAGGCCGCCAACGGCTTCACCCTCGACTGGGCGTTCAACGGCGGTGGCAGCGACGACTGGAAGAGCGACAACAACACCACCAGCGACCCGCTGGTGAACGCCTTCGTGGCGGACCAGTCCTCGTTCCGGTTCATCAACCACACCTACGACCACCCGTTCCTGGGCTGCGTGCAGAACGTCACCGTGGTGCCGTGGCAGTGCACCAAGGACGCCGGCGGCAACACCGTCTGGGTGGACCAGAACACCATCCAGCAGGCGATCACCAAGAACCTCGCCTGGGCGGCCCAGAACGGCCTGCGGATCAACTCCCAGGAGCTGATCACCGGTGAGCACTCCGGCCTGGTGACCACGCCCCAGCAGCCCACCGACAACCCGTACCTGGCGCCGGCGCTGGCCAACACCGGCATCGCGTGGACCGCCAGCGACGCCTCCCGCGAGTACAACCAGCGGGCCGTCGGCAGCAGCACCCTGACCGTGCCGCGCTACCCGATGAACATCTTCTACAACGCGGCCACCCAGGTCGAGGAGACCGACGAGTACAACTGGATCTACAACAGCACCGCCAACGGCGGCAGCGGGATCTGCACCACCTCGTCCAACTCCACCTGCCTGTCCGCGCCGCTGAACGAGCAGACCGGCTACACCTCGTACATCGTGCCGACCGAGACCCGGATCGACCTCGGGCACGTGCTGAGCAACGACCCGCGGCCGCACTTCATCCACCAGTCCAACTTCGCCGAGGACCGGATCGCCTACCCGGTGCTCAACTCGATCCTCAGCACCTACCGCGGGCTGTACAACACCAGCGCCCCGCTGGTGAACCTGCGCGAGTCGGACATCGGCACCGAGCTGCAGCAGCGGGCCGCCTGGAACAGTGCGGTGACGGCCCATCAGGTGACGGCCTACCGGGTCGGCGACACCGTCACCATCGAGGCGCCGGACGGTGTCCAGGCCGAGGCCACCATGCCCAACGGCACGGTCCAGCTGGACCTGGTCGGCACCAGCCCGTTCGGCTCGGCCTACGCGGGCACGCTCTCCGGCTGGGTCTCCCCGGCCACCTTCCAGAGCTCGGTCACCCTGCGGCTCAACGGCTCGGGCGGATCGGTCCTGCACCCGTCCGCCGCGGCCACGCCGGCGGCCAGGCTGGGCATCGGCGCGCCGGTCGGCAAGCTGCCGGTGCCGGCCGGGGCCGCCAAGGCGGTCCCCGCCGGTCCGGGTGACACCCGCCGCACCAAGGGCACCGTGCTGGTGCCCGGCAGCGGTCTGACGGCGCCCGCCAGGAGCGCCGTCACCGGTGCCGCCACGGGCACCGGCAAGGGCAACAACGCGAAGGGCCGCGGCGGCCGCTAGGGCAGCCGCGGGACGAACCGGTGCGGGAACGGTTGGGGGGCCGTTCCCGCACCGGTGGGGTTGGACCCGGCGCGGTGAGCGCGCGCCGGGCCGGGGACAGGGGGGTCGGCATGCGTGTCACCTTGCTCACCGAAGGAACGTATCCGCACCAGCACGGTGGCGTCAGCGTCTGGTGCGACCAGCTGGTCCAGGGGATGCCGGACGTCGAGTTCGACGTCATCGCGGTCACCGGCACCGGCAGCGAGCCGGTGGTCTGGGACCTGCCGGGCAACGTCCGGTCGGTCACCGCGGTGCCGCTCTGGGGCCCGGTGCCGGACGGCCGCGCGCCGCGCCGCCGGGAGCTGCGGCGCTTCCTGGAGTCGTACGAGCGGTTCCTGCACTCGCTGCTGGACCCGCTGTACGCCTCGCACTTCAGCCGCGAGCTGAGCTACTTCGCCGACCTGGCCCGGCGCGGGCTGCTCGGGCCGGCCCTTCGCAGCGAGCAGGCGCTGCGCACCCTGCAGCGGGTCTGGAGCCGCCCGGAGCTGCCCACCGCGGCCGCCCGGCCGACCCTGCACGACGCGCTGAACGCCGGCGACCTGCTGGAGCACGCGCTGCGCCCGCTGGCGGTCCAGCCGCCGCGCTCCGGCGTCTCGCACGCCGCCAGCGGCGGGCTGGCCACGCTGCCCGGGCTGGTCGCCGCCCAGCAGGACTACGTGCCGTTCCTGCTCACCGAGCACGGCGTCTACCTGCGGGAGCGCTACCTCGGCTACCGCACCGGCCCGTACCGCTGGCCGGTCAAGGCGCTGCTGCTGGGCTTCTACCGGATGCTGGCCGAGGAGAGCTACCGGCTGGCCGCCCTGGTCACCCCCGGCAACCAGTACAACCGGCGCTGGGAGGAGCGCGGCGGCACGCCCGCCGGCAACATCCGCACCGTCTACAACGGCGTGGACCCGGCCGCCTTCCCGCCCGCCGGGCCCGAACCCGAGGTGCCGACGCTGAGCTGGGCCGGCCGGGTGGACCCGATCAAGGACCTGGAGACGCTGATCCGGGCCTTCGCCCTGGTCCGGGCCGAGATACCCGACGCCCGGCTGCGGCTGTTCGGCGGCACCCCCAAGGGCGGCGAGGCCTACCGCGACCGCTGCGTGGCGCTGGCAGAGGAGTTGGGCATCAGCGACGCGGTGCACTTCGAGGGCCGGGTGGCCGACATCACCGACGCCTACGCGGCCGGGAACGTGGTGATGCTCTCCAGCATCAGCGAGGGCTTCCCGTTCACCCTGATCGAGGCGATGTCCTGCGGGCGGGCGACCGTCTCCACCGACGTCGGCGGGGTGCGCGAGGCGGTGGGCGACGCCGGACTGGTGGTGCCGCCGCGCGAGCCGGCCCCGATGGCGGCGGCCGCGCTGGAGCTGCTGCGCGATCCCCAGCGGCGGGCGATGCTCGGCGAGCAGGCCCGGATCCGGGTGATCGAGCAGTTCACGCTCCGTCAGAACATCGACGGCTTCCGGGAGATCTACACCGAGCTGCTGCGCGGCGGCACCCCGGCCGTCCGCCCGCTGCTCACCGCGGCGGGAGGTGCGGCATGAGCGGCCCGCTCTACCTGGTGCCGCAGGAGGCGGACCAGCCGGCGGCCTCCGACCGCACCATGCAGCTCTCGCTGCCCTGGCTGCGCCGCGCCCCCGAGGCGCCCGCCCCGCCGCCCCGGGCGGCCGCGCCCGAGCTGAGCGCGGACCCGCTGGACGAGCTGGCGGAGCGGCTCTCCGAGGTGTGCGCCAGCGCGGTGCACCCGTTCGAGATCGCCGCCTTCCTGGAGGCGGACGGCGTCAACGACCAGCAGGCGGCGCTGCGGTACGGCCGGCCGGACGCCTTCACGCTGGCCGAGGAGCTGTTCGCCAAGGTGCCCCGGCACTACCGGGCCACCGCCGCCGCGCCCGCCAACCCCTGGCAGGTCTCGCCCTGGCGCTGCCTGGTGCGCGGGGTGGTCTTCGCGCTGCCCGCGCTGGGCTTCCTGCTGGGCAGCGGCTGGTTCGACCCGCACTACCTGAAGTTCGGCCTGCCGGACGGCGCGGCGGCGCTGGCGGCGGCCACCGTGGTCGGCTGGTCCTGGAACCAGGCGCTGGCGCACCGGACGTACAGCTGGCTGGCCCGCGGCCGGCGGCGGCAGGCCGGGCGCTGCCTGGCGCTCGGCGCGCCGGCCGGCGCGGTGCTGGCGATGGCGGCGGCCTGGGTGGTCGGCGCCGAGCGGCCCGCGCTCTGGTTCACCGGCGGGCAGTGCCTCTACCTGGCGGCGGCCACCGTGCTGCTCTCGCTGGGCCGGGCCCGCTACCTGCTGGCCGGGCTGGCGCCGGTGGCGGCCGGGGCGGCGGCGCTGCTGGTCACCCCGCTCTCCGGGACGGTCCGGGCGGCCGTGCTGACCGGTTCGCTGGCGCTGGTGCTCGGGCTCGCCGCCAAGGCCCTGGCCGGCTGCCTGCGGACCAGCGGCGAGCGCGGCGCCCCGCCCGCCTTCGCCGCCCAACTGCCGCAGGCGGTCTTCGGATTGGCGGCCGGCGTGCTCACCCTGCTGGCCGGCGGCAGCCGCCCCGGGCTGCCGCACGCGGCCGCCTCGCCCTCCGGTCCGGCGATGCTCGCGCTCAGCCTCAGCCTGGGGCTGGCCGAGTGGCTGCTCTACCGCTACCGCGAACTGGCCGTGCGCGCCCTGCACACGGCCACCCGCCCGGCCGAGTTCGCCGGCCGCACGGCCCGCCACCTGGCCGGCTGCCTGCTCGGCTACCTGGCCGCGCTGGCCGCGCTGGACACCGCCGTCACCGGGCTCTGGCCCGGCCTGCCCGCGCCCGGACCCGAGGCGGTGCTGGCGGTCGCCCTGCTGGGCGCCGCGCTCTGGCTGGCCCTGCTGCTGAACGCCTTCGGCCTCGGCTGGACGGTCGCCGCCGGCTGCGCGCTGGGCGCCGCGGCCGAGGTGGCCCTGCTGGCGACCGGAACCGCCCCGGTGGCCGCGCAGTTGATCGGCGGCGGTCTGACCGCCGTACTGCTGGGCGCGGTCGCCGGCCCGGCCCTCGGCCGGGTCACCCCGCACCGCTGAACCACGTTTTCACCCACCACCCGACGATTGCCCGCCGTTCACCACCGGCGGCGGTCAGGAGAACACCACGATGAGCAGCAGCACCGTCGCCGTCACCGGAGCCGAGGGTTTCATCGGCTCCCACCTGGTCGAGACCCTGGTGGCCGACGGCCACCGGGTCCGTGCCATGGTCCAGTACAACTCCTTCTCCTCCTTCGGCTGGCTGGAGGTGCTGGACCCGCAGGTGCTCGACTCGGTGGAGATCGTGCTCGGCGACGTCCGCGACCCCGGCTCCGTCAACGGCCTGGTCACGGGCACCGAGGCGGTCTACCACCTGGCCGCGCTGATCGCGATCCCGTACTCGTACCAGGCGCCGCACTCCTACGTGGACACCAATGTCACCGGCACCCTGAACGTGCTGGAGGCGGTCCGCCACCTGGACGTGCCGCGGCTGGTGCACACCTCCACCAGCGAGACCTACGGCACCGCGCAGACCGTGCCGATCACCGAGGACCACCCGATCAACACCCAGTCGCCGTACGCCGCTTCGAAGGCGGGCGGGGACCGGTTGGCGGACTCCTACCACGCCAGCTTCGGCACCCCGGTGGTCACCCTGCGCCCGTTCAACACCTTCGGTCCACGGCAGTCGATGCGGGCCGTGATCCCCACCGTGATCGCCCAGGTGGCCGCCGGGCAGCGCGAGATCACCCTCGGCGACCTGCGGCCGACCCGGGACTTCATGTTCGTCCGGGACACCGCGGCGGCCTTCCGCACCGTCGGCACCGCGCCCGCCGAGTCGGTGGTCGGCCGTACCTTCAACGCCGGCACCGGGCGGGAGATCTCGATCGGCGACCTGGTCGCGCTGGTCGGCAAGCTGATGGACGCCGACCTGCTGGTGCGCGAGGACGCGCAGCGGATCCGCCCGGCCAACTCCGAGGTGCTGCGGCTGATCGCCGACGCCACCCGGCTGCGGCAGGCCACCGGCTGGGCGCCCGCGCACAGCCTGGAGGAGGGCCTGGAGCAGACCATCGCCTTCTTCCGCGACCCGGCCAACCTGGCCCGCTACAAGACCGACCTGTACAACGTCTGATCCGCTCCCCGGCGCTCCGACCGTCCCCCGGCACTCACCTGCCGACCATCCGAACCTCCTTGGGGAGATCTCCGTGCACGCAGTGATCCTGGCCGGCGGCAAGGGCGTCCGTCTGCGCCCGTACACCACCGCCCTGCCGAAGCCGCTGGTCCCGATCGGCGACCAGCACGCCATCCTCGACATCGTGCTGCGCCAACTCGCCAACTCCGGCTTCGAGTCGGTCACCCTGGCGATCGGCCACCTGGGCCACATCATCCGCGCCTACGTCGGCAACGGCTCCCGCTGGGGGCTGCGCGTGGGCTACGCGGTCGAGGACGTGCCGCTGGGCACCCTGGGCCCGCTGCTGACCATCCAGGACCGGCTGCCCGAGCACTTCCTGGTGATGAACGGCGACATCCTCACCGACCTCGACTACGCCGCGATCCTGCGCCGGCACGAGGTCAGCGGCGCGCCGCTGACCCTGGCCACCTACGGCCGCGAGGTGCGGATCGACTTCGGCGTGCTGACCGCCGACGAGGGCAGCATCACCGGCTTCCAGGAGAAGCCCACCATCGACTACCGGGTCTCGATGGGCATCTACGGCCTCTCCCGGAAGACCCTCGCCGACTACATCCCCGGGCAGCCGCTGGGCTTCGACGAGCTGGTGCTGGACCTGCTGGCCGCGAAGAACCCGCCGGCCGCCTACGAGTTCGACGGCTACTGGCTGGACATCGGCCGGCCCGACGACTACGACCGGGCCAACGAGGAGTTCGACCAGATCAAGCCGCTGCTGCTCGGCCCCCGCCCGGACCGCGCCTGCGTGCAGCAGCTCGGCCCGTCCGCCGTGGAGCCGGACGAGCAGGCCGAGACCGACGGGCGGGCCGCATGAGGATCCTGCTGCTGGGCGCCGACGGCTATCTGGGCCGGCACGCCGCCCGGGCGCTGAGCGCGCTGCCCGCCGCCGAGGTGCTGACCGGTGGACGCCGGCCCTCGCACGACCTGCGGATCGACCTGACGGATGGTCAGATGCCCGCGCTGATGGCCGACCTGGCCGCGCTGGCGCCCGACGCGGTGGTCAACTGCGCCGGGGCGGTGGCCGGGAACGCGCTGCACCTGGCCGAGGTCAACGCCCGCGGCCCGGCGCTGCTCTGCGACGCCATGCTGGCGGCCGCGCCCAAGGCCCGGCTGGTGCACCTGGGTTCGGCCGGCGAGTACGGCGCGGTCCGGCCGGGCGTTCCGCTGGCCGAGGACGCGCCGCTGGCGCCGGTCAGCGCCTACGGGGCGACCAAGCTGGCGGGCAGCCTGGTGGTCGCCACCAGCCGGCTGGACGCGGTGGTGCTGCGGGTGTTCAACCCGGTCGGGCCGGGTGCGCCGGCCCAGTCGCTGCCGGGCCGGCTGGCGCGCGAGCTGCGCCGGGTCGGGCCCGAGGGGCGGGTCCGGCTGGGCGATCTGTCCGCGCACCGGGACTTCGTGGACGCCCGGGACGTGGCGGGCGCCGTGGCGCTGGCCGTCACGGCGGCCGGGCCGCTGCCACGGGTGCTCAACATCGGCAGCGGGTCGGCGCGCCGGGTGCGCGAGCTGGCGCAGGCGCTGACCACGGCCGCCGGGTTCCGCGGCGAGCTGGTGGAGGAGGCCTCGGCCGGGTCGGAGCGCTCGGCGGCGGTCTCCTGGCAGCAGGCCCAGGTGGGCGCGGCGGCCGAGGCGCTGGGCTGGCGGCCGACCACGCCGCTGGAGCAGTCGGCGGCCGACCTGTGGGCGGAGAGCCTGGCCGGGGCGGGTGCGCGGTGAGCGCCCCGCAGATGCCCCGGTTACTCGTCCCGCTCTACGTCCACCCGGCCGTCGACCCGGGGGCCTGGCAGGCGGTGGCGGCGGCCGGCCCGTCCCGGGTGGCCGCCGTGGTGCTCAACGTGGCCGACGGGCCGGGCGCCGCGCCCGACCACGTCTTCACCGACGCGGCGGCCCTGCTCCGCGCCTCGGGCATCCGGCTGCTCGGCTACAGCGACACCGACTACGGCCGCCGGGCGCATGCCGCCGTGGTGGAGGACCTGCTGCGCTACCAGGACTGGTACGGGGTGGACGGCGTCTACTTCGACCAGGTCGCCGAGCACCCCGCCGCCCTCACCCACTACCGCCGCCTGATCACGGCCGCTCGCGCGGCCGGATGTGGCACGGTAGTGCTCGGGCACGGGACGCACCCGGATGCCGGGTACGCGGAAGTCGGGCTGGCCGACCTCCTGGTCACGTTCGAAGGGGACTGGGATGCCTACCAGGATCTGGTCCCCCCGGTCTGGACCGGCCGGCACCCGCCCTCGCGGTTCTGCCACCTGGTCTACGACGTGCCGGCCGACCGCACGGACGCCTTCGCCAAGCTCGCCACCGCCCACCGCGCGGGCCTCGCCTGCGCCGTGCCGACCCCGCAACCCAACCCTTGGACCGCCCTCCCCCTGGGCCTGACCCGCTACTGAGGCCTTCCCCGTGACCTTCCCCGGCGCACGCACCCGCTCCAGCCTCACCCGGGCGGCCGCCGCACCACGTCCGCGGAGCGCCCGGGCGCTGCTCGGCCGCGCCGCGGCCGCCACCGCGCTGCTGCTGCTCACGGCCTGCTCCTCCACCGCCGCCCCGGCTCCGGAGGGCGCCCCCGCGCCCTCGGGTGCCGGGGCGGCGGCGCCCTCGGCGGGCTCCCCGGCATCGGCCTCCCCAGCACCGGAGTCACCGGCACCGGCGTCACCGTCAGCCGCGGCCTCCGCCGCACCCGCGAAGTCCTCGGCGCCTCCCGCCTCCTCGGCGGCTCCGGCCACCCCCGCCGCCCCCGCGGCCCCGGTGCCCGCCGGCACCGTCTGGCACCCCTCCCCCGGCACCCCCTGGCAGTGGCAGCTCACCACCCCCGTCGACCGGTCCGTCGACGTCCCGGTCTACGACATCGACGGCTTCGAGAACGACGCCTCGGTCGTCGCCGCCCTGCACGCCGAGGGCCGCAAGGTGATCTGCTACGTCAACGCCGGCGCCTGGGAGGACTTCCGCCCGGACGCCTCCTCCTACCCCACCGCCCTGCGCGGCTCCACCGACGGCTGGAACGGCGAACGCTGGCTCGACATCCGCCAGTTGTCCGCCCTGCGCCCGCTCCTCGCGGCCCGCTTCGACCTCTGCCGCGGCAAGGGCTTCGACGCCGTCGAGCCCGACCTCCTGGAGGGCTACGCCAACTCCACCGGCTTCCCGCTCACCGCCGCCGACCAGCTCGCCTTCAACCGCATGGTCGCCGACCTGGCCCATCAGCGCGGCCTCGCCGTCGCGTTGAAGAACGACCTCGGCCAGATCCCGGACCTGGTCGGCGACTTCGACTTCGCCATCGACGAGCAGTGCGCCGAGTTCAAGGAGTGCGACTCGCTGACCCCGTTCGTCAAGGCCGGCAAGGCGGTCCTGCACGTGGAGTACAACGTCGCCCCCGCCGACTTCTGCTCCCAGACCACCCGACTGGGCTTCAGCTCCATGGCCAAGCACCTCAAGCTCGACGCCTGGCGGCAGGCCTGCTGAGCCGCCACTCCTTGACTCAACCTTGCGTCATTCCTCTTGTTTTACCGGTCAAATGCGCCGTACGGTACAGGCCTGAACGTCGAACCCCCACGACGGAGCACCCATGCCTACTTCCCGTCAGCGCCTGAGCGCTGCCCTCGGCACCTTCACCCTCGCGCTCGCCCTGGCCGCCGCCACCCCGGCAACCGCCGCGCCGGCCGCCACCCGGGCCACCCCCGCCTACACCGTCACCACCTCCTCGACCACCCCCTACTCGCTCCCCGACGACACCCCGGCCGTCCCGTACCTCGACAAGGACGGCACCTTCTACTTCCAGCAGTCCCACTCCCTCTACGGCGCCACCGACTCCCGCCAGTGGGACTTCTTCACCGGCGGAGACTTCGACACCGCCACCCGCTCCAGCGCGATCAGCGACGCGGTCAACCCGGCCAACTCCCAGGACCGCAACAACGACACCACCTGGCGCTGCGACAACAGCCCCACCGGCCGCACCGCCACCCGGGCCCCGGCCGGCTCCGGCTACGCCCAGCCGAACTACTGCGACCTGTCCGGCGTCTGGGTCGACCCCGACACCGGCGACTGGTACGGCCTGGTGCACAACGAGTTCACCCCCCAGCCCTTCGGCGACGGCATCCACTTCGACGCCATCGACTACGCCGTCTCCACCGACCAGGGCCGGACCTGGTCCATCAAGGACCACGCGATCACCTCGCCGTACAGCACCACCCGCGGCGACACCACCGCCTTCCCGCAGCAGACCTACTACTACGGCGACGGCGACCAGCGGCTCTTCACCGACTACGCCTCCGGCTACTTCTACCTCTTCTACGGCTCCCGGATCGTCGACAAGAACGGCAGCTGGGGCGACTTCCTCTCGCACGTGGCCCGCGCGCCGATCTCCGCCAAGATGGCGCCCGGCAGTTGGCAGAAGTGGTACGACGGCGCCTGGTCCCAGCCCGGCACCGGCGGCCTGGAGAGCGACCTGGTCCCGGCCGACGCCACCCACCCGACCGGCTACCTCCCGCCCGCCGCGGAGTACTCCCCCAGCACCCCCGGCACGGTGAGCCAGCAGCTCGCCGCCGGCACCCTGGCGCCCACCTCCCCGCTCTTCGTCATGAACATCACCTACGACGCCTACCTGGGCCTCTACCTCGGCACCCCGCAGGCCGTCGACCAGAGCGGCAACGCCCCGCAGCAGATCTACGCCACCCGCGACCTCGGCACCGAGCAGTGGCAGTTGATCGGCGACACCGGCGGCTACCACACCGCCTCCTGGTACCGCTGGTTCCTGGACGGCGCCAGCCGCACCGGCTCGACCATCGTCGGCAAGAGCTTTCGCATGTACTGCGCGTTCGGCTGCTCGGGCAACTCCTCCGGCGAGTACGTGAACACCACCGTCGACACCGCCGCCCCGGCCCCCGCACCGTTCGACCCGGCGAAGACCTACCGGATCACCACCGGCACCGGCACCGCCCTCGGCGGCTCCTCGGCCACCTGGTCCTTCTCCCCGGTCGGCGACGGCTCCTACCTGCTCACCGACGCCGCCACCGGCCGCCATCTCGGCGTCGACACCTCCGGCAACGCCGGCCGCGCCTGGGGCGCCGCGCCCTCCGAGAGCACCGCCACCGGCGTCGGCCAGCAGTGGTTCGTCCAACCGGCGGGCACCGCCTACCGCTTGGTCAACCGCTACAGCGGCCTGGTGCTCGCCCTCAACGGCTCCACCGCCGAAACCACCCCGCTGCGCACCTGGACCGACACCACCGGCTCCCCGGTCGGCGCCGGCCGCACGGCCGCCCAGCAGACCCTCACCATCACCCCGGCCGGCACCGTCACGGGCATCACCGGCGCCCACACCCTGTCCACGGGCGGCAAGGCCCTGGACGACCCCGGCCACAGCACCGCCACCGGCACCCAACTCATCACCTGGACTCTGAACGGCGGCGCCAACCAGAACTGGCAGTTCACCCAACAGGCGGACGGCAGCTACCAGCTGGCCAACGCCGAGTCCGGCCTCTGCGCCGACGTCTACGGCGGCTCCACGGCTGCGGGCGCCAAGGTGGTCCAGTGGACCTGCACCGGCGGTACCAACCAGCACTGGCGGCTGAGCCGGGGCGCGGACGGCCGGTACACCGTGACCTCGGTGAAGAGCGGGCTGGTGCTCACCACCGCGGGAACGGCTGACGGATCGTCGGTGACCCAGCAGGCGGACACCGGGTCGGCGCTGCAGCGCTGGACCCTGAGCTGAGCTGACCTGAGGCGGGGTGGGCCGCGATCCGGCCCACCCCGCCGGCACGTCGTCGCCGCGCGGGCATCGACCGGCGACCCGACCGTGAGCCCTGACCGCGCGGCCCCGCCCTACCGCCCCGCCGCCGGCGCCGCCGACCAGCCGCGCGCGGTGCGCAGCGCGGTGAGGGCCAGCAGCACCAGGGCAGCCTCCACCGCCAGGGCGACCAGGCCCAGCGGCTCGGTCCAGTTGCCCTTGTCGTCGGAGTAGTCGGGCAGCCCCGGGCCACGGGAGAGCACGAAGCCGATCAGCGGGCCGAGCCCGACGCCGGCCGCGAGCAGCCAGGCCGGCGCGGCCGGGATCCGGCGGCCGGCCAGCAGCACCAGCACGGCGGCGACCAGGCCCAACGCCTCCAGCAGGTAGTACCCGGCGCCGACGTAGCCGGGCGTCTTGTCTCCCGGGAAGCCGCCCTGGTCCTGCACGTGTATCCAGGCGACGGCGAGGCAGAGCAGCGCGGCGGACGCGGAACGGAGCGTGGGCATGGTGCCTCCGGGGGCGTGGGGGGATGCGGACTGGACGCGGCGCGTGTCACGCGCCGCCCGGACCAGCCTGCCGCCCACGGAGTTGACTGACCATCGCCAAAGGCTCTGAATCGCCTCTGACTATGCTCTCGGTTCCTTCTGAACGGGCGTCAGTCCACCGCGCCCGCAGCAGTGGCCCGGCGTCAGCCCAGCCCGTCCACCGCTCCCCTGACCCTGTCCGCGACCGCCGCGGGCATCGGCACGTACCCCTTGCCGCCGATCGCCTGCTGCGCGGGGGCCGAGGCGGCGTAGGAGAGGAAGGACTTCAGCGCGCCCAGGGTGGCGGGCTTGTTGCCCTTGTCGCAGACCACCTCGTAGGTGACCAGCACGATCGGGTAGGCCTGCTCGGCCTTGGTGCCGTAGTCCAGCTTCAGCGCCAGGTCGCCGTCGGTCCCGACCACGGTGGACCCGGCCAGCGTGACGGCCGCCTCCTCGGCGGTGGCCCGGGCCGGCCGGGCGGCGCCGGTGGCGATCTCGGCGCTCCTCAGGCCGCTCTGCCGGCTGTAGGAGAGCTCCAGGTAGCCGATCGCGTTCTTCACCTGCCGCACCTGTGCCGAGATCCCGGCGCTGCCGGTGGCGGACTGGCCGCCCTGGCCCCGCCAGGCCTTGTCGGGCTGGTACGGCCAGGCGCCGCCGGAGGCGGTGGCGAGGTAGGAGCTGAGGTTGAAGGTGGTGCCGGAGTCGTCCGACCGGTGGAAGCTGATGATGCCGGCGTCCGGCAGCGCGGCGCCGGGGTTGAGGGCGGCGATCGCCGGGTCGTTCCACCGGCTGATCTGCGAGTCGAAGATCCTCGCCAGGGTGGGCGCGTCCAGCACCAGGCGGTCCACGCCGTCCAGGCTGTAGACGATCGAGACCAGCCCGGCGACCATCGGCAGGTCGATCGCGCGGCCGCCGCGGCAGGCCGCCCCGGAGGCCGCCACGTCGGCGGGCTTGAGCGCGAAGTCGGTGCCGGCGAAGGCCACCTTGCCCTGGTTGAACTGCTGCACACCGGTCCCTGAGCCGCCACCGCCGTAGCTGACCTGGGTCCCGGTGCAGACGGCGGAGTAACCGGTGCGCCAGAGGTCGATGGCCGGGCTCTGCGCGGTGGAGCCGGCGGCGAGCAGCGGGGACTGCCTGGCGGCGCAGCCGATCCCGGCGGTGGGTACGCCGGCGGCACTCGCCCCGTTGTCGTCGGTGCCGCAGCCGGCCGCGGCCGGCAGGACGGCCAGCAGGGCGGCCCCGGAGGCCAGGGCGCGGGCCCGGCTGCTGCGCTGATCCATCGTGAGCTGGCTCTCCCCCGTGCGGCGGTCTCCCGCACAGTGGTATCCGCCGCACCGCCCGCCACCGGGCTCCCACGCCGCCCCGCCACCCGAACGAGGCAGGCCCCCGAGCGGTTCCGGATGTCGGCCAGAGTTCACGAACTGGGAGCCAACCGGCCGCGAGTCCTTCGATCAGTAGGCAACCTTCTGAACAGATAGGAAAATGAAAGGCGTCAGTCACGTTTGGGTGTAGAATCGAAGCACCAGGGCGGCTCCGGGGCACGGGATCAGAGGGATTCCGGCTCTCCGCCCAGTACAAGGGGGATCCACCATGTCGTACCAGCTCGACACCGCCCGCGCGACCATCGACGAGCGCCTGCGGGAGGCCCGCGACTACCGCCTGGCCCGCGCCCTGCGGCTCAAGTACCGCGCCGAGCGCACCTCGCAGCGCGCCCGCAAGGCCCTGACCGACCTCAGCGCGTGAGCACCCGCCCCACGACGGGCCGTCACCGATCCACCGGTGACGGCCCGTTCCGCGTTCACTGCTGGTAGGAGGCCGCCGGCGGTCCGGCCACGGTGCCCAGGTAGGGCTCCAGCCAGTGGTCGTAACTGGCCGTCCAGGCACCGCTGCTGCGGTAGTCCTCCAGCACCTGGTTGACCCGGGCCAGCAGGTCGGTGTCACCGAGGTTGACCCCGACGCCGAAGTACTTGTCGCTGTACGGGTGGTCGACCAGCCGCACCGAGGCGTCCTGCGCGACCAGCGCCGCGCCGTACGCGCCGTCGGTGAAGATGGCGTCGGCGTCGCCGAGTTGGAGCTGCACCAGGCAGTCCACCTCGTTGCCCACCTTGACCACCCCCGCGTTCCCGTGCGGGTTGGCCGCGATCTCCGCCTCCTCCGTGGCCCCGGCCGTCACGCAGACCCGCTGCCCGCGCAGCGCCTGGTCCAGGTTCTGCGCCTTGGAGGTGGCCCGCACGATCGCCTGGTGGCCGGTGTGGAAGTAGGCGGTGGACATCCCGATCTGCTTCTTGCGGTCGCAGGTCAGCGCCAGGGCCCGCACCACCAGGTCCACCCGGTGGCTCTGCAGCGCCGGTATCCGGTCGGCCGCCGGGATGCTGATGAACTGCACGGCGTCCGGGCTGCCGGCCAGCGCCTTGGCCAGGGCGTGCACCAGGTCGATGTCGAAGCCCTCCAACTGCCCGGTCACGGTGTCGCGCGCGCCCCAGTGGAAGGCGTTCTGGTCCACCCCGACCACCAGCTTGCCGCGCTGCTGGATCGTCCTGACCCACCCTCCGTTCGCCGTCCCGCTCGGCGGCACGCTCCTGGTCGGGTCACAGGAGGTGTCGTCCGCCTGCACCACCCGGCCGCCCTCCGACGGCGGCAGCGCCGCCGCCGGTCCGCTCCCCCCGGCGGCCGGCCCCCCGGCCGTCCCGCATGCGGCGAGCAGCGAGACCGCCGCCACCGCCGTCCCCCAACGCCTCGCCCGGACCTGGATCTTCTCCATACGACATCTTCCGCACGGTCGAATGACGCATCATCGGACCAGCACCAAACGTCGGGTTAACGACCCGTCACAGCTCCTCACGCCCCGCGCCCTTCAGCGCCAGCCGGGCGTAGGCCCGGACGTCCGCGTCGGAGTCCGCCAGCCGCTCGCGCAGCGCCCGGACCGCCGACTTGCGCACGTCCACGTGCGGATCGCCCAGCCCCAGCAGCGGCCCGAGCGCACCACCCGCACCTCGCGCGCCGGGTCCCCGGCGGCGCCGGCCGGCTCCGCCGCCGCGTCCGGCGCGACCAGCCCGCGCACCGCCGCCGGCCGCACCGGGTCGCCGGTCGGCACGGGCTGTGCGAGCGTGGGAGGCATCAGCCGGGAGCCACCGAGGAGAGGAGAGCCGCGATGTCGTCGAAGCGACGCCGGAAGAAGAAGGCACGGGCCAGGCGCGGAGCCAACCACGGCCGCCGCCCCCAGTGCTGACCGCCCTGAGGCGCTGATCCCCGAGCGGGGTCGGCGCCTCAGTCCGTGCCCGCCGCGCGCAGCCCGGCAGCGGCCACCCGCTCGGGCGCCCCACCCCCGGGCCCAATCGCGTCCGCCATCCCCGAGGTACCGCCCGTTGCTCCGCCGGGCTCTCGACCACCCCGGCGAAACAGCCGCCACCGCGCCCCGGCCTCCCGGTGGACGGCGGGCAAGGCGGCCGGCCGGGGATTCGCAGGCAACGAAGTATCCCGCGCGATCGCACCGGCCCCACCCGTCCACCGGCCGAACCTCCCGTACGGGACGGCCCCCGCCCCGGGGGCTGACGCCGGCTCAGCCGATGGTCATCAACCTCCTGATCGACATCAGATGACTGCCGATGCTCCAGGCCTTGTAGGATCGCGCCCATGGGAATGCCGCTCAGCGAACGCCTCGGGGTCGACATCCACCGCGCCGAGCTGGAGCTGATGGCGGCCAAGCGGGCCGCCGTCGAGCCCGCCGGCCTGACGGTGCCGCAGTACGCCGCGCTCTTCACCATCGCCGAGAACGCCGGGATCAGCGGCGCCGCACTGGCCCGCAGCTGCCAGGTCACCCCGCAGGCGATGGCCGTGGTGCTGCGCCACCTGACCGAGCGCGGGCTGGTGGAGCGGGCACCGCACCGCTGGCACGGCAATGTGCTGGAGACCCGGCTGACCGAGGCCGGCCGCACCGCGCTGGCACTGGCCGACGAGCGGGCCGGCGAGATCGAGCGGGCGATGGCCGAGGAGCTGGACGAGGCCGAGCGGGCCCAGCTGCGCGCGCTGCTGGGCCGCTGCACGGCGGCGATCGACCGCGCGGCGCAGGCCCAGCGGCAGCGCGGGGTCTGAGGGCCCTTCAGGACTCCCGCGGCGCGGTGCGCAGCTTCAGCGGCCGGCCCCGGCGGGCCATCTCCGCCTCGAAGAGCCGCTGGAACTCCAGCGACGCGCCGTCCAGCTCGATCGGCGCGTCGCTGTCCAGGTCCACCCCCTGGGCGCGCAGCTTCTGGTCCGTCACCATCACCGGGTCCTCCGGGTCCGGGTCGGAGCGGCGCGGCCCCTCCGGGCCGTCCGGGCCGATCCGCACCGCCCGCTCCACCCGGACCACCCGCATCAGCCGGTCCGCCACCGGCAGCTCGTCGCAGCCCTCGGCCTCCAGCCGGTCGGCGGCCGCGGTGTAGACGGCGCGCTCCTGCTCGCTGAGCCCCCGGTAGACCGGCTCGCCGACCCGCAGGTTCATCGAGAGCACGTCCCGGGCCCGGAACGGGGTGGGCACCTCGGCGAACCCGCGCGGCTGCCAGCTGCCCGCCACCCGCTCGGCCAGCGTGAACCCGGCCGGCAGCAGCACCACGCCGGGGTGGGTCTCCCGGGCCGCCAGCGCGTCCTCGTGGATCTCCTCGGAGTGGCGCACCCGGCCGGGCAGCAGCCGCATCAGGTCACTGCGCAGGATGCCCTCGGACATCCCGCAGGGGGTGGCGGGGTCGATCACGAAGCCGGTCAGCGGGTCCGGCGTGTCGCTCTCGCGGCCCTCGGGGACGCCGGGGTCGTCGGTGGAGCGCGGCGGCTCCGGCCCGTCCTCGCCGAACCGGACGAACCGCTCGACCCGGATCACCCGGTGGCGGCCGTCCAGCTCCACCTCGTCGATCTTCTCCCAGTCCAGCCGCTCGGCGACCGCCCGGTAGCGCTCGGCGGTGTCCCGGTCCCCCGCCTCCTCCGCCCGGGCGGCCTTGCGCCTGGCCTCGAAGCCCAGGCACTCCCGGGCGTCCTGCGGGGAGGTGGCCAGCGAGGAGAGCAGCTCCCAGCCGCCCTCCTCGCGCTCCCGGGCGACCCCGAACACCGGAGCGCCCGCCGAGCTGATGTCCGGATGGGTGCCCCGGGCCTGCCAGGCCTCCACATCGGCGAGTTCGGCCACCGGAGTGTCCGGTGCGGTGACCCTGATGGTCAGGTAACCAGGGGCGTTGTCAGCGAAGTTCACCATGGCGCACATGCTGCAGACGCCCGCCCCGGTGCGCAGCGGTTCAGCCTCGATGTCCCCCGAACGGGTGGTGCCGCGCCCCGGAGCGGGACGCGGCACCACCGGCTCAGGAGACCGTGGCCAGCTCGCGCGGGGTGTTGTTGAACCGCCGCCCGCCGTCCCCGGTGACGGTGACGATGTCCTCGATCCGCACCCCGAACCGGCCCGGCAGGTAGATGCCGGGCTCGATCGAGAAGCACATCCCGGGCACCAGCGGCAGCTGCTCCCCCTCCACCATGTAGGGCGGCTCGTGGGTGGTGACGCCGATGCCGTGGCCGGTGCGGTGGATGAAGTACTCGCCGTACCCGGCCTCGGTGATCACCGCCCGGGCGACCCGGTCCACCTCCTGGCAGGCGATGCCGGGGCGGACCGCCTCGAAGGCGGCCTGCTGGGCCCGCCGGACCACCTCGTGCACCTCCCGCACCTGGTCCGGCACCGAGCCGTCGGCCGAGACGTGCACGGTGCGGGTGGTGTCGGAGCCGTAGCCGTGCTTGAGGCCGCCGAAGTCCAGCACCACCGTGTCGCCCGGCTCGATCCGCCGGTCGTCGGCCTCATGGTGCGGGTTGGCGCCGTTCGGGCCGGAGCCGACCACGGTGAAGTCCACCTGGCTGTGGCCGTGCGCCAGCAGCAGCGCGGCCAGGTCGGCGGCCACCTCGCGCTCGGTCCGGCCGGCGAACCGCATCTCGAGGATCTCCTCGTAGGCGGCGTCGGCCGCCGCCCCGGCGGCCGCCAGCCGGTCCAGCTCGCCGGCGTCCTTCACCGCCCGCAGCATCGGCAGCGCCTCGGTCAGCGAGCGGTAGCGGCTGTCCGGCAGCTCCTGCTGCAGCCCGAGCAGGTGCATCGCCCAGGCGGAGTCGGAGATCCCGTACCGGCCCTGCGGGTCCAGCCGCTCGGCGGGCAGCCGGTACGGGTTGTCGCCGTCTGCCCAGTCGGCCATCCGCAGCGCCCCGGCCCCGGCGGCCCGCTCGGCGTCCGGGCGCTCCAGCCGGGGCACCACCAGCAGCGGGTCGGCGTTGGGGGTGACGAGCAGGGCGGTCAGCCGCTCGGTGACCGCGGTCGGCTGGTACCCCGTCAGGTAGACCAGGTCGGGGCCGGGGGTGACGACCAGTCCGGCCAGCCCGGCGGCCCGGGCGGACTCGGCGGCCCGGCGGATCCGGGCGGTGTACTCCTCGACGGTGAACGGCTCGGTCATGCGGGTGGCTCCCCTGGTGAGGTCGGCGCCGGGTTGGCGGCGTAGTGCTGCAGGAACAGTGCTTCGACATGGGCCATGTGCTCGATCTCGCCCGGGTCGACCCTCTCGTTCGGGGCGTGGATCAGGCAACGGGGTTCTTCGACGCCCGTCAGCACGATCTCCGCCTCGGGGTAGCTCGAGGTGGTGGCGGTGGGCCGGCCGACGGCGGCGTTGCCGGTGTCGCGGACTGGTCGCTGGGGCCACCCTTCCGGCGGGCCCCCGCCGGAAGGTCAGCCGCACTCATCCGGCGCCTCCTCGGCGGCCGCCCTCGGGCCGCGTGGCTCAACCCTCCGGTGGCCCCGGGCGCGCCGCACGCCGGCGGCGGTGATCACTGACGGGGATCACCGGTTCGGGCGATCACCATGGCAGAGTGGGGGGCATGTGCGGTCGTTTCGTCTCCACCACCACGCCGGTGGACCTGGTCGAGCTGATGGGCGAGTTGCGCTGGGACCCGGCCGAGGCCCTGGCGCCGAGCTGGAACGTGGCGCCCACCGATCCGGTGCCCGCGGTGCTGGAGCGGGTGGACCGGGAGACTGGGGAGCTGGTGCGCCGGCTGCGGCCGCTGCGCTGGGGGCTGGTGCCGTCCTGGTCCAAGGACCCGTCCGGCGGAGCGCGGATGATCAACGCGCGCTCCGAGACGGTGCACCAGAAGCCGGCCTTCCGCAAGGCCTTCGCGGCCCGCCGCTGCGTGATCCCGGCGGACGGCTACTACGAGTGGCAGCCGGTCCCGCCGGCGGACGGGCGCAAGGCGTTCAAGCAGCCGTACTTCCTCAGCACCGGCTCGGTGATGCTCTTCGCCGGGCTCTACGAGTTCTGGCGCGACCGCACCCTGCCCGAGGAGGACCCGGCGGCCTGGCTGGCCTCCGCGACCATCATCACCACCGACGCCACCGACGCGGCCGGGCGGGTGCACGACCGGATGCCGCTGACCATCGCACCGCGCGACCTGTCGGCCTGGCTGGACCCGGCGCTCGCCGACCCGGCCGAGCTGCACCACCTGCTGCACTCGCCGGCCGAGGACGCGCTGACGGTGCGCGCGGTGGCGACGGCGGTGAACAGCGTCCGCTCCGACGGGCCGCAGCTGCTGGAGCAGGTGCCGGATCCGCTGGGCCTGGCGGACTGACAGCCCCGCTCAGGGCTTGCGGGCCACCGCCGCGAAGCCGGAGACCTCGGCGTCGCTGACGCTGGACGGCGGCGTGTCGGGCCGCCAGCGCTGGACGGCGACCAGGCCCGGGTCGAGCAGCTGCCAGCCGTCGAAGAACCGGGCGATCTCGGCCCGGCCGCGCATTCGCACCGGCGTGCCGGCGGCCGCGTAGACCTGGATCACCCGCTCGGTCTCCGCGGGGGCGAACTCGGTGGTGCCGTGGCTGATCGCCAGCGTGCTGCCGGACGGCAGCACCTCCTTGAAGTGCTCGACGATCGCGCGCGCCTGCTCCTCGCCGGGCACGAAGTGCAGCAGCGCGTTGAGGCTGAGCGCGACCGGCCGGCCGAGGTCCAGGGTGCTCCGGACCTCCTCCGAGGCGAGGATCCGCTCCGGGTCGGTGGCGTCGGCCTGGAGGTAGGCGGTGCGGCCGGCCGCGGCGGAGCGCAGCAGCGCCTGGGCGTGGGCGAGCACCACCGGGTCGTTGTCGGTGTAGACCACCCGGGCCCGCGGGTTGGCCTGCTGGGCCAGCTCGTGCAGGTTGGGGCTGGTGGGGATGCCGGTGCCGATGTCCAGGAACTGGTCCAGGCCGAGCCCGGCCAGTGCCCGGACCGAGCGGTGCATGAAGGCGCGGTACTCCCGGGCCGCGGTGCGGGCCCACGGGAAGACCGCCATCGCCTGCCCGGCCGCCTCCCGGTCGGCGGCGAAGTTGGTCGTGCCGCCCAGGAAGTAGTCGTACATCCGCGCCGAGTGCGCCCGGTGCAGCTGCAGGTCGACCTCGTCCGACTCCTCGGTGCGCCCCACCGCTCCCCCATCTGTCCATCCACGCCACGCCGTTGACACTGTAGTCATACTATGACGTTCAGTCAGCTTTTCGTCGTGGCTTTGCACGGCGGGCCCGCCCATGCGCTTGCATGTCTCACATGACGATCGACCGGGACGCCCCGGCCCGCACGGGCTCGGGCGTCGGAAGGCGGACCATGAACGACAACAGCGGCTTCGCCCCGGACGGAGCCCGCCTGAAGCTGACCTTCGACGCGTTCTGCCGGACCCATGAGCGGGCCTGGACCGGGTTCGCCCGCACCCAGGTCGGCACCGGGCAGGACAGCGCCGCGCTGGTGGTGGGCGCGATGAAGGAGCACCTGCGCGGCAACTGGGCGCTGGCGCTGCGCCAGGAGATACCGGCCGCCTACGCCTGGCGCCTGTTGAAGGAGCACATCGCCACCTGGCTGGCCGCGCAGAGCCAGCCCGCCGCGCTGCAGACCGCGGCGATGGACGCGGTGATCGGCCACTTCTGCCGGCAGGCCCGGTGGAGCCTGGAGAACTTACCGGAGCAGATCGGCCTGCTCACGGCGATCCTCGACCTCCCGGAACGGCAGCGCGACATCATGGTCCTCAGCTACTGCCTGGACCTGGACGACGACGAGGCCGCCGCCTTCCTCGGCACCCCGGCCGCCACCCTGCGCTCCAACCGCCGGCACGCCCGGCGCCGGCTGGCCCGCGCCATCGGCCGGCCCGACCTGGCCGAGCGGGAGGAGCGATGAGCCGGCCCTCCGGGCCCGATCCGCACCTGCTCCCCTGGCTGGACGGCCAGGGCGGCGCCCGGGCGGCCGAACAGGGCTCGCCACCCCGGGTGCCCGAGCAGCAGGTCCGGGTCTACACCTGCACCCCGGCCGCCGCGCCCGCCCAGGCCGCCCGCCGGATGACCGCGGCGCCCGCGCCGTTCCCCTCCGAGCACGAGCAGGCCGCGCACGAACTCGACCTGGCCATCGCGCTGGTGCTCAACTCCCCGCAGGCCGGCGGCTCGCTGCGGCGGCTCGCCGAGACCGAGCGGATCCACCCCGAGGGGGCGCTGGTCTTCGCCTGCCTGCTGGCGCTCACCGGGCGGGACGAGGCCGCGCAGTTCTGGTGGCAGTTCGCGGCCGGCTCGGGCAGCCACACCGCCGCCTACCTGCTGCACCTGCACCACCTGCGGCTGGGCGAGCCGCGCGACGCGGCCTACTGGCGGGCGCAGTCCGAGCAGCTGGCCGGCCCGCCGCGGCCGCGCCGGGCGGTGCCGGGCGCGCCGCTGCTGCCGGACGCGGTGCGGCACGAGCTGCTGGCGCGCTGCCACGAGGGGCTGGGCGCGCGGCTGCCGCTGGCGGTGGAGGCGGCGCTGAACCGGCTGGGGGTCAGCGCGCCGGACGAGGACTTCGGCGAGGTCCCCCGGCCGTCCCGCTCGCTCGCCGAGGAGCTGTCCGCCTCCTGAGGATCCGACAGGAGGCGGCTCCCCGGGAGGCTCAGCGGCCGTTCAGGCTCCGGCCCAGGGCGGCGGTCAGGCTGCCGTCGCTGGTGTCGCCGTCCATCGACCAGACGAAGGTGCCGCGCAGGTTCTTCGCCCGGATGTACTGGCCCTTGATCCAGACCGAGGCCGGGTCGTCGTAGCTGGAGAAGGTGCCGGTGGCCGGGTCGTACTTGTAGGGCTCGGCGGCCAGCGGGTCCCAGTGGGTCTGGCCGGGGGCGGTGACCACCTGGTTGTAGTTCGGGGTGCCGGCCACGCCCGCGGTGGCGGGCTGGAACAGGCCGTCGCCGTTCGGGCCGGGGGTGACGCCGGTCCACTCGTGGGCGTAGTACGGGATGGCCAGGCCGATCTGCTCCGGGCGGACGCCCTGCTTCTCGTAGTAGTCCACGGCCTGGTCGACGGTGTACCGGTTGTTCGCCGGGTTGGGGTCGCGCGGGTCCTGGAACAGCGCGGAGGAGAAGTCGGTCGGGCCGGCCGGCTCCCAGCTGCCGTGGTAGTCGAAGGTCATGACGTTGAACCAGTCGACCGCCTTGGCGATCTTCGGCAGCTCCAGCTTGGCGGCGAAGGCCGGGTTGGCGGAGGTGTTCGCGGTCAGCAGGTAGTGGGTGCCGGTGGCCGCGCCGGCCTGGTTGAGCTGGTGCCGGAACTCCTGCATCAGCGCGGTGAAGTCGGGGGTGTCCTGCGGGCCGTACGGGTTGCCGTTGCCGGGCTCGCCCGGGTACTCCCAGTCCACCGCGAAGCCGTCGAAGATGCCCGCGGCCGCGCCGGCCGGCAGGCCCGGCAGGTTGCCCTTGACGAACTGGTCGATGCAGGAGGCGACGAAGTTCTGCCGGCCCTGCTGGGTCGCCGCGAGCTGGGAGAACTGGCCGGACCAGGACCAGCCGCCGATCGACATCACGACCTTGAGCTTGGGGTACGCGGCCTTCAGCTCGCGCAGCTGGTTGAAGTTGCCGAGCAGCGCCTGGCCGGCCGCGTCGGCCTGGCCGCTGACCGACTCGGCGGCGGAGAACGGGCGCTGGTAGTCGGCCCAGCTGTCGCCGCTGCTGCACAGGCCGGCGGCCGAGATGTCGCTGAACGCGTAGTCCAGCTCGGTGAGGTGGTCGATCTCGCCGGTGGTGATCAGGTTCTTCTCCATGAAGCCGGAGTAGATCCCCCACTGGGTGAAGTAACCGGTCAGCTCCTTCTGGCCGCCGCGGTGGTCGGGGGCGGCGCTGGCGCTCGCCGGGGCCGCGCCGAGCAGGGCGACGGCGCAGCAGGCGGCGGCCGCGGTGGTGGCGGCTCTGCGCAGCAGGGCGGAGCGCGGGGCGGCGGGGCTGTTCGCGGGCATGGGAGTCTCCTCGGCGGGCGCCGCGCACGGCAGCGGCGGTGGGGGAGGTGCTGGGGACTGTGCGGCCGGATCGGGCGCGAGCATGCGGACGGTCCATTGGTTTGGACCAATGAGAGGGAAGGTATAGTCCAATGCCCGCGTGGTCAATGGTTCGGCCGCCCGCCCGCCGCCTGACGCCCGGTCAGCCTTACGCCCCCGATCCGGCGTCCGGCGCGCCGCCACCGCTCCGTCCGCCCCGGAGCCCGTCAGGGCAGGTCGTACCAGGAGAAGGCGGCGATCCGCCAACCCTCGGGGGTGCGGACGAACTGGAAGGTCTTGTGGCCGCCGCCCTCGTAGGGTTCGCCCTCCAGCAGCCCGGCCTTGCGGTACTCGCCGAACCGGCTGGCGATGTCCCCGGCGATCTCGGTCCGCTCCGAGGTCTCCCACTCGGCGAAGCCGGTCAGCCGGCCGTCCGAGAGCAGCGCCTCCCGCGGCACGACGAACTCCTCCACCGTGTAAGCCCGGTAGTTCTCGCCGGTGGTGACGATCACCCCGCCGGGCAGCATCAGCCGCCGCAGTCGCGCCACGTCGGCCGGGCCGCCGTGCCGGTTGTCGAAGGCCCCGAAGAAGTCGGCGGTCAGCCGGTCGAGCTCCGCCTTGTCGATCTCGCTGGTCTGCATGCCGGGACGGTAACAGCTCCCCCGCGGGCTGTCCGCCCCCTGGACAGCCGGGCGCCGATGGCCCACGCTTCATCGGCATGACCGCTGCTGCCCCTGCCCCCGAGCGGGTGCCGGACCGCCTCACGGCCGCCAACACCCGAATCGCCTCAGCCATAGCCCAGTTGCTGCGCGAAGGCGCCGATCCCGCCCGCCCGGTGCCCCGCTCGACCTGGACGGTGGGCGAGGCGGCGGCCCACCTCGCGATGGCCAACCGGCTGATGGCCGAGCTCGCCGCCGGGGTGCCGCGCCCGTACGGCGATGGCACGCCGGACGGGCTTGCGGCGGCCAACGAGGAGTCGCTGCGCGCCTTCCCCGAGCGCGACCCGGTCCGGCTGGCGGCGATGATCGAGGAGCAGGCGGCGGCCTTCGCGGCCGCCGTGGCCGGGCGCGGCGCCGACGAGCGGGTGCAGGCGCCGATGGGGCCGATGGACCTGGCCACCCTGGGCAGCTACCTGCTGGTGCACCAGCTCGGCCACGGCTACGACCTGGCCCGGGCGCTGGGCCGGCCGCACATGGTGGACCGCGAGGCGGCCGAGCTGTCGCTGCCGTTCCTGCTCACCGCGATGCCCCGGGTGGTGGACCGGCGGGCCGCGGCCGGGCTGCGGGCCCGGTTCACCGTGGTGCTGCGCGGCGGCCCCCGGTTCGGGGTGACGCTGGCGGACGGCGTGGCGGAGGTGACCGGGCAGCCGCTGCCGGGGGCGGACTGCGGGATCAGCTGCGAGCCGGTGGCCTTCCTGC
Organism: Kitasatospora sp. NPDC006697; assembly: GCF_042869935.1. Lineage (NCBI taxonomy): Bacteria > Bacillati > Actinomycetota > Actinomycetes > Kitasatosporales > Streptomycetaceae > Kitasatospora > Kitasatospora sp. NPDC006697. The sequence continues at coordinate 64,764 of NZ_JBIAGU010000021.1, forward strand.
TGCTGGCGCTGGGCCGGATGACGCCGGCCCAGGCCCTGCTGCGCGGACGGACGCTGGCCTGGGGCCGCCGGCCGTGGCTGGCGATGTCCTTCCCGCGCTACTTCCGCGCGCCCTGACGGACGCCCTGACGCAGGCCCTGACGGACGCCCTGACGCAGGGTCAGAGCGCGGAGGCGGTGGTGTCGCCGTTCAGCGCCGCCAGCCGGGCCTTGCCGGCGGCGGTGTCGATCACCTCGTCCAACACGCCGCGGGCCCGGCGCAGTTCGGCTATCTGGGCGTCGATCCGGTCCCGCTCGGCGCGCAGCGCCTCGGTCAGCCGGTGCGTGGTGCGCTCGTTCGGTCCGCCGTCGGAGTCCCGCATACAGGGCAGCAGCTCGACGATCCGCTTGCTGTGCAGGCCGGCCGCGAACAGCTCCTGGATCAGCACCACCCGGTCCACCGCCTCCTCCGGGTAGTCCCGGTGGCCGCCCAGGGTGCGGTCGGCGGTGAGCAGTCCCTGCTCCTCGTAGTAGCGCAGCGAGCGCTCGCTGACCCCGGTGCGCCGCCCCAGTTCGCCGATCCGCATGCCGCTCCCACCCGCTCCCCGGCCGAACGCCTGAACCCGGTTCCGATGGTAGCCCGTACGGCCTTCGCATGATGACGAGCCGGGCGCGCTGCGGCTGCCGGACCGCCCGGCGACGGCCCCGACGACCCGCAGCCGGGCCGGGGCCGCGGCCCGGCTGGGCCGGGAATACCCCGGGCGGTGTATTGTTGAATCGTAAACAACACCGACCAAGGAGGGCCCGATGGCTTCCGTCCTGGACATCCGCCGCGCCGAGGAGCGCTTCCACACCGAGAACCGCTGGCTCGACTCCCGCCACTCCTTCTCCTTCTCCCGGCACTGGGACCCGGAGAACACCCACTTCGGCCTGCTGCTGGTCTCCAACGACGACGTGGTCGCCCCGGGCACCGGCTTCGACACCCACCCGCACCGCGACATGGAGATCGTCACCTGGGTGCTGGAGGGCGCCCTGGTACACCAGGACTCCGAGGGCCACAACGGGATCATCTACCCGGGCCTGGCCCAGCGGATGAGCGCGGGCGCCGGCATCCTGCACAGCGAGAAGAACGACTCCTGGACCATCGACGGCGGCCCGCAGCACAGCAACCCGGTGCACTTCCTCCAGATGTGGACCATCCCGGACGCGGCCGGCATCCAGCCCGGCTACGAGCAGCTCGACATCAACGAGGAGCTGGCCCGCGGCGGCTGGGTGACGCTGGCCTCCGGCATGCCGGGGCACGCCAGCCAGCGCGCCATCTCGATCCGGCAGAAGCACGCCGCGCTGCACGTCACCCGGATCCGTCCGGGCGAGACCCTGGAGCTGGCCACCGCGCCGTTCGTCTACCTCTTCGTCGCCCGCGGCAGCGCGGAGCTGGAGGGGGCAGGCCAGCTGGCCACCGGCGACGCCGTCCGGATCAAGGGCTCCGAGGGCCAGCGCGTCACCGGCGGGCCGGACGGCGCCGAGCTGCTGCAGTGGGAGATGACGGCGGCCGCCGCCGTCCAGTGAGCCCGGCGCGCCGCCGCCCCGACCGGGGCGGCGGCGCCGACGAACGGAATCGATCCGCCGATGTCCGACCACCCCGCCGCTCCCCCGCCCGGCCCCCGGTTCCGCCGGGCCGACACCGGGCGGGTGGAGGCGTTCAGCGACGGCGTCTTCGCCATCGCGATCACCATCCTGGTGCTGGATCTGCACCCGCCGGAGCACCCGCCGGGCGGCCTGGCGCACGCGCTGCTGGAGCAGTGGCCGGCCTACCTGGGCTACCTCACCTCCTTCGGCTACATCGGGGTGATCTGGCTCAACCACCACCAGGCCTTCACCCGGCTGCGCTACACCGACGGCGGCCTGCACGCGGCCAACCTGGCGCTGCTCTTCACCACGGCCGCGCTGCCGTTCCCGACCGCCGTGCTCTCCACCGCCTTCCAGCACTCGTTCACCGACGCGGACGCCCGCACCGCGGTGCTGCTCTACGCGGTGGTGGCGGCCGCGATGTGCCTCAGCTGGTACGTCCTCTTCCGCCACCTGGACCGCACGCCCGCCCTGCACGCGGCGCACATGGAGCCGGCCTTCCCCCGGCACGGCACGGTCCGCTCGGCGGCGGGCGTGGCCGGCTACCTGGCCGCCGGGCTGCTCGGCTGGGCGGTGCACCCGGCGATCGCCGCGGTGGTCTTCCTGCTGCTGCCCGCCTTCTACGGCCTGACCACGGAGGGCCTGGTCCGGCGGCGGCCGGTCCGGACGGGCAGCGGGTGACGAGCCCGGAGGCTCCACCGACCCGCCGTCAGACCCGGTACGGCGGTCTTCGGCGCTCGCGAAATACCGCGCCGTCCCCGTCGGTTCTCCGCCATGATCGGGAACCGCACCCCGGACGCTCCGCAGAGAGCCGAGAGAACTGATGAAGATCGCCGTACTGGGCACGGGCGAGGTCGGCCGCACCCTCGCCACCCGCCTCGCCGGCCTGGGCCACCAGGTCACCATGGGCTCGCGCACCGCCGACAACCGCGAGGCGGCCGACTGGGCGGCCGCGAACGGCGGTGCGCACGGCACCTTCGCCACCGCGGCCGCCGAGGCCGAGCTGGTGGTCAACGCCACCGCCGGCCAGCACGCCCTCGCCGCCCTGACCGCGGCGGGGGCCGAGCACCTGGGCGGGAAGACCGTCATCGACGTCTCCAACGCGCTCGACTTCTCGGCCGGCTTCCCGCCCAAGGTGCTGGTGCCGGCCGAGGGCAGCGTCGCCGAGCAGCTGCAGGCGGCCTTCCCCGAGGCCCGGATCGTCAAGACCCTGAACACCGTCAACAACCCCGTGATGGTCGCGCCCGAGCAGGTCCCCGGCCCGCACGTGGTCTTCCTCAGCGGCGAGGACGCCACCGCCAAGCAGCGGGCCGCCGAGCTGCTGCGCTCCTTCGGCTGGGGTGCCGGGCAGATCGTCGACCTGGGCGGGGTGGCCACCGCCCGCGGCACCGAGGCGTACATGAACCTCTGGCTGCCGCTCTACGCCAAGGTGGGCCACGGGGCGTTCAACATCACCCTGGCCTCCGCCTGACGGAGCGGGCGAGCGGCCAGCGGCGAGCGGCCAGCGGGCGCGGCGCGGCGGACCGCCCCTGTCCGGTGTGCCTACGATATATCCGATCATGCGAACTGACGGCCCGTCTGCGAGGCGGGGCCGGCTCTGAACGAACGACCCGCCCAAACGGCGGCTCGCGCTCCGCATCCCGCACCCACTTCGCACCGTGAAACACGTTGCGGTGTCGGCCACTTGTGGCAAAGTACTGCACTATGACCGACAGGTGCATGATCACCCGGGAGTATTGGGATCCTGCGCATCCTGTGCTGGAGCTGCTGCGCGCCCGGCGGGACTCCGGCAGTCTGCCGGGCGAGCGCACGGACGGCGCGCGACTGGCACTGGCCGTCGAGGGCGGCGGGATGCGCGGGGTGGTGTCCGCGGCGATGCTCAACCAGCTGGACGACTACGGCTTCAAGAACGCCTTCGACGTGGTGTACGGCTGCTCGGCGGGCGGGATCAACGCCGCCTACTTCCTCGCCGGGGAGACCTGGTACCCGCTGTCGATTTACTACGACGATCTGACTACACGTCAGTTTATCGACTTCGGGCGGGCTTTGAAGCGGCAGCCGATCCTCAACCTGGACTACTCCTTCGACCACGTGATGGAGCGGGTCAAGCCGCTGGACTACCAGGCGGTGGTCGACTCGCCGATCCCGCTGGCCGTCCCGGTGACCGACGTGGACGCGCTGGCCACCGTGGTGCTGCGCGACTTCGCCTCCGCCGCCGAGCTCAAGGGCGCACTCCGGGCCTCTGCCTGGCTGCCCGTCGCGCTCCCGGGCACCATGCGCACGCCCGACGGCCGCCGCGCGGTGGACGGCGGCGTGCTCACCGCGCTGCCGTTCCGGCTCGCGCTGGACGACGGCTGCACCCACGTGCTCTCGCTCTCCACCCGGCCGATGACCGACAACCCGGGCGCGGGCGGCATCTCGCTGGTGCACCGCTACACCCGGCTGCACCTGGAGCGGCTGCGCACCGGGCTCGGCGACGGCTACCTGGCGGCGATCCGTCAGAAGCGCCGGGACCAGGAGTGGTTGCGCGCCGAGCGGCTGCGGCCCAACGCGGTCGGCCCGCAGGTGCTGGATCTCGCCCCGCTGCCCTGGATGACCGAGCTCAAGCGGCACGAGACCGACCGCCACCTGGTGCTGGAGCACGCCCGGATGGCGTACGAGACGGCCTTCTGCGTGCTGGAGGGCCGGCCCGCCGCCGACCTCGCCGCGGGCCGGATACATGCCGTACCGAGACTGACGGTGGTGGAGAGCGCGCATGGTGTCCCAAGGACCGACGCTCGAACCGGTACTCGCGGCGCTGCGCGGGTTGACGGGGCATAGCGAGGCCGACACCGTCCGGCTGCGCTCCACGCTGCTCCTGCCGTCCGCCACCGGGCCGGCCGAGCACGCCCGGCAGCGCACCCGCCGGCTGGCGGCCTGGCGGCGGGTGCTGCAGGAGATACCGGTGGACGAGCGGTCCTTCGACAACCGGTTCGGGCTCGACTCGCGCGCCGACACCGTCGCCGTCCTCACCGCCTGGTGCGCCGGCTACCAGGAGCTGGCGGACGATCGCAAGCGGGCGCTGGCCGAGCTGTTCGGGTTCACCGGGCTCTTCCTGCTGACCCTGCTGGGCCTGGCCGAGTCCGAGGCCCAGCGCTCCGTCACGGTGACCGCCGCCGGTGCGGGCCACGGCACCGGCGCGCTCACCCACGACTGTCCGGCGGTCTGCGGGACGCTCACCGCCCAGCCGGCCGTGGCCCGCACCATCGGCGCCGTCTACCGCCCCGAGCCCGATGCCGCCGATCCGGCGCCGGCCCGGGAGTGGCAGGCGATCGAGCCGGACCTGCGCTTCCACCGGCACGGCAGCACCTCGATGATCCTGCACGGCCGCACCTCGGGCCCGGTGCACGGCGCCCAGCCGGACTTCGCGCTGAAGCTGATCCTCTATCCGTTCACCCGGATCGAGACCCTGGTCCGGGCGACCCGCGAGTACGCGCGGACCTACGGCTCGACCACCCCGGGGGTGCGCCACCTGGTACGGGTCTGGGCCAGCTCGGACACCTGGATCATGATGGACTTCGTCGAGGGCCGCACCCTCGCCGAGCTGGTCCGCGCGGAGGCCGCCGACCGCCACCCCGGCGACCACCGGCTGGACCTGGACCGGCTGCGCGAGCGGGCCGTGAAGCTCTTCGACGCGCTGGCCGAGCTCCAGCAGGTCGCCGCGGACAACCCGCTGCACCGGGGCCTCGGCGGGGTGCACGCCGACCTATCGCCGTCCAACATCATCGTCTCCGGCGCCGACGGCACCTTCCGGCTGGTCGACCTGGGCCGCAACTACCTCTACACCCACACCATCACCGGCAACACCGGCGCCGACTCCTCCTACATCGCCCCGGAGGTGCGCGCCGGCGACAGCGACATCCGCCGGGCCGACCTCTACTCGCTGGGCCGGCTGCTGATGCTGCTCGGCACCGGAGTGGAGCACACCGAGCGGGTGGTCTCGGACATCTTCTACATGCGCGCGCCGCAGCTGGCCCGGTTCCTGGAGGACCTGATCGACGCCGCCCCGGCCCGGCGGCTGCTGATCTTCGCCGACCAGGCCCCGCCCGACTTCTCCTACCAGCGGCTGAAGGAGAGTTTCGTCGCCGAACTTGAGCTGGTCCGCGCGGCCGAGCGGGACGGCGGCGAACTGCGGGTGGAGACCGGCTGGCGGGCGCTGCGCGAGCTGGCCCGGCCGCTGGCCGGCGATCCGGGCCGGGAGTGGCGGCTGTGGCGGACCCGCCGGCGCCGCGGCCCCTCCGGCACGCCGGACAGCCGCCAGCCGTTCACCAACTGGCTGCTCGCCTGGTCGCTGCTCTCCGCGCTGATCTGGGCGCTCACCAACTCGGTCGTGCTGACCTGGCTGCTGCGCGACCTGGACCTCTCCTGGGGCAACCGGCTGGTCGAGCTGGCCCAGCACCTCGGCCACGACCCCGACGGCATCCCGATCGTCGACTCCTGGCGGCACGCCGACTACCGGATGCCGGACTGGCGGGCCAACCTGCCGGCCCGGATGATCGGGCTCTCCTACGCCATCGCCGCACCGAAGTACTACCAGATGCTCTTCTCCGGGCTGACGCCGCTGGCGATCGGCCGCCGGGCCGGCGGGCTGAGCTGGCTGGCGGTGGTGACCGAGGCGGCCATGCGGCTGATGGCGGTCGTCCCCTGCGGGCTGGTGCTGGCCGTCACCCTGGTCGAGCCGCGCTGGTGGCCGATCAACTCCGCCATCGGCCAGATCTTCGTCTTCCTGGCCAACTCCTCCACCCTGCTCTTCATCCGCGCCGTCAGCGCCCGCTCCCGGCGGCTCGGTCTGACCACCCTGCCGGAGGAGGACGCCAAGATCACCGGGCTCTCCGCCTTCACCCAGTGGACCCCGACCTCGGCGTTCTACGCGGTGCTGGTGCTGACCATCGGCAGCCTGCTCTACCTGCGGGTACTGCACGACTTCTACGTGTACGCGCTGGCCGTCACCGCGACCAACCTGATCCTCTTCTACGTGATCAAGTGCGGGGTGGGCGGGCCGGTGATCCGGGTCGCCATCATGCGCGCCTGCCTGACGGCCGAGCGGGTCGCCCGGGCCGGCTGACCAGCAGCCGGACCGGGCGCCCCCGGTGAGCCCGGGTCAGAACGCCGCGCCGCGGTCCTCGCTGCGCGGGTCGGCCGGCCGCTGCCCGGCGGCCAGGCCCGCCCGCGCCGCCCGGCGCCACGGACGGGCGTGCGCCACCGCCTCGGCGGCGGCCTCGTCCCCGTCGTCGAGGTCCACCACCGCGAGCGCCGGCTCGCCCTCCGCGGGGCAGCGCGCCAGCCACTCGCCGTTCGGCGCCACCACGCCGGACGGCGCGGTGGCCGCGTGCTGGGTCGGCACCGCGAGGCTGACCCAGAAGGCGTTGTTCGCGGCGTGCCCCTGGGCCTGCGCGGCGGGGCTGCCGGGGCGGACGCCGGTGGTGGAGAGCAGCACGCAGTCCACGTCCAGCGCCTCGTACTCGGCGAACAGCTCCGGGTAGTGGATCTCCATGCCGAGCAGGCAGCCGAACCGCACCCCGTCGACCTCGAAGGCCACCGGTGCGCGGCCCGGCGAGTAGAGGTAGGAGGCCTTGGTGTTCGACAGCATCCGCTCGTCGTACCGGGTCACCAGCCCACCCCGGTCGGAGAGCACGTAGAGGCTGTTGTGCGGGCGGTTCGGCGCGGTCAGCCGGTGCGGGGCGGCGATCACCGTCCACAGCCGCAGCTCGCCGGCCAGCTCGGCGATCGCGGCCAGCTCGGCCCGCGCCTCCTCCCAGCGGTAGCGGTCCCAGTCGGCCGGGCCGACCGCCTCGGGACCGTCGACGGAGAGCAGCAGCTTGTGCGGGAAGCAGAGCGCGCCCTCCGGGAAGTGCGCGATCCGGGCGCCCCGGGCGCTCGCCTCGCGCATCAGCGCGCGGACCTCGCGGCCGGCGGCGCGCAGCCCCTCGGCGTCGCGCGGGTCCTCGCGGACGGGCGTCTGCGCGACCGCGAGCCGGACGGCCGCGGGCTGCCGCGCGCCCGACCGGGCCTCGCCGGCGGACTCGGGGCGGAAGTGCCGCAGGGCGGCGGTGTAGGACTCGCCGGTCTTGGCGGCGCGGGCGCGCACCTGGCGCTTGAAGTTCCGGTGGGCAGTCATCGTGGCCTTCCACGCCCCGGGCGTCCGTTCCCCAGCAACCTCGCCCCGAGCGGGTCGGGCGGCGATGGCGGCCTGAGACTCCGGTCCCTTTGCCTCCCTTGGAGGACCGCGCTGGGGGCGGTCACGAGAGGTTGAGCGTAGGCCACGCTGCGTACCATCCTGCCGCTGCCCGCGCGCGCCCGTCAACCACCGGCGCGTCCCCGTCCCTCACCCGGACGGCGCAGCCCGGATGGCCCGCCCGGTGGCCGGTGACGCAGGGTGATGGTAGGCAGCCACCGACCGAGGGAGCCGGCCATGAGCAGCGCGCAGCAGCCCTACAACCCGCCGCAGGGCGGCACCGGAGGGGCCACCGCCGGTGGGGCGGCGGCGGCCCCATCACCACGCCAGCGCCACGGTGCGGCCGCCAGCGGCGTCCTCTTCGCGGCGGTCCTGATGCTGCTGGACGGCGTCCTGGGGATCTTCGAGGGCGTGATGGCGATCGCCAAGGACGACGTCTACACCCGGGCCGGGAACTACGTCTTCAAGTTCGACCTGACCTCCTGGGGCTGGATCCATCTGATCATCGGCGTCGTGGTGGCGGTCACCGGTCTGGGGCTGCTCAGCAGGGCGCTCTGGGCGCGGGTGCTGGGTGTGGGGATCGCGGGTCTGAGCGTGATCGCCAACTTCCTCTTCATCCCCTACCAGCCCTGGTGGTCGCTGACCCTGGTGGCGATCGGTGTCTTCGTGATCTGGTCGCTCTGCGCCTACCGGCCCGGCGACGAGCTCTGATCCGACGCCGTACCGGCCTCCCGGCCCCGTTCCGCCCGCGCGCGGAGCGGGGCCGGCGGCTGTGGCGGCTGTTGGCGGCGGGCCCAGAACGGGTGCAGCGGCCAGCGCCGTTCCTGCCCGTAGTAGGCGGCGCGGTTGCGCCGGTGGGCCTCGACCAGGACGGCGACCTGCTCGGCGTAGCGGGCGGGTGCTCCGGGGTCGCCGGCCAGCCGGGCGTGCACGGCCTCGGCGGCGGCCCGGCCGGTGTACAGGGCGGTCAGGATGCCCTGCGAGGAGAGCGGGTCGAAGGCGGCGGCCGCGTCGCCCGCCGCGGTCCACCCCTCGCCGCAGACCCGGTCCAGCCAGGAGAAGTGCGCCGGCGCCCGCCCGGCGGCAGCGAGGCGGCGCCGACCCGGGCCCGGGTGGGCCCGGTCTCGGCCAGCCGGTCCGGGAGGCCGTCGGCCCGGGCGGCCGGGAGGTCCGCGTCGGTGAAGCAGGCGAGCAGCAGCCGGCCGTCCGGCAGCGGCGCGCTGTACCACCAGCCGTCCGGCGCGGACTCGACCAGCGTGCCCTGGTCGCCCGGCCCGGCCGGCACCGCCAGGTGCAGCCCGACCAGCCGGTCCGTACCGCACCGCCGGGCGCCGCCGTACCGGGTGGCGAGGGCCGCCCGGCGGCCGGTGGCGTCGACGATCCACCGGCAGCGCACGGCTTTCGACGTACCGTCGGCTTGACCGATCAGCACCTCCCAGCCGTCCGCGACGCGTTCCGCGGACCGCACCGCACCCTCGGCGAGCACCGCGCCCCGCTCCTGCGCCGCCTGCCGCAGCCGGGCGTCGAAGAGCGCCCGGTCCAGGTGCCAGCCGGGGCCGTACGGGTCGAGCACCGAGTCCACCGCGTGCACCCGGGACGAGCCCCAGGCCGACCGGTTGCCCGGGCAGGCCAGGTGTCCCTCGCCGGGCACGGAGCCGGCCGCCCCGAGATCGCGCAGCAGCAGCCGTGCCGCGCCGGGCAGCGCCTCGCCGACCGGCGGCGGCCCGCCGGGGTGGTGCACCAGCAGCACCCCGCGCCCCCGGGCGGCGAGCGCCAGCGCGGCCGCCGCACCGGCCGGGCCGCCGCCCGCCACGAGCACCTCGTGGCGGGCGGTGCGCCGGCGGACCGTCACGCGGGTTCGCCCCGGTCCCGGCGGAACGGGTCGAGCTTGTCGAAGTACCCGACGGTGACCTCCTCGGCGGCCAGGCCGGTGAGCGAGAGCACGTCCCCGGCGGCGGCCAGCACCGCGGCGTCCTCGGCGGCGGTGGCGGCGTCCACGTGGATGGCGACCAGGTTGGCCGTGTCCGAGACGCCCTCCAGCGGGAAGCCGGGAACCGACTCGACCTGCAGCCGGTCGGGGTACCTGCCGTCCCCGACGGTGTAGGGCCGGACTTCGACGATGCCGAACTTGTACCACTCGGCGACGCCCTGGGTGAGCTGGTCGATCGGGGTGCCGTGCAGTCCGCGCAGCCAGGAGGCGCGGTTGGCGAAGGCGTCGGCGCGCTGGTCCTCGGTCGGGCGGCCGCTCTCCTTGTTGACGGTCAGGTAGTCGCGCTCGGTCAGCACGTGGTTGGGAACCCGGGCCGGCCAGAAGGTCGGCAGGAACGGGTCGTAGCGCGGCCCGAGCCCACTGCTGGACTCGTAGCCGGAGCGGCAGCTGACGCATGGCGCCGGTCCCGTGAGGACCATCGGCAGACGAACCATCGGACCGCAGGGCGCGCGGGAGCGCCCCGGGGGCGCGGGGCCCGGGGAGCCCCTTACCGGGCGGCGGCTCCTCCCGACGCTCATGTTGGCTCTTGTTTCCTTCTGTTTGAACGCGTTATAAATAGGCGCGTCATGTCACATGTTGCAGGCGCCCAGACCGCCTGCCCGGCTCCAGGGAGACCCGCCGATGCGTATCACCACCGCCACCAGCGCGGGCCGTGCGGGCACACCCAACCAGGACCTGGTGATCACCGCGCCCGACCTCGTGGTGCTGCTCGACGGCGCGGGCGGGCCCAGCGAGGACGGCGGCGGCTGCCTCCACGGCGTCCGCTGGTACGTCCGCCAGCTGGGCGGGCGGCTGACCGCCGCGCTGCTCACCCGGCCCGACCCGATCGCCCGGCTGCTCGGCGAGGCCATCGCCCAGGTGGCCGACCTGCACCGGGGCAGCTGCGACCTGCGCCACCCCGGCACCCCGTCCTCCACCGTCGCGGTGGTGCGCCAGCGCGCGGAGCAGCTGGAGTACCTGGCGCTGCACGACTCGGTGATCGTGCTCACCGGCCCGGACGACTGCCTGGCCGTCAGCGACCGGCGGGTGCGGCAGATCCCGGTGCTCCAGGAGCGGTGGAAGGAGATGACCCAGCACGCCGTCGGCACCGCCGGGCACACCGCCGCCCGGCGCGCCTACATCGCGGACGAGCTGCCGCACCGCAACACCATCGGCGGCTACTGGGTCTGCGGCGCCGATCCGCGCAGCGCCGAGCACGCGCTGACCGCGACCGTGCCGCTGGCCGGGCTGCGCTCGGTCACCCTGGCCAGCGACGGCGCCGCCGACTACGTGGACGCCTACGGGCTGACCGACTGGTCCGGCGCGATCGAGCTGCTGGACCGGTTCGGCCCCGACGGCCTGATCCGCAAGGTCCGGGCCGCCGAGGAGCGTGACCCGCTGGGCCGGCTCTGGCCCCGGTTCAAGAAGCACGACGACGCGACCGTGGCGCACTGGCGGCTGGACACCCGCTCCTGACCGCTTCGGCTTCCGCGTTGCTTCCGGCACTGCCACCGCTTCAGTGTCGCGACGCACCGTGAAGCAGCTGTGCACACCGTGCACCGGTCCGGTCACGGCGGCCCGCGCAAAGCCGTACAAGCGTGATGCCACAGGTGAGAGGGGGCTTGACGCGCCCCTGAGCCGGGGCGAAGGTGTCCCCCAGGATCTGACATGTTACGTGTGCTATTGCACAACCGTTCTGGCGGCAGACCGTCCCACGCCACCGGAAGGGCACGGGGGCGGGCCGCCGTTCAAGGGAGGGGCCCATGGAGTTGGAGCTTCGGCACCTGCGGGTGCTGTGTACGATCGCCGACACCGGGAGCGTGGGGCGGGCCGCCGCCGTCCTCGGCGCGTCGCAACCGGCCACCAGCACGCAGCTGCGGCGGATAGAACGCTACCTGGGGGCACCGCTGTTCGAGCGGACCGCCTCCGGCGTGGCCCCCACCTTCTTCGGCGTGGAGGTGCTGGCCGCCGCCCGGGACGTGCTGGCCAGGGCCGACACCCTGGGCCGGCGCCCGGTCGAGGAGGCGGCCCAGGCCGCCCGCGAGCTGCGGCTGGCGGCCACCAACTCGCCGATCCTGCCCGGCCTGCTGACCCGGATCCGACATCAGCGGCCGGACCTGCAGCTGACCGTCAGCACCATCTACCGCTCCTCGGACATCGTGCACCTGCTGGAGCAGGGCGTCATGGACGCCGCGGTCGCGGTGGACTACCCCGGCATGGAACTGGAGCACTCGGCGGCGATCCAGCACCGGGGGTTCGTCACGGAGCCGAGCTTCGTCGCCCTGCCGGCCGGCCACCACCTGCGGCACCGCACCGAGGTCGCGCTGGCCGACCTGGCCAACGAGGACTGGTTCCTGACGCCCGACGACGGCGCCGGCTGGCACAGCGTCTTCTACGGCGCCTGCGCCTCGGCCGGCTTCGCCCCGGCCACCGTCCACGACTTCCTGGGCGGCCGGATGGAGTTGCAGGAGCTGATCGCGGCCGGCCTCGGCATCTCGGTGGTGCAGGCCACCAGCCGTCCGCTGGCCGAGGTGGTGATCAAACCGCTGATCGGCACCCCCATCTGGGCCCGTTACCTGCTGGCCTGGCGGCCGGCGGCGGTCAGCGGGGACGTGGTGGAGACGCTCTTCGGCGCCGCCACCGCCGCCTACCGCGACCTGATCGCCGACTCCCCGCACTTCCAGTCCTGGGCGTCCCGCACCTACCGGGCGACCAGGCCATAACACCGACCACGACCTCCGGCCGCGACCCCCTGCCGGATGTTATGGCGGACGCGAACGATGTCATATGACCTGTGACATTGTTCTGACGTTCACCTGATGACAGGATTCACGTCAAATCCCCCTCGCCTCGCCTGAAGCTCAACCGAGCCTCCCCCCACAGGAGAAGGACAGCAGTGCGCCTGCGTATACCGCTCCCCACCCTCATGGCCGGCGTCGTCGCCGGCGCCGCCACGGCCGCCACCCTGCTGCCGGCCCCCGCCTTCGCCGCCCCTTCCCACCCGCTCACCGGCGCTGCACAGCCGGCCGCGGCCTCCGCCCCGCTGGCCCCCAAGCCGCTGGGCCCGCTGGTCGCCGCCTCGGAGGAGCTCGGCGACACCGACGCCCCGCTGCCCGCGGCCATCCTCGGCCAGGCCTCGATGGCCCAGCCCGCCGGCACCGCGCTGCAGATCGCGCCCCGCACCCTGAAGAAGCAGGCTCCCGCCGCCACCCCGACCGGCGCCCCCGGCCAGGCGGGCACCACCGCCACCGCCGGTGCGGCCGCGGCCACCGCGCAGACCTGCAACCCGTCCGACTTCGGCAGCCGCACCGGTGCCGACCTGGTCTCCTTCGTCAAGGGCTCGACCACCGACTGCATGAACACCCTCTACAACGTCACCGGCACCGACGCGGGCAGCATCTTCAAGCAGTCCCAGATGCTGACCGTCGCCAACGAGTTCAAGCGGCTGGCCGCCGGCTACACCGGCGACAACTCGTCGGGCATCTGGCAGCTGGTGCTCTTCCTGCGGGCCGGCTACTACGTCCAGTCCTACAACGCGGGCGCCGTCGGCGCCTACGACAGCTCCCTCACCACGATCGTCAAGTCCGGCCTGGACGCGTTCTTCGCCGGGCAGCACTGGACCGACGTCACCGACGCCAACGGCCTGGTGCTCTACGACGTGCTGGTGCTGACCGACAGCGCCAACCTGCAGAGCCAGTACCTGAAGGTCTACAACCAGGTGCTGAGCGGCTACAACAACTCCTACAACTCCGCCCCGAAGATGGTGAACGCGGTCAACGCCGTGTTCTCCTCCCCGCTCTGGCGCGGCAACTGGAACACCGACTTCACCAGCGCGATCGCGGCCGACCCGACGCTGATCAACACCCTGGGCGCCTTCGTGCCGGCGCACAAGGACCTGCTCGGCACGGCCAACGCGTTCCTCGACATCAACGCGGGCAACGACCTGGCCCGGATGGCCGGCGACGGTGCCGCGGTCGAGGCGCTGGCCAAGCCGCTGGTGAAGAAGGCGCTGGACGGCATCACCGTCACCGGCGCCACCGGCCCGCTCTACGTGCACCTCGCGTGGAACGCCAACTACTACGACAACAGCCAGTGTTCGTACTACGGCACCTGCAACCTGCCGGCCAAGCTGACCGCCGCGGTGCTGCCGAACCAGCTGGTCTGCGACAACCGCAGCATCGTCACCGAGGCGCTCTCCGCGGCCGACCTCGCCAACGTCTGCAACAGCCTGCGCGGCGAGGACACCTTCTTCCACAACCTGGTGAAGGACAGCGGCCCGGTCAACCCGTACGGCAAGACGATCACCCTGGCGGTCTTCGCCAACCAGGCGGACTACCTGACCTACTCCTGGGCGATCTTCAACAACTCCACCAACAACGGCGGCCAGACCGTCATGGACCCGACCGACCCGACCAAGCAGGCCGTGTCGGTGATGTACCAGAAGTCGTGGAACGACAGCTTCCCGGCGAACGTGTGGAACCTCAACCACGAGTACACGCACTACCTGGACAACATCTATGACATGAAGGGCAACTTCACCACCGAGATCTCCGTCCCGGACATCTGGTGGATCGAGGGCGTCGCCGAGTACGAGTCCTACAGCTACCGCGGCCTGACCGACACCCAGGCGATGACCGAGGCGGCCAAGCACACCTACCCGCTCAGCACCATCCTCCAGAACACGTACGACAACTCGGACTCCACCCGCACCTACCCGTGGGGCTACCTCGCGGTCCGGTACATGTTCGAGAAGCACCCCGACGTGGTCCAGAACATGCTGACCCACTTCCGGGCCGGCGACTACACCGGTGGCTACGCGGTCTACAACGGCCTGGGCACCGGCTACGACGCCGACTTCAACGCCTGGCTGGACGCCTGCGCCGGCGGCGCCTGCTATGCCGAGGGCCCGACCGCGCTCTTCGGCTCCACCGTCAACGGCGCGACGGTCAGCCTGACCGACAAGTCCGTGGTCACCGCCTCCACCTCCCCGATCACCGCCTGGCACTGGACCTTCGGTGACGGCACCTCCTCGGACGAGCGCAACCCCAGCCACAGCTACGCCGCCGCCGGCACCTACACGGTCGCGCTGACCGTGACCGACGGCAACGGCAAGAGCGACTCCACCCCGACCTCGGTCACCGTGACCGTCGGCGCGGGCACCGGCACCGTCCTGCCGGCCTGCACCGACCAGCGCACCGACGCGATGGGCCAGAACTGCTCCCGGTCCAACGAGTCCGCCACCGCCGGGAACACCGACTACAAGTACATCTACCTGCCGGCCGGCACCAGCACCCTGAAGGTCACCACCGCCGGCGGCACCGGCACCGGGTACCTCTACTACAACGACAGCACCTGGGCCTCGCCGAGCGCCTTCACGGCCTCCTCGACCAACCCGGGCACCACCCAGTCGATCACCGTCACCAACCCGACCGCGGGCTACCGCTACATCAGCATCTACGCCCAGACCGACATCAGCGGCGTGACGATCAGCACCCAGTACTGATCCACCGTCACCTGCCGGGCGGCCCCCACCGCCCGGCGGCACCACGGACCGGTCCCGTCCTCCGCCTCCCCACCAGTGCGAAGGGCGGGGCCTTCCGCTGTCCCGGCCCGTACTCCGTGGCCGGGCACCGCCTCAGGCCTTCGGGCGGACCGCGCCGAGCACCGGCATCGCCGCCACCGGGGCGACCCGGATCACCGCACCGGTGTGCGGGGCGTTCACCATCAGGCCGTTGCCCAGGTACAGGCCGACGTGGGTCGCGTCGGGGAAGTAGATGATCAGATCGCCCGGGCGCAGCGCGTCCAGCGGGACCCTGGGCAGGCTCGCCCACTGCTCCTGGCTGGTGCGCGGCATCGGCACCCCGGCCGCCTCCCAGGCCTTGGAGGTCAGGCCCGAGCAGTCGTAGGCGTCCGGGCCGGTACCGCCCCACAGGTAGGGCTTGCCGAGCTGCGCCATCGCATAGCCGACGGCGGTGGCGGCCGCCGGAGTGGCCGGGCCGCCGCCGGTGCCGAGCAGGCCGGAGGCGACCAGCCGCTGCTCCGCCAGGTCGGCCAGGGCCCCCTCGCGCTGGTCGAGTTGGGAGCGCTGGGCGTCGGTGAGGGCGGTCAGCTGGGCCTCGATGCCGCTCGCCTCGCGCTGGGCGGCGTCGCGGGCGGTGCGGGCCCGGTCCGCGGCGAGCTGGGCCTGGACGCGGGCCTGCCGGGCGGTGTCGCCCAGGGCGGCCAGCCGGGACCGGCCCGCGCGCAGCTCGCGGACCACGTCGGACTCGGAACGGGAACGTTCCTGCAGGTCACCGGCTTCGGAGAGGAGACCGGTGGGGGTGAGCGAGAAGAGGAACCGGGTGATCCCGGAGAGGCCGCCGTCGCGGTACTGCTCGCCGGCCAGCCGGGCGGCCTCGCCCTCGCTGGCGTCCACCTGCTGCTGCTGGGCGGCGATCTGCCCGTCGGTCCGGTCCACCTCGGCCTGGCGGGCGGCCAGTTCGGCGTCGCGGGCGGTGGACTCCTGGGCGGCCTGCTCGGCCTGGTGGCGCAGCTCCTGCAGCCGGACCAGCAGGGCGGCCACGCCGTCGGTGCGGGAGAGCAGTTCGGCGGTGGCCGGGGGAGCCTCCGGGCCGCTCGGCGGCTGCACGGTGGCCGTGGCGGTCGAGGTGGCGGCGGTGGCGCTCGGGGCCGGTGGCGGCGGGTCGTCGTCCGGGTGGGCCCAGGCGGGGCCGCCCACCGCCAGCGGCAGTATCAGCACGGCCGCGCCACAGGCCGCTCCCCACCCGCACCGTCTGCTCCGTTTGCTCCGTCCGCTCCCCGCACTCCGTCTGCTGGCCGTCCACCGGATCACGCAGCCTCCACCGCCGCTCGGTGCCGGGCGGGACACCCGGCGGGCACGGCCCACAGAATGTCACCGTGGGCCACCGGCAACCGGGTTCGCGGACCTGTGCGTCGCCCACTTCACCCGCTCGGCGGACGGCCGGCGGCGCTCCCCTGGCCGCCGGCGGTGACTGAGCGTCAGCGCCGGGCCTTGGGGCGGCTGACCGGTACGCCCTCCGGGTCCTTGATCCGCTTCATGATGATCTGCGAGTTGACCTCGGTCACGCCGGCCAGCGCGGTCAGCCGCTCGATCCAGAGCCGTTCGTAGGCCTGCAGATCGGCGACCGCGATCCGGAGCAGGCAGCCCGGGCTGCCGAACAGCCGGTAGGCCTCGATCACGTCCGGGATCTCCGCCAGCGCGGCCTCGAAGGCCTCCACCGCGGCCCGCTCCCGGCGCACCTCCACCGAGACCAGCACCTCGAAGCCCCGCCCGACCGCCGCCGGGTCGACCACGGCGCGGTAGCCCTGGATCACGCCGTCGCGCTCCAGTTGGCGCACCCGGCGCATGCAGGGCGAGGCCGTCAGGCCGACCCGCTCCGCTAGGTCCTGGTTGCTGAGCCGGCCGTCCGCCTGCAGTTCGCGCAAGATCTGAAGATCGATGTCGTCCACCGCGCAAGGATCCGCCACCGCCACGGCCCGGTCAAGCAAGACGGGCCACGGGCGGGCGCGTGCCGCCGCGATCCCCGCGGTGCTCCCCCCGCCCTCTCGCGGCGCACCCGACCGGCGGGTAGCGTGATCGGCCGGGCACGTACCGTACCGGACGTCGGCAGGGGAGAGATCCGATGGACCGTCAGGACCTGGACACGGCGGAGCCGTTCGACTGGGAGACCACCCGCGGCGCGCTGTTCGCCCTGCACAGCCTGCTCAAACAGGCCGTGGAGGAGCCGCCGGGCGGTCCGGAGTGGACCAAGGCGCTGGCCGGGGCCACCGGGCACAGCCACCGACTCGACGACATGGCGGGCCAGTTGGACCAGGCGGCCGATCTCAGCCGGCACCTGGCCTCGCAGTTGGAGATCCTGGCGGAGCTCTCCACCGGCGGCGGCTGGACGCGCCCGCGCCAGGTCGCCGAGGTACTGCCCGACATGCTCACCCAGGCCACCGCCACCCTGCTGGTGGCCGACGCGCTGGTCTTCGGCCTGCGCGACCAGGAGCACGAGCGCACCGCCGGCACCGTCGCGCTGGCCTGCCAGGCGGCCTTCGACGCCTGGCGGCTCTCCCCCGAGGCCGCGGCCGCCCCGGCCGTGCGCCTGCTGCTCGGCCTGCTCGACGGCGATGCGGCGGCGGCCGTCAAGCGGGTCCGGGCCTGGGCGCTGACCTGCCGGCTGACCGCCGACAGCCTCACCGGCGACCGCACCGCCGCCAAGACGCTGCTCGCGCTGGGCCTGGAGGCCGACATGGTGCAGCGGGTCGACCTGCTCCGCCGCACGGCCGAGGAGCAGTCCGTGACCCTGCGCGCCCACGCCCTCGCCGACCGGGCCGCCGCCGACCACCGCGCGGAGTTCGCGGAATGGGTTTCCCAGCAGCTGACGGACGGCCGATACTGACCGGCAGACCACGGATATCGGGGGGACCATGAACCGCCCACTGCTCTACCTGGACGTCGACGGACCGCTCAACCCCTATGCGGCCCTCCTGCACCGCCGCCCATCCGGCTACACCACGATCCGGGTGCCGCGCGAGCCGAAGAAGCCGCTGCGGGTCTGGCTGCACCCGGAGCACGGTGCGGCGCTGCTCGCCCTGGAGTACGAACTGTGCTGGGGGACCACGTGGATGGCCAAGGCGAACCGGTGGATCGCCCCGGTGGTGGGCCTGCCGGAGCTGCCTTTCGTGGACTTCACCGAGGTGCTCTTCCAGGAGCGCCCGGACGGCGTGCACTGGAAGACCGAGACGCTCCTCGCGCACGCCGCCGGCCGCCCCTTCGCCTGGGTGGACGACGAACTCGGCCCGCTGGACGAAGCCTTCGTGGCCGCCCACCACCCGGGACCGGCGCTGCTGCACCGCGTCAACCCGCGGATCGGCCTGCGCGCCGAGGACTTCACCGCGCTGGCCGACTGGGCCGCCACGCTGACCGGCGGGCGCGCGGAAGCCGAGGGAGCCGCAGAGCCCGAGGGAGCCGCGGAACCCGAAGGAGCCGCAGAGGCCTGACGCACCGTCAGGGCTTGCGGCGGCCCCAGCAGCTGACCAGCGGCGCGGTGGTGACGTCCAGCTCCTCCGCCGCCAGGTTGGCCAGGTGGGCGTCGAGCTCGCCGTCGGTCAGTCCGGCGGCGAGCAGTTCGGCGCGCAGGTGCCGCACGGTGGCTGCCTCCAGGCTGCGGCAGGCGGCCGAGGTGAGCGGGAAGTAGCCGGCCGAGGAGACCTCGGCCAACCCGGCGGCGCGCAGCAGCCGGGGCAGCGTCCGGCCGAAGGAGAGGTCGGCGCCGCGCTCGGCGAGCAGGGCCCGGAAGGCGCGCCGGATCCGGTTGGCGAGCTCCTGGTCCGGCCCGTGCTCGTCCGGGCAGGCGAGGGGCTGGAGGGCGGGGTCGGCGTCCTCGATCACCAGCCAGCCGCCCGGGCGGACCCGCTCGGCCAGGCGGCGCAGCACGGCCTCCCGGTCCGGGAGGTGGACCAGCAGCAGCCGGGCGTGCACCAGGTCGAACTCGCCCTCGGGCAGCGGGTCGGCGGCAACGTCGTGCCGGGCCACCTCGACGTTGCCGGGGAGGCCGGTGAGCCAGCTGGTGTCCAGGTCGGTGGCGAGCACCCGTCCGGTCGGCCCGACCCGCTCGCCGAGCGCGCGCGGGATGCCGGGCGCACCGGCGCCGACCTCCCAGCAGTGCCAGCCCTCGGCGACGCCGATCGCGTCCAGGTGACGCAGCGTCCACGGGTCGAACAGCTCCGCCATCGCGGCGAACCGCTCCCCCGCCTCGCGCCGCCGGTTGTCCAGCAGGTAACCGGGTTCCTCCGGCATGGTCGCCGCCTCTCCTGGTGATCCGTTCGGGAACGAGCCGATGCTACTCCGGGCCGCCCGACCGGCTCCGGTCGGGCGGCCGCCCTCCCCGCCCCGGCTCGCCACCGCACGAACACCTCCTCCACGACTGCGGGGGCGGGGCCCCGGGACGACCCGCCGCGGGGCGCCTCGCGCAGACCGCGGCCGACACTCCCCTGTCCGGGCAATCGTCCGCGCCCGCGGGGTTGACGGAGCGTCATCGAATGCCGCCGGCGCGGAAGTCGACGGGGCCGGGGACCGGTTGACCAGTCCTTGACGTAACCAAGTGGTCCAGTCCAATCTTGGGTGGCTCCCCGTTCGACTCGCCCCGAGTCGCTGCACCGCCGCAACCCCCACGACTGCGGAGGACCCTTCATGCTCGACAGAGCCGCGCCAGTGCGCACGGCCGCGCCCGACCGGCCCCGGCGCCCCCACCGCCCGGCCACCGCGCTGCTGCTCGCCGCCGCCCTGACCATCGGCGGCGGTGCGCTGACCGCCACCCTGACCAGCGCCTCGGCCGCCGCGGTCAACCTGCTCACCAACGGCGACTTCGAGACCGGCACCCTGGCGGGCTGGACCTGCCCCGCCGGCACCGCCGTCAACGCCCCGGCCCACGGAGGGAGTTATGCGCTCAGTGCGACCGCGAGCGCGAGCGACCTCGGCCAGTGCTCGCAGACGGTGGCGGTGCAGCCGAACACCAAGTACACCCTCTCCGGCTGGGTCGAGGGCAGCTACGTCTACCTCGGTGCGACCGGGACCGGCGTCAACTCCTCGACCTGGACCCCCTCGTCGGCCGGCTGGAGCCAGCTCTCCACCAGCTTCACCACGGGTGCCTCCACCACCTCGGTGACCGTCTTCACGCACGGCTGGTACGGCCAGGGCGCCTACCGGGCGGACGACCTGAGCCTCACCGGGCCGGCCGGCGGCAGCTCGGGGAGCCCGACCAGCACGACGTCGGCGTCGGCTTCCTCCTCTGCCTCCGCCTCCGCCTCGGCGTCGGCTTCCACGTCAGCGTCGGCCTCGTCGTCGGCCTCGTCGTCGGCCTCGGCTTCGGCGAGCGCGACGCCCACCAGTGCCTCGCCCAGCGCGACCGCCACCGGCAAGAGCGTGATCAGCACCCCGACCGGGCTCACCGCCGGCCAGCTGACCGGCTCCTCGATCGTGCTGAACTGGAAGGCCTCCACCGACAGTTCGGCCAACGGCGAGCTGGCCGCCTACAAGGTCTACTCGAACGGCCAGCTGGTCGCGACCTCGATGGGCACCTCGGTGGCGATCAGCTCGCTGCTGCCCAGCACCAGCTACACCTTCACCGTCATGGGCTATGACGCCGGCGGCCACACCTCCGCCCAGTCCGCCCCGGTGACCGCCAGCACCACCGCCGCCCCCGCGGCCCACCCGCTGCGCTCCGCCTACTTCGACCAGTGGGGCATCTACGAGAACGCCTACTACCCGAAGAACGTGGACACCTCGGGCGCGGCGAACAAGCTCGACGTGATCACCTACGCCTTCGAGAACATCGACCCCGCCTCGCACACCTGCTTCGAGGCGGTCAAGGCCTCCGACTCCGCCAACGACAGCGACCCCAACGCCGGTGACGGCGCGGGCGACGCCTACGCCGACTACCAGGACAGCTACGCGGCGGGCGACGCCGTCGACGGCACCGCCGACGACTGGCAGCAGCCGCTGAAGGGCAACTTCAACCAGCTGCGCGAGCTCAAGGCCAAGTACCCGAACCTCAAGATCGTGCTCTCGCTCGGCGGTTGGACCTACTCCAAGTACTTCTCGGACGCGGCCGCCACCGACGCCTCGCGCAAGGCGCTGGTCTCCTCCTGCATCAACATGTTCCTCAAGGGCAACCTCCCCAAGAACGTGGCGGGCGACTCCTCCGGCGGCACCGACTCCGGCGCCGGCATCTTCGACGGCGTCGACATCGACTGGGAGTACCCGGCCTCGGCCGGCGGCCACGCCGGCAACCACTACGCGGCCGCCGACAAGCAGAACTTCACCGCCCTGCTGGCCGAGTTCCGCACCGAGCTGGACTCCTACGGCGCGAGCGTCGGCAAGCACTTCCTGCTCACCGCGGCGCTGCCCAGCGGCCAGGACAAGATCGCGAACATCGAGACCGGCAAGATCGGCAACTACCTCGACTACGCGGACGTGATGACCTACGACATGCACGGCTCCTGGGACGCCACCGGCCCGACCAACCTCCAGGACCCGCTGCACGACACCCCGGCCGACCCGACCCAGCCGATCGCGCCGGGCAACGAGAAGTACAACGTGGACACCGCGCTGACCGCCTACACCACCGGGCTCTCCGACTACGCCATCCCCGGCGGGTTCCCGGCCGCCAAGATCGCGCTCGGCATCCCGTTCTACTGGCGCGGCTGGACGGGCGTGCCGGCCGGCTCCGACTACGGCCTGTACCAGACCGCGACCGGTCCGACGGCGGCCAAGCCGCTGAGCCAGGAGGCGGGCAACGCCGCCTGGAAGGAGCTCAACCCGACCGCGGCCCAGACCCACTGGGACCCGGCCACCGAGAGCGCCTGGATCTACGACGGCACCAACTTCTACACCGGTGACAACCCGCAGGCCATCGCCGCCCGCGGCGCCTACGCCAAGTCCAAGGGCCTGGCCGGCATGTTCGCCTTCGCGCTGGAGAACGACGACTCCAGCACCTCCCTGCTGACCGCGATGGCCAACAGCCTGAAGTGACGCGGCGTCCGGCCCGGTGCGGACCGACGGTGGCCCCCGGCCCCTTCGCCCGCACCGGGCCGGCACGGCGCATGGTCGACACCGACGGTTCGTCACCCGCCCGGACGCGCGGGTCACCGCCGCCGTCGCGACCGGCGACGGCGACCCGCGCTCGGTGCGGCTGACCTACCGGCAGTTGGTGTCTGCGGCGGCGTCGTGCAGGCGCAGGGCCAGCAGGGTGGCGTCATCCTCGTCGAGCGGTCCGGACATGGCGCGCACCACCCCGTCGACCAGCGCCTGCGGTTCGGCGGTCGGCGGCTGCTCGGCCAGCACGGCGAGCAGGGTGTCCAGCCGGTCGTCGATGTCGCGGTCCCGGCGCTCCACCAGTCCGTCCGTGTAGAGCAGCACCGTCTGGCCCGGGTGCAGCACCATCTCCACCGCCTCGTAGCGGGTGTCGCGCAGGACGCCGAGCGGCAGGCCGAGCTCGCCGAGTTCGGCCCGCGGGGTGAGCAGGCGCGGCGGGCCGTCACCGAGCAGGACCGGCGGCAGGTGGCCCGCGCAGACCCAGCGCAGCAGGCGGCTGGGCGGGAAGAACCGGGCGACCACCGCCGTGGCGGTGGACTCCGGGCCCTCGTCGCAGGCGATGTTGTTCAGCCAGCCGGTCAACTCCTCGACCTGCGCGCCGGAGTAGGCCATGCCGGCGAGGGCGTGCCGCAGCGTGGACATCAGCGCGACCGCGTCCAGGCCGTGCCCACGGGCGTCGCCGACCGCGATCAGCGCCGGGCCCTGCGGCAGCACCCGCAGCTTGTACCAGTCGCCGCCCACCCGGCCCTCGGTCGGCCGGTAGGCGACGGCGGTGCGCAGGCCGACCGCGTCCAGGGCTCCGACCGCGCGGGGCTGCAGGGCGTCCTGGAGTCGGCGGACCACCGCCTCCTCGGCGTCGGCGCGGCGGGCCTGGCGCTCGATCTCCTCCTGCTGGCGGCGCAGCCGGCTGCGGCTCTCGGCGAGTTCGGTGACGTTCTGCAGCACGCCGCGCAGGCCGAAGACCGGCCCGTCCTCCTCCCGCAGCGCCTCGGCGACCAGCCGGATCCGGCGCAGGCCCCCGCCGACCCGGAACAGCAGTTCCTGGTCCACCGCCTCGCCGCGCTCCAACAGCCCGCGCAGGGCCCGCTGCAGCGGGGGGACGGCGGAAGGGTCCAGCTGGGCCAGCAGGTCGGCGACGGTCGGCCCGGGTGCGCCGGCCGGACGGCCGAGCAGGTCGCGCAGGCCGCTGGAGGACTGCAGGGCACCGTCCAGCAGGCTCCACTCGCCCCAGCCGACCCTGGCGATCCGCTGGGCGGCCTGCGCCATCTCGGCGAGGTCGCCGCTGCCCCAGAGCAGCAGCAGGCGACCGCCGCAGCGGTGCGCGGTGAGCAGGTCGCGGTGGCGCTCCAGCCGCCCGGCGGCGCGCGGCACCTGCCAGCGCACGGGCATCGCCGGGGTGGGGCGGCCGGTGCGCAGCGTCTTGGTGAGGGCGGTCAGCACCTCGGGGGTGGCGAGGCCGGGGAAGGCCTCGGTGAGGCGGGCGGGCGGGCGGCCGCGGTCGGGACTCGGGCTGGGGCTGGGGGTGGCGCTGGCGGACGGTCGGGTGTCGTCCGGTTCGGGGGATGCCTCGGCGGGCTGGTCGCCGGTGCGGTAGCGGTCGCGGCGCAGGGCCGAGCGGTAGCGCGAGTACCGGGCTCCCGCCGGGTTGAGCGCGATCGCGGCCACGTCCAGCACGGCGCCGTCGGGATCGAGCAGCGGGTCCACCAGGGAGGCGGGCATCGGCAGGGCGTCGAGCAGTTCGCCGAGGTCGAGCTGACCCTCGGGTGCGGCCAGCCGCACCGTGACCGCCGGCAGCGAGGGTGGTGCTCCGGGCTCGGACCGCGGGTCCTGGCGCCGGTACTCGCGGTTCGCCCGGCGCAGCCGCGCGACGATCCGGCGGAGGTCGTCTCCGGCGTCCCCGGCGTCCGCCGTGTCCTCCTGCTGCTCGCTGTCGGTGTCGGGGCCATCGGTGTCGGGGTCGTCGGCGGGCCCGGGCAGCCCCTCACGGCTCGGCGTCGGCGTCATACCCGCCAGCATGCTGCCGAGCGTGCGAGGAGTCCGGGACCGGCCCGGCGGGGCGGCACCGGGTTCCGCCGAGCGGGTGTCGACCGACCGCTCAGCCGACCGCCCAGCCGACCGCCCGGCCGACCGCCCAGACGCTGTCGGTCAGTCCCGTGCCGTCAGCTGACGCCCCAGCACCAGGAGTGCCAGCAGCCCGACCAGTGCGCAGACGCCGTACCACCCGACCGCCGCGTAGGCCCGGGCGCCCAGCCAGGAGCCCGCGCTGCCGCCCAGGAACGCGCAGGTCATGTAGGCGCTGTTGAGCCGGCTGCGGATCTCCGGACGCAGGGTGAAGATCCGCGCCTGGTTGGCGACCTGACCACTCTGCACCGCGAGGTCGAGCAGCAGCAGGCCTGCCCCGAGCGCGACCAGCCCCGCCGCGCCGCCGGCCCGTCCGCCGCAGAGCACCGCCGCCGCCGCGATCACGCCGAACGCGCAGAGCCGGTTGACCCGGTCCGGACCGTTG
Organism: Kitasatospora sp. NPDC006697; assembly: GCF_042869935.1. Lineage (NCBI taxonomy): Bacteria > Bacillati > Actinomycetota > Actinomycetes > Kitasatosporales > Streptomycetaceae > Kitasatospora > Kitasatospora sp. NPDC006697. Next base: position 89,660 of record NZ_JBIAGU010000021.1, read on the forward strand.
CGGTCGATCAGCCGGCCCACGGCCGGACTGGCGAGCATGCTGGTCGCGCCGACCAGCGCGATCAAGCCCACGGCGGAGGCGCCGAGGTGGTAGACCGGGCCGGTGACCAGCAGCGCGACGCTGGTCCAGGCCGCGCTGAACCCGCCGAACAGGCCGGCCTGGTAGAGGGCGGACCGGCGCAGCAGCGGCTCGGTGCGCAGCAGGCGCGGGGCCTGGGCGAGCAGTTCGAGGTAGCGCGGCCGGGGCGGGAGCCCGCTCCCGCCGCCGGCGGGGAGCACCCGGCTCAGCACCAGGGCGAGCGCCGCGATCAGCACGGCGGCGACCAGGTAGGGCGCGCGCCAGCCGAGCCACTGGCCGAGCACACCGCTGAAGGTGCGGGCGAGCAGGATGCCGCCGAGCAGACCGCTGAGCAGGGTGCCGGTCACCGCACCGCGCCGCTCGGGAGCGGTGCGCCCGGCCGCCATCGGGATGATGACCTGCGGACTGACGGTGGTGAGGCCGGTCAGCGCGCTGGCGGCGATCAGCGGCGCGGCGGAGCGGGCGAAGCCGGAGAGCAGCAGTCCCGCGCAGCTGAGGGCGAGCAGGCTGACGATCAGGCGGCGCGGCGGCAGCCGGTCGCCGAGCGGGACGAAGAGGAAGACGCCGCCCGCGTAGCCGAGTTGGGCGGCGGTGACGACCAGCGTCGCGGTGCCGGAGGGGAGACCGAGGTCGTGGGCGATCAGTGGGCTGACGGCTTGGGGGAAGTAGATGGTGGAGACGGCGACGCCGCAGGCCAGGGCTAGGAGCAGGATCAGCGCCCGGCTCAGGCCCGGTGCGGGTTCGGCTGCTCTCGCTGCGTCGGCCTGGCTGGAGAGCTCGGTTGACGACAAGTCAGGGCCTCTCACGCGTGTCCGTCATGGGCGTTGCGCCTGGAACCTGTTTGATCGGTTCCGATCGACGGTACCAGTCAAACCGGTTCCAGCGGTACGGTGTTCCCATGACCACCCCTGCTCCGCGGTTCCGCTCGGGCGCGGGCCGGCTCTCGCTCGACTTCATCCGCACGCTCCGCCGCCGCGGCACCCCGGAGGAGGCCGAGGAACTGCACACCCCGGAGGCGCTGGCCGCATGGGTACGGCAGTTGGGACCCTGCCGCGACCTTCCGGCCGGCCACCCGCCGACCCCCGCGCTCCTCGCCCTGGCCCAGCAGGTGCGCGAGGCCGCGGCGTCACTCCTGCACGCCGCCCGCTCGCCCGAGGGAGCGGCCAGCTGCCCGGACGCCTCCCGCGAACTGCTCAACCGGACGGCGGCCGGTCCCGTCCCGGTCCCCGTCCTCGACGCCTCGGGCGCCCTCCACTGGCACGCCCCTGACCCGGTTCCCGCCACGCTCGCCCTGCTCGCCCGCGACGCCCTGGAACTGGCCGCCTCCCCACTGGCCGCCCGCCTGCGCCAGTGCTCGGGCGAGGAGTGCGGCTGCCTCTTCCTCGACACCTCCCGCCCCGGCACCCGCCGCTGGTGCTCCATGTCCACCTGCGGCAACCAGGCCAAGAAGGCCGCCTTCCGCGAACGCGAACAGCGCTGAGCCTGGCGCGCGCCCCTCCGCATGCGAGCTCACCGGCTAGCCGACGCCGGTTTCGCCCCCACGGCCTCCTCGGCGTCCGCGGTTGCGGCGACGGGTCGTGCGCCGCCGTCCTGCACGCAGCCAGGCCGCGGCCTCCGGGGCCTTCTCGGACAGTTCCGCGAGAGCCGGGTGCAGGGCTGGCGGGACATGCGGTTCGGAGGCCGCGAAGCGGCGGCCGTCCGCGCCGAGCCTGTCGCCATAGCGCACCAGGAAGCGGAGCTGGGCCAGCGCGGCGAGGCCGGTGGCCGCGGTCGCGGCCCACTGCTCGGGCCCCTGGGGCAGGCGGTCGAGCAGCGCCAGGAACACGAAGGTGAGCTCCCCGGTGAGAAGCAGCATCCCGGTGGCCGCCAGGCAACTCGAGGCGTCCCGCGCCCGGCGGGCGCGGGACGCGCCGGGACCCCCGTGGAACTCGGCATGGGCGGCGCGAAAGTCGGGGTCGTGGAAGGCGATGATGCCGAGCGTCGTGGCGGCGGTACGCCGGCGCAGCGCCGCGAGCAGGGCGTCCGGCAGGGGGTGCCCGGCGGTGCGCGCCACGTCCGCGCCGGTCCCGGTCAGTGCCAGATTGCCGCGATGGTTGATGGTGACCAGGCCGTCCAGCAGGAGCTGGGCGGCGGCCGCCTGGACGTCGTCCTCGGTCGGCCAACGCCCGGCGGCCGCGCGGTAGGGGTCGACGGGCGCGGCACGGAGCCGCGCGCGAAGGCGGTCGCGCACGACTGGCACCCCGTACAACAGGACGGTGACGGGGACGACGGCACAGGCGAGCGCGACGGGATCCACGGGCCGAGCCTAGGCCGTGTCCACCCTGCCAGGGCAATCGGTTTCCGGGCAGTGCGCCAGGCGCTCCGCAGCGTCCTGCACTGCCTTCGGACACCCGTGCGCGGGGGCCCGGGTCCGGGCCCCCGCGATCCGGCGGAGCGTCAGAGCAGCACGGCCGCCAGTGCCTCGGCGGTCTGCGGGTGCCGCCCGAGCAGGGCGGCCCCGGCCGGGCCGGCCGCCTGCTGCCACTCGCCGGTGCAGCCGAGCAGCTGTGCCAGCGCGTCGGTGGTCGCCGGATGGGCGGCGAGCAGCGCCGCCCCGCCCGTGGCCGGCCCGCCCGCGATGACGGGCAGGCCGGGGACCGGCTCCGCCTGCCACGGCGGCACCCAGCTGTCCAGCGCGGCGAGCCGCCCCGGGAAGATCCGCCCGGCCTCGCGGATCAGCAGCGGCGCGAGTTCGGCCCCGCCGGACCGCAGGGTGCCGATCAGGCTCGGCAGCCAGGGCAGCAGCACCGGGTCGGGCAGCCGCCCGAAGGCGTGGGAGACCGCCTCGACCACGAAGTCGGTCAGGCCGGGCACCGGCTCGAGGGCGTGCAGCAGTCCGCTGAGGTAGCGCGGGTAGCTGGGCAGCACCAGCGGGTTGGCCAGCAGTGCGTCGCAGCGGTCCCGCAGCTCGGCCCGGTCCATCCCGCCCAGGTGCACCTGGGCGGCCCAGTGCAGCGCGGTCCTGGCCGGGTCCTCGGGGTGCGACTGGGCGACGGCGAGTTCCAGCTGGGTGCGGTCACTGCCGAGCGAGAGCGCCAGGGACTCCATGCTGAACAGGAAGCCCAGGGTCGCCGCGACCTGCCGGGGCGTGGCGAACTCGTCGGAGAAGGCGGTCGGCAGCAGCGTGCAGTAGTGCGCGTACCCGGCCTTGGCGAAGGCCTCGATCCAGCCCGGCAGCACGGGTTCGCTGGTGCGGTAGTGGGTGAGCAGCCGGCGGACCCGGCGCAGCACCTCCGGCGCGCCGTCCACGCTGCGCTCGGTGGCCAGTACCTCCAGGGCCCGGGCACCGAGCTCCTCGGCGAGCCGGCGGCTGCGCAGCAGCCGGGTGGCGTCCTCCACCGCCGCCAGCACCTCGGCCGTGGTGGCCCTCGGCGCGTAGGCGGCCCGGCGCAGCCGGTGCTCCAGCACCTGCTCGATGCTGACGCCCTCGTAGCCGAGTTCGATCAGCGCCCGCTGGTGGGTGCCGAGCGCCAGGTCCCAGGACTCCTGGAGGGACCGCTCGCCGAGCGTGCGCTCGCCCATGATGGGCCGGGCGGCGCCGTCGGGCAGCAGGTGGCGCAGGATCCAGAGCACGTCGGAGCAGCGCTCCAGCTCCGGGTTGCCCGCGATGTCGAGCAGGGCGCGCTTGACGCCGCGCTGGTCGAGCTTGAGGCCGAGCGGCGCGAGCCGGTCGTGCACGTCGCGGGCGAGCGGCGGCAGGGCGTCGTAGCCGACCTGGCCGATCCGGTCGCCGCCCATCATGATCTCGACCAGCCGGTGCACGCTCCGCCGCCCCGGCAGGCCGTCCTTCTCGATGCAGGTGACGGCCGCGTCCTGGAAGTCGTAGGGCGTCGGCTTGGCCCGGTCGCGCATCCCGGCGAGCAGGATCGAGGTCTCGAAGACGGCGATGGCGTCGGCGGTGGAGGCGAGGTAGCCGTTGCGCCGGGCGGCGCGGACGATCTCCACGGACCAGCCGAGCAGTTCCGCCTCGTCCAGCCGGTCGATCACCGGCGCCTGCTGGAGGAAGCCGGAGAGCTTGTCGGCGGGGGCGGCGGCCGGCCCGGCCGGTGCGAGCGCCTTGGCCTTCCGCGCGGTCTTCCTGCGGCCGGCCTGCCCGTCCAGCCGGTACGGATCGACCGTGGTGCGCTTGAGGTTCTTGGCCCACTGGGTGGCGGCGATCGAGACCGAGCCGGCGGCCAGGCCGAACTGCGCCTCGATGGCCGCGTGGCTGGAGGGGATCAGGCCGTACTGCCAGACGGTGGCGGTGCGCGGGGTGATCCGGTAGCCGTCGGCGCCCAGCACGCCGAACTCCTCCACCCGGCTGGCGGCGTGGAACGCGCCGCAGACGTAGAGGCAGTCACCGGGGTCGGTGCCGGTGGCGGCCAGGTGCTCGCGCATCCTGGTCCACATGTAGCGCTCGCGCTCCTCGTCCAGCCGCACCCGCTGCGGGTCGCCGGGAGCGAGCCGGCGGAAGAGGCTGCCGATCAGCAGCATGACCTGCCGGTAGGTGTCGTGGTCGCTGTCGCCGAGCGGCAGCTCCACGTACTGGTGCCACCACTCGGACCAGTGGCGCACCTTGCCGTGCCGCAGCAGGTGCTCCTCGAGTTCGGCGAACCGCGGTCGCAGGTCGCCGAGTTCGACGCCCACGGCGTCACCGTGCAGCCCGCTCTCCGGCTCGCCGCCGGCCGGCGCCGGGGTGTCGGACGGCTCACCGGTGCGCGGCTCCCACTGGAAGACGTGGTCGGCCGAGCGGTCCACCAGCACCAGTTCGACGCCCGGGGTGTCCAGCGCGTAGGCGATCGCCTGGTACTCGGCGGAGGCCTCGGTGATCGGCGCGACCACCGAGAGCGGGGCCCAGTCGGCGGGGAAGCCGTCGGTCTCCCCCGCGAAGGCCTGCACGGCCACCGGGAGCCGGCAGTTGCGCAGTTCGGTGAGGAGCGGGGCGAGGTCCTCGCACAGCTCCAGGTAGACCACCTTGGGCTGCTTCTCGCGCAGCCGGCGGGCCATCGCGACGGCCGAGGCCGGCGAGTGGTGGCAGACCGGGAAGATCTCCAGCGGTTCCCGCACCGCCCGGTCGACGTCGTCCACCAGGCCGAGCAGGATCTCCTGCAGGGCGTCCGGTCCGCCGGCGAACTCGGCCGCCGCCTGCTGGAGTTGGGCGCGCAGTGGGTCGAAGGTCGGCTCGCTGCTCATGGGTGGGGCCTCCTCGGGCGCGGGGTTGCTCAGGACAGGGTGGCGATCGCGTCCCGACCGCCCTCCAGGAACTCCGGCCAGGCGCCGCCCTCCTCCTTGCCGCGCGGCTCGACCACGCCGTGCAGGTACTTGTTGAGGATCGCCAGGTCCTCCGGCTCGCGCCGGGCCAGCGAGCCGACCAGCGAGGAGGCCAGGGCGCGCGCGGTCAGCTCCCGCTCGCCGAAGAAGTTGCTGTGCAGGATGGCGTCCTCCAGCACGCCGATCTGCTCGGCGGTGGAGAGCGCCGACTCCAGCTTCTCGTCCTCGCTTCCTGCCGCCGCGGCGGAGGCCCTCAGGTCGGCGAAGCTCTGCAGCAGCACGTCGAGCAGGGTGGGCGGCACGTCCAGTTCGATCTGGTGGCGGCGCAGCAGCTCCTCGGTGCGGAACCGGACGATCTCGGCCTCGCTGCGCTTGTTGGTGACGACCGGGATGCGGACGAAGTTGAACCGCCGCTTGAGCGCGGAGGAGAGGTCGTTGACGCCCCGGTCGCGGCTGTTGGCGGTGGCGATGACGGAGAAGCCGGGCTTGGCGAAGACGATGTTGTCGCTGTCGAGCTCCGGCACCGAGATGTACTTCTCGGAGAGGATCGAGATCAGCGCGTCCTGCACGTCGCTGGTCGAGCGGGTCAGCTCCTCGAACCGGCCGATGGTGCCGGTCTCCATCGCGGTCATGATCGGGGAGGGGATCATCGACTCCCGGGACTGGCCCTTGGCGATCACCATCGAGACGTTCCACGAGTACTTGATGTGGTCCTCGGTGGTGCCTGCGGTGCCCTGGACGACCTGGGTCGAATTCCGGCTGAGTGCGGCGGCCAGCAGTTCGGCGAGCCAGCTCTTGCCGGTGCCGGGGTCGCCGATCAGCAACAGGCCGCGGTCCGAGGCGAGGGTGACGATGGCCCGCTCGACGATCGACCGCTCGCCGAACCACTTCTGCGGGATCTCGCGCTCCAGGCCGTCGGCGCGCTCGGAGCCGAGGACGAAGAGCCGGACCATCTTCGGCGAGAGCCGCCAGGCGAACGGCTTGGGGCCGTCGTCGACCGACTCCAGCCAGTCCAGCTCCTCGGCGTACTTGAGCTCGGCGGGGGCGCGCAGCAGGTCGGACATGGGTGGCCTCTCTGTTCGGGGTAGCACGCCTGTTCGGGGAGGCATGCGGGGGAGGTGGTGGTGCGGGGCTGCTGACGGCGCGCCGGTGCGGCGCGGCCGGTCAGGCCAGGAAGTTCTTCAGCTCGTGGACGAGCTTGCGGATGTTCCCGGAGATCACCGGCGTGCCGAGGTCCTTGAACCGCTCGCGGAACCACGGGTTGACGCTGCCGCGGCCCGAGCTGGTCACCGAGCCGACCGGGATGAACTTGGCGCCGGAGCGGTGGACGGCGGCCATCGACTCGAAGAGCTGCTCGGTGCGCCACTCGTAGAAGTCGGAGATCCAGACCACCACGGTGTTGCGCGGCTCGGCGATCTTCGGCTGCGCGAGCGCCATCGCCACGGTGCCGTCGGTGCCGCCGCCCAGGTTGGTGCGCAGCAGGGTCTCGAACGGGTCGTGCACCCAGGGCGTGAGGTCGATCGCCTGGGTGTCGTAGGCGATCAGGTGCACGTCCACCTTGGGCAGCCCGGCGAAGATCGAGGCCAGGATGGTGCAGTTGACCATGGAGTCGACCATCGAGCCGGACTGGTCCACCACCACGATCAGCCGGGCCGGCGTGGTGCGGCGCACGGTGTGCCGGTAGTAGAGGCGGTCGACGTACAACCGCTCCTCCTCCGGGCTCCAGTTGGTGAGGTTCTTCCAGATGGTCCGCTCGATGTCGAGGTTGCGGAAGACCCGCTTGGGCGGCACCGAGCGGTCCAGGGTGCCGGCGGTGGCCTTGGCGACCTGGGTGCGCAGCACCTCGGCGACCTCGTCCACGAAGCGCCGGATCAGCGCCTTGGCATTGGCCAGGGCGACCCCGGAGAGGTTGTCCTTGTCGCGCAGCAGCTGCTCGATCAGCGACATGCTCGGGGTCAGCGCGGCGGCCAGCGCCGGGTCGGCCAGCACCTCGCGCAGCCGCATCCGGCTGACCAGGTCGGCCTCGATCCCGGCCAGGTCCGGGCCGATCTGGGGGATCAGCGTGGACAGGTCGGGGGTGTGCCGCGGTCCGCCGGTGCCCAGCCCGGCGGCCCGTCCGCCGCCGGCGCCCGGGTGCCCGCCGCCTGCCCGGCCGCCCCGCAGCTCGCCCGGTGCGCAGCCGAGCGCCCGCTCCAGCCAGGCCGCGTCGGCCTGCCAGCGGGAGAGCTGCCCGGCGCTGACGTTGCCGCTGCCGGTGGCGAAGACGTTGAGCAGCACCTTGGAGACCAGGGCCGCGCGGCGCACCTCGGCGGCCCGGTCGCGGTCGGCGTCCTCCTCGGCCGCCTCCGGCACCATCAGGTCCTGGAACTCGGCCGCCAGCTCGGGGTGGCGCTGGACGACGGAGTCGACGGAGGCGCCGGGGTCGAGCAGCGCGGTCGGCAGGCCCAGGTCCTCCACCACGGCCAGGCTCGCGGTCTCCAGCGCGGGCTGCTCCTCGCGGTCGAAGAGCCGGGCGAGCAGCCGCCAGTAGAGCACCTGACGGCGGCTCTCCTCGGCGGACTGGGTCGCCTGACGGACCGCCGGCTCCGCGCCGGGAGCCTGCTGTTCCGCGTGCGGCTGCCCTGCCGTATGCGCCGGCTCGGCCGGGTGTGCCACCGGCTCGGCCGCGTCCTGCACGGGTTGGTTCGTCGTTCCGGTCATTTCCGCAGCAGCCTTCCCGCCCGCTCGCGCAGCACCGCGACCGCCTCGGTGGCGGCCTTCTCCGCCTTGGCGCCGTTCTTGTCGGCCGTGCCGCCCGCCCAGGCGCCGGCGTGCAGGGCGACCGGCTTGCGCCGCACCTGGGCCTCGACGGCCAGCGGCTGCACGGTGAACTCCCCCGCGTCCCAGCGCACCAGTGCTATGCAGGCGGCCGAGGCGGCCACCGCCTCCGGGGTGAGCGGACCGGCGACCGGCAGCCGGTCCACGGCGAGCGGCAGCTCCCCGCCGGCCAGCACGAGTCCGGGTGTGCCGCCGTCCGGCTCGGCACGCACGGTGTACCCCTCGATCAGCACCGGCACGGCCAGTCGCGCCGGGTGCCGGTCCAGCGGGGCGACCGCCGGGGCGGTGGCGGCGGCCAGCGCGACCCGCGCGGTGGCGAAGGCATCGGCCGGCTCGCCGGGGCGGGCGAGTGCGTCGTCCCAGAGCAGGTCGCCCTCGGCGGTGATCGGCATGCCGGCCAGTTCCATCGACCTGCCCTCGCCGAGCGCCGTGAGCAGGCCGAACCCGGGGCGGAGCAGTTGCCAGACGCCGGCGCCGACCACGGTGTCCGGCTTGGGCACGGCGGCGCTCGCCCGGACCAGCAAGGGGGTGGATCCGTCGGCCGGCTCGAAGACGGCGTGCACCTGGGCCTGTGCCGCGGTCGCGTGCTCGTGCAGGTCGACGCCGAGCGGCAGCAGCCGTCCGGTCGCGGTCCCGGCCGGGGCGGCAGCGGCGGCACCGGGGACGGTCAGCAGCAGCGCGCGGGACCAGAGGTCGGCCCAGCGGCGCAGCGGCATCCGCTCCAGGGTCGCGCCCGGGCAGCTCGCGGCCAGCTCGGCGGCGAACCCGTCCAGCAGCACGGCCAGTCGGCGCAGTCCGGGGTCGGGCAGCATCGCGGAGACCACCGGTGCCGCGCCCGCGACGAGCTCATGGTCCAGCCCCTGCCAACCGGCCCGGGCCAGGTCGCAGAGCCAGGAGCGGGCGGCGGCCAGCACGTTGGCGGTCTGCGTGGTGCCGGTCCCGGTGGCCGGCGCGGCCTCCCGGGTGCGCCCGGTGGCCTCGTCCAGCCGCGCCAGCAGCGCGTCGTGCACGGCGCCCAGCAGGGCGCAGCGGCCGGCCGCGAGGGTGGTGAACTCCTCCTCGCTCGCGGTGCCCGCCGCGGCCCGTTCGGCGGCGCCCGCAACGGCGGCGGCCAGCGGCGATCCGGCCACGGCGGCGGCGAGTCGGGCCAGTCCGGCGGCCTGGACGGGCTGCGGGCGGAGCAGCCCGCCGGCCAGCACCCGGTCGAAGGCGGTGACGGCGGCCAGCGCCTCGTCGAGCCCGTCGATCGGCTCGTGCAGCAGGTCGGCCCTCATCAGACCACCACCCGGGTCGGCGGGAACCAGTGCAGCTCGGGCAGCGGCTCGTTGGTCGGAGCCAGCTCCAGGTAGGCCAGGTGCCGCAGGAACCGGCTGAACACCTGCGCCGCCACCGCCTTGCCATCGGCCGCCGGAGGCCGGGCGGCGCGCATCGCGGTGCCCAGGCTCTGCGCGGTCGGCTCGGCCCCGCCCGGGTCGACCCGCAGGTAGCGGGCCACCCGGTCGCCGCCGTACTGCAGCACGGCCTCGCCGAGCATCGCCGAGATGTGGTTGCAGAACGAGCCGCGGGCACCACCGCAGGGCCGGTTGTTGTTGGTCGCACAGGCGAACGCGAAGTCGCCCGCGGCGATGGCCGAGACATAGACCCGCTCGATGTCCGACCCGCTGGACACCACTCCCTGCAACCGCCCGTCCGCGAGCTCAACGAACGGCACCTTGGCGAGCTTCCGCGCCCGCGCCGGCGGCAACACCCGCACCGCGCTCGCCTCCTCCCACTCCGTCAACACACCATCTCCTTCACCTCGGGGGATCTCGATGCCGCGAACCGGCGACAGGCGCCACGGTTTATTGGCGGAACGCCGGACCGACAGCGCGCCGGGCCCGCCGTACGCCGCCTGACCGGCGGTTACGTGAATGAAGATAGGCGCCGGCACTGACAGTCGGAGCTCACGGGGCGCCGTCGCGACCGACCGCCGTCAGGCCGCCGTCAGGCCACCGTCCAGCCGCTGGCGGCCCGGCAGCACTCCACCCGGCGACCGTGCCGGGTACCGCCCGCCCGGCCCGCCCGGCGAGCCGCATCGTCGAAATCGTTCGACGATGCCTTGTAAGTTGCACGCCCTGGGGGCACCACCGCCGGGCGGACCAGCGGTTCCACCGCCACCGCTCCCACCTGGCCTGCTGCCCCGCCCGGCCCGGTGCGGGCGCCATCCGGCCCAGCGTTCAACTCCCTAACCCAGCAGGCGTCCGTTGACACCCGTGACCCGCCTCTGTGTTCATGTCCCGCACATGCCGACCACGAGTCAGCGAGCGCCGCCGCTCCCCGGAGCCGGCAGGTGCCCGCGAGAGAGGAGCAGTAGGTGCGGACTCGAACGGAAGGCCCGGGCAGACGCGCCGGAACGGTCGCCACCCTCGCCCTGGCGGTCTGCTGCGCGGGGGCCGCCGGACTGATCGGCCTCACCCCGGCGGCCACCGCGGCGGGCAGCACCGCCGGCGCCGGCAACAGCGGCGTCGGCGCGGGATTCTGGCACACCTCCGGCAGCCGGATCCTGGACGCGAACGGCAACCCGGTGCAGATCGCCGGCATCAACTGGTACGGCTTCGAGACCACCGACCAGGTGGCCCACGGACTCTGGAGCGCCGACTACCGCGCGGTCGTCGACGACATCAAGTCGCTGGGCTACAACACCATCCGGCTGCCGTTCTCCAACCAGCTGGTGGAGAACCCGGTGGTGCCGGCCAACCTGGGCTACTACGGCAACACCGGCCCGATCAACACGGACCTCAAGGGTCTCGACTCCCTTCAGATCATGGACCGGATCATCTCCTACGCGGGCCAGGACGGCCTGAAGGTGATCCTCGACGACCACCGCTCGGAGGGTGGCAACAGCGCGGAGCCCAACGGCCTCTGGTACACGGCCCAGTACACCGACGCGCAGTGGCTCGCCGACTGGGACACCGTGGCCAAGCGCTACGCGGGCAACCCCACCGTGATCGGCTTCGACCTGCGCAACGAGCCGCACACCCCCACCGGGGTCGCCTACGCGCAGGGCGCCACCTGGGGCAGCGGCGACCCGGCGACCGACTGGCGGCTGGCCGCCGAGCGGGCGGGCAACGTGGTGGTGGCCGACGACCCGGGCGCGCTGGTCTTCGTCGAGGGGATCAGCAACTTCCCGGACGCCAGTGCCGGCGGGGGCTACTCGACCGACTGGTGGGGCGGCAACCTGGACGGCGTCGCCCAGTACCCGGTGACCCTCTCCACGCCCGGCCATGTGGTCTACTCCGCGCACGACTACGGCCCGCAGGAGTTCGCCCAGACCTGGTTCAACTCCGCCACCACCGCGGCCAGTCTGGGCGCGGTCTGGGACAAGCACTGGGGCTACATCGCCAAGCAGGGCCTGGCGCCGGTCTGGGTCGGCGAGTTCGGCACCGGCAACACGGCGGCTTCGGTCTCCGACAGCACCGCGGGCTCCCAGGGGCAGTGGTTCTCCGGCCTGTTGAACTACATCCGCACCAACCAGCTCAGCTGGACCTACTGGGCACTGAACGGCGAGGACGCGTACGGGCTGCTGGACAGCCAGTACAGCCTCGCACCCGCCCTTCCGGCCAAGCAACAGGCCCTGGCGGCACTGGAGTTCCCGCTGCCCGGGGCAGGCTCCGGCCCGACTCCCACACCCACCGCCACGCCCACGCCGACACCCACCCCGACCCCGACACCCACCCCCACCCCGACACCCACAGCGACCCCGACCCCGACCCCGACGGCGACCCCCACCGGCAGCGCCTCCTGCCAGGTCACGTACACGCTGCAGAGCGAGTGGCAGGGCGGCTTCTCCGGCGTCGTGGCCATCAAGAACACCGGCAGCACCCCGGTCAACGGCTGGACGCTGCACTTCGGCTTCGGCGGCGACCAGAAGATCACCAACACCTACAACGCCACCGTCTCCCAGACCGGCGCCCAGGTCACCGCGACCGCCGCCGCCTACAACTCCGTCATCGCCCCGGGCGCCGGCACCAGCTTCGGCTTCCAGGGCACCTGGACCGCCAGTGACGCCGCTCCCACCGGTTTCACGCTCAACGGCTCCCCCTGCGCCTGACGCACCGCCACCCACGGCGCGCCAGCGCAAGCTCCACCCCCGCACCACAGCCCCACCCCCAACCCGCATGCTCCGAAGGGACCCGGTCATGCCCGTCTCCCCACCCGCCGTCCGCCTCCTGCGCCGGATCACCCGCGCCCGCACCGGCCTCGCCGCCCTGCTGCTCGCGGTCGGCTGCCTCACCCCGGCCACCCTCGCGGCCGCCTCCCCCGCCGCCGCCGCGGCCGGCACCGCCATCTGCACCCCGCAGGGCACCACGCCGATGAACAACGGCGAGTACACCCTCCAGGCCAACGAGTGGAACTCCTCCGCCCCGCAGTGCGTGACCCCGGGCACCGGCACCGCCTGGACGGTCAGCACCGCCGCCTTCAACCTCTCCACCAGCGGCGCACCCGCCACCTACCCCTCGATCTTCAAGGGCTGCCACTGGGGCTCCTGCACCACCGGCAGCAACCTGCCGATCCAGGTCTCCGACCTGGGCTCGGCCACCTCCTCCTGGAGCACCGAGCAGCCCGCGAGCGGGGCCTACGACGTCGCCTACGACCTGTGGATCAACTCGACGCCCACCACCACCGGCCAGCCGGACGGCACCGAGATCATGATCTGGCTGAACAGCCGCGGCGGCGTGCAGCCGTTCGGCGGCAAGACCGGCACCTCCACGGCCGCCGGGCACAACTGGGACGTCTGGACGGGGCAGCAGACCTCCTGGAAGATCATCTCCTACGTCTACCAGGGCGGCACCACCGCCGTCTCCGGTCTGGACGTGGCGGCCCTGATCCGCGACGCCGTCTCCCGCGGCGAGGTCAACCCCCAGCACTACCTGATCGACGCCGAGGCCGGCTTCGAGATCTGGCAGGGCGGCCAGGGCCTGGCCACCGACGCCTTCTCGTTCGCCGCCACCGCCGGCACCGGGGGTGGCGGCGGCGACACCACGCCGCCCAGCACGCCCACCGGCCTCGCCGTGACCGGCACCACGAGCAGCGGCGCCTCGCTCTCCTGGGCCCCTTCGACGGACAACGTCGGCGTCACCGGCTACACCGTCTACCGCGGCGGCACCCAGGTCGGCAGCACCACCGGCACCAGCTTCACGGACTCCGGGCTGAGCCCCTCCACGACCTACAGCTACACCGTCACCGCCCATGACGCGGCGGGCAACACCTCGCCCGCCTCCGCCGCGGTCTCCGCCACCACCACCGGGTCCGGCGGCGGGGGCGGTTCGGGCTGTTCCGCCTCGTACACCGTCTCCCAGGACTGGGGCAACGGCTTCAACGCCAACGTGACCGTCACCGACACCGGCACCGCCCCGATCAAGGGCTGGCGGGTCAGCTGGACCTGGCCGGGCAACCAGGCCATCGGCAACCTCTGGAACGGAGCCCTGACCACCAGCGGCAACCAGATGCAGGTCTCCGGCCTGGGCTACAACTCGGCGCTGGGCGCGGGTGCGAGCACCAGCTTCGGCTTCGGCGCCACCTACTCCGGCAGCAACACCGCACCCACCCTCACCTGTACCGCCTCCTGAGCCACCGGCACCACCAGCACTACCAGCACTACCAGCACCGCCGGCCCCGTGCACGCCACGGGGCCGGTGGTTGCCCCGCCAACCGGCAGGCGGATCGAATGCGTGCGCGAGGGGCGTGAATCGCTGGTAGGTTTCGTGCCGTGCCGAAGCTCAATCAGATCATCGCAGTGGAGAAGGGCGTCAAGTCCAAGTCCTTCCAGGAGTTGACGCAGGCTCATCACGACCTGCAGAAGCCGGCGTTGCTGGCCGGGATCTCCCGACCTACCAGCCGAAGGACGAGGAGGGCGAGCAACTGCCGCCCGAGTCCACCCGGGTGCAGGTCAAGGCCGAGGACGTGCTGCGCAGCACCGCCAAGACGCTGACCCGCCTCTTCGACGTGACCGCCACCAAGGACTGGGCCAACCTGGCCGCCCGCGCCGACGTGGTGGTGGACGGCGCGGTGCTGCTCCCCCAGGTGCCGGTGACGTACCTGCTCTTCCTCGAGAAGCAGCTCACCGACCTGCACACCTTCGTGCGCAAGCTGCCGGTGCTGGACGCCTCCGAGTCCTGGAACGTCGACCCCTCCAGCGACTCCTGGAAGACCGACGCGGTCCGCACCATCCGCACCAAGAAGGTGCCGCGCAACCACGTCAAGGCCGAGGCGACCGAGAAGCACCCGGCGCAGGTCGAGGTCTACTACGAGGACGTCGCGGTGGGCTACTGGACCACCGTGAAGTTCTCCGGAGCGCTGCCCGCCCGCCGGGTCAACGAGCTGCTCGACCGGGTCGAGAAGCTGCAGCAGGCCGTGAAGTTCGCCCGCGAGGAGGCCAACGGCACCGAGGTCGCCGACCAGCGGGTGGGCGACGCGGTGTTCGGCTACCTGTTCCGGTAGCCGCCATGGACGCCCCCCGTGAGAGCGGGGGGTGCGCTGGAGAGCGCAAGCTGAAACTGAAACGTTGAAGCTGATCCGGGGTATCGGTTGGGGGTTCGAATCCCTCCCCCGGCACATCGTGCCGGGGTGGCCCAAGTCCGGCAGAGGCGGGCCCCGTCAATCTCAGACTCTCGCTCCAGTCTCAGCATTCGCCGCCGAACGCCGGATCGACCGGGTGCGGGCGATCATCGACGGATACGGGTTCAAGTCCCGTCTGAGCCTCTCTCCTGGCTCGGTAGTTCAAAGGCAGAACACGTCGATTTCAGCATGACCCGCACTCTTCAACGTGCCGGTGTGAGCAATTGGGTGGCACTCCAGGGGCCCGGGAGCTGGATATCGCTCCCGGGTCCCGTCACGTTCCCGTCCTCCCGCCGCGGTCGGTCCGCCGGCGTCACCAGTCCGCTTCGCGGTAGTCCTTCAGGAAGACGCCGGAGACCGGGGCCCCCGCCTCCCCGCGCACGATCGGGTCGTAGATCCGCGCGGCGCCGTCGACCACGTCCAGCGGGGTCCGGAAGCCGTGGGCGGCGATCCGGCCGCGCTTGGGCGCGGGGTTCTCGTCGGTGATCCAGCCGGTGTCCACGGCGCACATGTGCACGCCCTGGGCGGCGAGGTCGGCGGCGCTGGTGCGGGTCAGCATGTTGAGCGCGGCCTTGGCCATGTTGGTGTGCGGGTGCCGGCCGGTCTTGTTGCGGACGGCGAAGCGGCCCTCGACGGCCGTGACGTTGACGATGTAGCGGCGCGGTCGCGGCGAGGCCAGCAGCAGCGGCAGCAGCCGGTCGCAGAGCAGCGCCGGGGCGACCGCGTTGACCAGCTGGGCCTCCAGCAGCTCAGCCGGGTCCAGCGAACCGAGCCGGGCCGACCAGGAGTTCTCCGCCGCCGGGTCGGGCGACAGGCCGGCCTGGTCCACCTCGGTTCCCATCGCGCCGATCGCACCGAGCCCACCGAGCGCACCGAGCGCACCGACGGTGTCGGGGGCGCCGAAGTCGCCCGCCGTACCGCCAGCCCCCGGGGCCGCGGCCGACAGCACCCGCACACCGCCGTGCAGCCCCTCCCGCTCCCTGGCCACCAGCAGCGCGTACGCCTCCGGCGGCCGCCGCAGGGTCTGCGCGGCGTTGTTCACCAGGATGTCCAGCGGCCGCCCCTCCTCCTGCAGCCGCTCGCACAGCCCGAGCACCTGGCGCGGGTCCCGCAGGTCGATGCCGACCACGGTGAGCCGGTCCAGCCACTGCGCACTGCCCTCGACGGCCCGGAACCGCCGCACCGCGTCCTGCGGGAAGCGGCTGGTGACGATCAGTTCGGCCCCGTCGCGCAGCATCATCAGCGCGAGCTGGAACCCGATCTTCACCCGCCCGCCGGTGAGCAGCACCCGACGGCCCGTCAGGTCGGTGCTCAGCCCGCGCCGCGCGGTGTTGTCGGCGGCGCACCCCGGGCAGAGCTGGTGGTAGAGCGCGTCGACCTCGCGGTAGAGCTCCTTGCACACGTAGCAGCGCCGCGGCTTGTGCAGCTCCCCCAGCGCCGCGGCCCGCTGGGCGGGCAGCTGCAGCGGCGCGTCGGCGATCCGGTCCAGGGCGCCGGCGGCGGTGGCGGCGAGCAGCGCGGCATCGCCCGCGGCCGCGGCGGCCCGGCGCTCCTTCCGGCGGCGGTTGCGGCCCTCGCGGACCAGCACCGCCGCCGCCTTCTCCGCCCGCACCCGCACCGGGTGGTCGACCGGCAGCTCGCGCAGCCGGTCGACCGTGCGGGCGTAGGCGGTCAGCTCCGCCTCGTCGAACTGTTTCTCGAGCCGTTGCACCGACCCTCCCGAACCCCTCGTAGTGATGGTTCCGGCCGGGGGCGCGCCCGACCCGGTCGACCCTGCGGCCGCCGCGCCTGCCTGCGCGTTCTCGCCCGGCCGGATGGAGGGGATGCTAGTGCGCCCGCTTCCCGCCCGCCGAACGGATTTTCACACCGCCGCTGCGGCAGCGGCCCGTACGGGGACCGCTCACCCGCGCGGCGCCAGCCGGTGCCCGCCGAGACCACGGCCACCCGTTCTCCGCGCACCCCGGCCCCTCTCCACCACGCGCCGTCATGTCCCGTGCCAGCGTGGCGCGGCACCGCTCGGCGGGGAACCCAAGTGGCCGGGACCGCGTGTCGGACCGTCAGGCCGCCGCCGCGTACAGCACGTCGCGCAGCCCGGGCAGCGCCTCCCGGTCGGTCCGCCAGACCAGCCGCAGCAGCAGCTCGGGCGGCACGGCGGTGGCCGGCGGCAGCCGGACCAGGCTGCCCTCCGCCAGGTCCTCCTGGACGGCGAACTCGGGCAGCAGCCCCAGCCCGAGACCGCGCTTGACGCAGGCCCGGACCACGGCGACGCCGCCGCTGCGGACCCGCTCCACGCTGTCGCCGAAGAGCCGGCGGCCGGCCAGGTGGAACGAGCAGGCCGGGGTGTTCACCAGCAGCCGCTCGCCCGCCAGCTGCTCGGTCCGCACCGGCCCGCCGGTGGCGAGCGGGTGCCCTGGCTGGGCCACCAGGACCAGCGGCACCCGCTCCAGGTCGAGGTGGTCCAGCGGCGCCGGCGGCAGGGCGAAGCCGAGCTCGCCGAGCGGCCCGGCGGTGTCCAGCAGCAGCGCGGCGGCCAGTTCGCCCGAGGCGACGCCGCCGAGCAGCACGTCCCGGGCGCCCTCGGTGTGCAGCGAGACGTCCAGGTCGGGCCGCCGCTCGGCGAGCCGGGCCAGGATGGCGGGCGCGTGGGTGGCGGCGATCGTCTCCAGCGCGCCGAGCCGCAGTTCCGGACGGGCCTCGCGCACCTCGCGCCGGGCCTGCTCGGCCTGGTCGAGCAGCCGCCGGGCCCAGGGCAGCAGCCGCCGACCGGCCGCGGTGAGGCTCATGCCGCGCGGGGCCCGGTCGAACAGCACGGTGTCCAGGTCGCGTTCCAGCGAGCGGATCTGCTCGGAGACGGAGGAGGGCGCGAGGCCGAGGGCGACCGCCGCGTCGGTGACGGTGCGGTGTGCGACCACGGCTTCGAAGGTGCGCAGCTGGCGCAGTTCCACGGCATCCCCCGGAGCGTTCGGTTTCTCCGAATGCTACCTGCGGTCCGGCCGGTGGAGCGGGTCCCGGGCCCTCCGGCAGAGTGCGGTGGTACCGACTGATCATCCGTCAGGAGTCCACGATGTCCACCGCCGTCCGCCCCGTCCCCGACGCCTCGCCGGCTGCCGCGCCGCCGCCGGGCCGCACCCGCGCGCTGCTCGGCATCGCGCTCGGCTACTTCATGGTGCTGCTCGACACCACGGTGCTGGCCGTGGCCGAACCCGACCTGGCCCGCTCGCTGGGCAGCTCCACCGCCGGTCTGCAGTGGGCGGTCACCGGCTACAGCGTGGCGTTCGGCGCGCTGCTGCTCTCGGCGGGCGCGGTGGCCGACCGGTACGGGGCGCACCGGGCGTTCCGCTGCGGGGTGGCGCTCTTCGGCCTCGGCTCGGCGCTGAGCGCGCTGGCGCCGAACCTGACCGTGCTGGTGGTGCTGCGGGCGCTGCTCGGCGCGGCCGCGGCGGCCTGTGTGCCGGCCAGCATGGCGCTGATCACCCGGCTCTTCCCGGTGCCGGCCGAGCGGGCCCGGGCGGTGGCGGTCTGGGCCGCCGTCAGCGGGTGCGCGATGGCCTTCGGGCCGCTGGTCGGCGGGGCGCTGGTGGGTCTGGCGGGCTGGCGGGCGGTGTTCTGGGTGAACCTGCCGCTGGCCGCCGTGGTGCTGCTGCTGATCGCCGGGCCGGGCATCCGGGTGCCCGGCGGGCGGCGGCGGATCGACTGGTGGGGGCAGTCGGCGGCCTGCGCGCTGCTGGCGCTGGTCACCGACGCGCTGATCGCGGCGGGTTCGGGCCGCTGGGCGCACGCCGGGTGGTCGGGCGCCGCCGCGCTGCTGGCGGGGGCGGCGTTCGCGGCCCGCGAGCGGCGCAGCCCGGCGCCGGTGCTGGCGGCCGCGGTGCTGCGGGCGCCGGGGATGCGGCCGGTGCTGCTGGCGGGCGCGGCGGTGAACTTCGCGATGCTCGGGGTGCTCTTCCTGCTGCCGCTGCTGCTGCAGCGCACCCTGCACCTGTCGCCGGTGCTGGCCGGGGCGGCGTTCCTGCCGATGACTCTGCCGCCGGGCTTCAACCCGCTGCTCACCGGTCGGCTGGTGGCCAGGGTCGGCCCGTGGCGTCCGGCGGTGGCCGGGCTGGGACTGCTGGCGGCGGGCTGCCTGGTCTTCGCGCTGGCCGTCTCGCTGGGCACGCCCTACCCGCTGCTCGCGGTCGGGCTGCTGGCCGCGGGCTTCGGGGTCTCCTTCGCCCTGCCCGCGCTGGTCACGGCGGTGCTGAGCACGGCGCCGGAGGGCGCGGCGGGGGCGGCGGGCGGCCTGCTGAACGCCTCGCGCCAGGTCGGCGCGACGCTCGGGGTGGCGGTGCTGGGCGCCTTCGCGGGCAGCACCGGCGGCACGGCGGTGGCGCTGCTGCTCCCGGCGGCGGCCTGCGCGGCGGCGGGCGCGGTGCTGGCCCGGCGGGTGCGCTGAGCTCAGCGCACCCGGCCGATCCCGCCGTACACCGAGACGTGCACCGGGTCGGGCAGTCGGTCCGCCGGCTGCTCCGGCCGCCAGCGCGAGACGATCTCGATGCCGGGCTCGACCAGCTCCATCCCGTCGAAGAAGGCCGCGAACTCGTCCCGGCTGCGGGCGGCCAGCGGCACCCCGGAGGTGCGGTAGCTCTCCACCAGCCGCCCGGTCTCCACCGGGTCGAGGTCGCCGGTCAGGTGGGTCATCGCCAGGAAGCTGCCGGCGGGCAGCGCCGCGGTGAGCTTGCGGACGGTGCCGTACGGGTCCTCCGAGTCCGGCACGAAGTGCAGGATCGCGACCAGCATCAGCGCCACCGGCTGCGAGAGGTCCAGCACCTCGGACAGCTCCGGCGCGCCGAGGATCGCCTCCGGCCGGCGCAGGTCGGCGTCGATGTAGCGGGTGCGGCCCTCGGTGGAGCTGACCAGCAGGGCCCGGGCGTGGGCGAGCACGATCGGGTCGTTGTCCACGTAGACGACCCGGGCCTGCGGGTCTATCGACTGGGCCACCTCGTGGGTGTTGCCGGCGGTCGGGATGCCGGTGCCGACGTCGAGGAACTGGCGCACGCCGTAGTCCTGGACCAGGGTGCGCACGGCCCGGCCGAGGAACCGCCGGTTCTCCCGGGTGGCGACCCGGACGTTCGGCCAGCCCTGCTCGGCGCGGTCGGCGGCGGCCCGGTCGGCGGGGAAGTGGTCCTTGCCACCGAGGTAGTAGTCGTACATCCGGGCCGGGTGCGGCCGGTCGGTCTGCAGGGCGGCGCGCTGGTCCTCCTCGGACCGGAACGTCGTCATCCAGCTGCCTGCGCTCCCGGTCATCCGGAACCCCTCCGTGCGGTTGATCCTACGATCTGTCAGCCTACGACAGGCTGATCATTCTGCCCACGCCCCCTCCGCCGGTCCAGACCGGGATCGTTCCTGATCAGGCGTCATACCGCAGCCCGGGCGTGCTGTCCGCCGGAGCACTTCGGGTTCCGGCACTGTTCGCCCAGTCTTCGGTCACGGTCCGCCGGGCCTTCGCTCCGGCCCGAGAAGACTGTCCCCCGCACACCTCCGGAGCGACCCCCAGGAGACGAGTCCTGCCATGAGCAATCTCAATCGCCGCCGTTTCATCCAGCTGGCGGGCGGGACCGCCGCCTTCTCCGCGCTCTCCGCGAGCATCGCGCGCGCCGCCGAGATCCCCGCCAACCGCCGCACCGGCAGCCTGCGGGACGTCGAGCACATCGTCGTGCTGATGCAGGAGAACCGCTCCTTCGACCACTACTTCGGCACCCTGCGCGGCGTCCGCGGCTTCGGCGACCCGCACCCGGTGGCCCAGCCGAACGGCAAGGCGGTCTGGTACCAGTCGGACGGCAAGAAGGAGGTGCTGCCGTTCCACCCCACCGCCGAGAACATGGGCCTGCAGTTCCTGGAGGACCTGCCGCACGACTGGAACAGCGGCCACCGCGCCTTCAACCAGGGCAAGTACGACCAGTGGGTGCCGAACAAGTCGGCCACCACCATGGCCTACCTGACCCGCGAGGACATCCCGTTCCACTACGCGCTGGCCGACGCCTTCACCATCTGCGACGCCTACCACTGCTCGCTGATCGGCCCGACCGATCCCAACCGCTACTACATGTGGTCCGGCTACGTCGGCAACGACGGCAAGGGCGGCGGCCCGGTGATCTCCAACGCCGAGGCGGGCTACGCCTGGACCACCTACCCGGAGCGGCTGGAGCAGGCGGGCGTCTCCTGGAAGATCTACCAGGACATCGGCGACGGCCTGGACGCGGCCGGCGGCTGGGGCTGGATCGAGGACGCCTACCGCGGCAACTACGGCGACAACTCGCTGCTCTACTTCGACCAGTACCGCAACGCCAAGCCCGGCGACCCGCTCTACGACAAGGCCCGCACCGGCACCGACGCCAAGGCCGGCGAGGGCTTCTTCGACCAGCTGAAGGCGGACGTGCTGGGCGGCAAGCTGCCCCAGGTCTCCTGGGTGGTGGCGCCCGAGGCCTTCACCGAGCACCCGAACTGGCCGGTCAACTACGGCGCCTGGTACATCTCCCAGGTGCTGGACGCGCTCACCGCCGACCCCGAGGTGTGGAGCCGCACCGCGCTGCTGATCACCTATGACGAGAACGACGGCTTCTTCGACCACGTGGTCCCGCCGTTCGCCGCCGGCTCGGCCGCCCAGGGCGGCTCGACCGTGGACACCACCGGCGAGCAGTTCCAGCCGGCCGCCGGCGACTCCTCGCTGGCCGGTCCGTACGGCCTCGGGCAGCGGGTGCCGATGTTCGTCGTCTCGCCGTGGAGCAAGGGCGGCGCGGTCTGCTCGCAGACCTTCGACCACACCTCGATCATCCGGCTCATCGAGCAGCGGTTCGGCGTGCACGAGCCCAACATCTCGCCCTGGCGCCGCGAGGTCTGCGGCGACCTGACCGCCGCCTTCGACTTCCGGCACGCGGACGCCGGGGTGCCCGGCCTGCCGGACACCAGCGGCTACCTGCCGCCGGACAAGATCCGCCACGCCAGCTACGTGCCGGTCCCGCCGACCGACCCGGCGCTGCCCTCGCAGGAGCCGGGCCTGCGCACCGCCCGCCCGCTGCCCTACGACCTGGCCGCCGACGGCGCCGCGGCGGCCGACGGCCGGCTGCGGATCGGCTTCGCCAGCCACGGCCGGGCCGGCGCGCAGTTCCTGGTCACCTCGGCCACCCAGCCGAACGGCCCGTGGACCTACACCGCCGGTGCGGGCCGCGAGCTCTCCGGCGAGTGGCAGCTGGCCGCGGGCGCCTACGCCTTCACGGTGCACGGCCCGAACGGCTTCCTGCGCGAGTTCCACGGCACCGCCGGCAGCACCGGCCCGGAGCTGACGGTGCACCACGACGGCAACTCCGCCCAGGTCCGCCTGGAGCTGCGCAACGACGGCGCCACCCCGGTCGAGCTGACCGTCACCGACGGCTACGGCAACGACCACCAGGCCCGCTACCACCTGCGCCCGGGCGGCAAGGCCACCCACACCGTGCACGCCAACCGCAACCACGGCTGGTACGACGTGACGGTCGGCCGCGACGGCGACGCCGGCTACCTGCGCCGGATCGCCGGGCACGTGGAGAACGGCGCGGCCAGCTTCAGCGACCCGGCGCTCGGCTGCGACCGGTAGCCCGGCCCGGCCCCTGGCCGGACAGGTCGATAACCGGTTCACCGCCCGCCGCCTCCCCGCTAGCATGACCAGCGCGGAGGCGGCTCCGCGGCGAGCTTCCTTCTCCCTTCCTGCAAAGAACCCAGCGCGCCCACTCTCCGCCTCCGCACCACCGTTTCCAGGCCCGGCAACCGTGCCCCGGGACCGTCCCCGGAGGAGTTGACCGGCCATCAGCAGCACCGCGCGCACCACCACCGCCCTCATCACACCCACCGAGGACGTCGAGGGGCTGCTGCTCCGTGAACTCGGCACGGTCTACCTGCACGCCCCCGCCACCGGCGGCACCGAGCACCTGGCGCAGAACACCGCGGGCCTGATCGCGCTCGAAGCCGACCTGGCCCTGCGCGGCCACCTGCTCGCCGCCGACCTGCGCGCGGCGCTGCGCGGACTCGCACCCACCGACCTGGCGCTGCACGGCATCCGGCTGCTCGGCCGGGTCGACCTGCGGATCGGCGCCGACCGGCCGCACCAGCCGCTCTTCCGCGACTTCCCGGACAGCGTGCCGTCCTACGCCCAGCGGTTCTACTCGGGCCGGATGACCGCCTTCCTGCTCAGCCAGCCGGTCCAGCCCTGCATGCTCTGCGGCACCACCGGACGGATCGGCGCGCTGGCCACCTGCGGCCACCTGCTCTGCCCCGACTGCCTGGACCGCCGCGCCGCCGACGGCGTGCCGGACGCCTGCCCGCTCTGCTGGCAGCCCTACCTGCGGGCCAAGCCCTACGCCCCGCCGGAGCGCGGCGGCGGCCGTCCGGCCGAGGAGGTGCGGCGTGCCGTCCACCTGCTCGGCGACGGCACCCTGCGCCCGCTGCGGCTCGGCGGCGGCCCGGCCGAACAGACCGCCGACGCCCGCGAGCTGCTGCTGCGCCTGCTCGCCCGGACCACCCCGCTCAACCCGCAGGACCGCGCCGACCTGGCCGTCCTGCTGCCGCACGCCCCGGGCGCGCCCGCCGACTGGCTGCCCGCGCGGATCCCGGTGCGCGAGACCAAGGCCGCCGTGCTGGCCGCGCTGCTGCGCGCCGAGGCCACCCGGGCCGCGGCCGTCGAGCTGCTGCCCGCACAGCTCACCACCGCCACCGACCTGCTGCGGCTGCTCTGGGCCTGGTCCGGCGCGGACGCCGACCTGCTGGCGCCGCCGCCCCGGCTGGCCGCGGTGCCGCGCCCGCTGCGCCGGGCACTGCTGGCCCGGCTGGACGCCTTCGATCCCTCGCTGCTCCGGGAGGACCTGGGCCGGCACCGGCAGGCCTGGCTGCGGGTCGGCGAGCTGCTGCACCCCGGCGAGCACCGGGCCCGGTTCGGCAACGCCGCTCGCGCCTTCGACGCCCTGCGCGGGGACGCGGCCGCGCTGCCGCCAGGCTTCGCCGCCCGGGTGGAGCAGGCCCTCGCGGCGGGCGACCCGGACGCGGCGACGGCGCTGCTGCTGACCCGGCCCGGCGAGCTGGTCCGCCGGCTGCACCACCTGCTGCGGGTGCAGACGGAGCGTCAGGACCCGGCCGTGCTGCCCGCCGGACTGGCCGAGGGACTGCCCGGGGCGCTGCGCGCGGTCGCGCCGGGCCCGCTGCTCGGCGCCTGGGGCCGGCTGCGCGGGCCCCGCGAGCCGGGCGAACGGCGGGCGTACTTCCCGCGCGGGCGGATCACCAAGGTGTACGGCCGCGACGACTGGGGCGCGCCGGTGCCCGCCGAACTGGCCGACCCGGTCGCCGGGCTGATCGAGGCGGAGCTGCTGCGCCGCGCCGCCCACGGGGTGCCGGTGGAGACCGCGCTGCTGGACGAGGGGCTGGCCGACCTGACCGTGCCGTTCGCCGAGCGGGCGCTCTCCAAGGCGCTGGTCGCGGTGCCGCGCGGCAGCGTCCAGCCGGTTCCCCCGGCGGCCCGGGTGCGGCTCTTCGTGCACTGGGTGCAGCCGGCCGGGGTGCGGGTGGACCTGGATCTGTCGGTGGCGTTCTTCGGCGCGGGCTGGGAGCCGATGGGGCAGTGCGACTACACCCGGCTGGTCTGGGGCGACCGGGCCGCCGTGCACTCCGGCGACTACACCGAGGCGCCCGCCCCGGCCGGCGCCACCGAGTTCGCCGACCTGGACCTGCCGCGGCTCGCCGCCGCCGGGGTGCGGTACGTGCTGCCGGTGGTGTTCAGCTACAACGACATCCCGTTCGAGGAGCTGCCGAAGGCCTTCGCGGGCTTCATGGCGCTCGCGCCCGACGACACCTCCGGCGGCCCCTACCACCCGGACGCCGTCCGGCAGCGCTTCGACCTGGCCGGCGACGCCCGGGCCTGCCTGCCGATGGTGGTGGACCTGGCGGAGGGCCGCGCCCACTGGACGGACGTCAACCTCTCGGCGAGCGGCGGCCTGCACAACGTGGACCGGCACGGCCGGCGGCTGGGCCTGCTCGCCTCCGACCTGCTGGCCCACTTCGGCGGCGGCAGCCGCGCCACGCTCTGGGACCTGGCCCGCTGGCGCGCGGCCGGCACGGCGCGCGAGGTGCTGGTCCGCTCCCGCGACGGCGCTTCGGTGCGGGCGTACCGGCGGGGTGACGGCGAGTCGGCCGGCTCCTTCGCCGGCCGGATCGGCGGTCTCGACGCACCCTCGACCCCGCTCGCCCCCGTCACCGCGTCGCCGGCCTTCCTCGCCCTCGTCCACGGCGACCTCCCGGCGCCCGGGGCCACCGGTCAGGCCTACCGCCTCTACCCGGGCGCGCTGGACGAGTCCGCCGGCCTGACCCGCCTCGCCGCGGGCGACCTGCTCGCCTCCTTCGACGTCCCCGGCAGCGCGGCGGTGGTGATCGACGTGCTGCGCGCCTTCACCGTGGCGGCCCAGGCCTTCGCCCAGGGCGCCGAGCGGATCGTGCTCGCCGACTCCCTGGACCAGGCGCTCGCCCTGAAGGCGCGTCACCCCGACTGGCTCGCCATCAAGGACGGCGCGCCCGCGGACGGCTTCGACTCCGTCAACTCCCCCGGCCACCTGCGCGCCCTCACCCTCACCGGCCGCACCCTGATCCAGAAGACCACCAACGGCACCGTCGGCGCCCACGCCTCCCGCGACGCCACCCTCCTGCTCTGCGCGAGCTTCGTCACCGCCGCCGCCACCGCCGACCTGCTCCGCACCCGCGGCCTCACCCCGCACTTCGTCATCACGGGCGACGACGGCACCGCCCCGGAGGACCGCGCCTGCGCCGACTACATCACCGCCCTCCTCGCCGACCCCGCCGCCTCCCCCGCCCCCTACCTCACCGAAGCCGCCACGGCCCCCCACGCCGCCACCCTCGCCGAGGGCGTGCGCCGCGGCTACCCCGGCATCCACCCCGACGACGTGCCGCTCTGCCTGACGGCGGAGCAGTACCCGTTCGCCCTGGTGGCGACGGAGGAGGCGGGCCTGTTGACGCTCCGTGCCGTCACGGGTGATCACTGTCCACCAGCCCCCGGGCGTCGTCGAACAACCTGCTGACACCGAGCGTGGGGGCCGACCGGCCGGGCGGCCCCCACGGTCGGGCGGCCGTCTGCGGCAGCCCTGGTTGGTGTCCTTCCACTCGCCGTTGAGCGGGTCCTTGCTGATCTCGCACGAAGCGATGTTGTAGCCACCGCTCGCCGACGCCTGCGAGATCGTCCGGCCGTCGACCTGCAGCTCGCAGGAGACCTTCCCGCCGCCCTGGAGCTGCGCGGAGATCGAGTAGTACAGCGGGTTCCCGAGAGGCTGGCTGATGCTCATCGGGGAGTGGCCCTGGTTGGACGAGCCGGCGGACCCGTATTGGACGTCGGCGTTCGCGGCACCACTGACGATGAAGGTCACGGTGTGGTGGGTGGCGGGGGCGCTCGCGGGCGGCGCGGCCGCGGCCGCGCTGGTCGCGGGCGCTTCGGGCACCGCGGGCGCCGGGGTTTCGGAGGCGGCCGGGGCGGGTGCGTCCACGGCGGGGGCGGCAGCAGCGGGAGTGGTCGCGCTGGAGGTGGACGGGACGGCGGCGGCTGTAGTGGTACCGGACTTCTTGTCCACGGCAGCACCGATCGCCCCGATGAGGACGACGACGCCGACCGCTCCCAGGCAGCCGAGGCCGACCTTCTTGCCGGCGCCGCTCTTCTTCGGCGGAATGGGTTGCTGCCCCCAACCGGGGCCGGGCTGCTGTGGCGGCTGGCCCCAGGCGGGGGACTGGTTCGGGGCAGGGGTGGACATGCGCTGATCTCCTCAGGACGGAACAGAGATCAGCAGACTGTCAGTCAGATCACCTTGTACGTAGGGGAGTTGCGAAGCTGTGATGCTACCGTCGGGTCAGTCCCACCCTCCCGGTCCGGCCGATCCATGACATCCCCCCGCTACACCGGCACCTCGATGTCCGCGAACTTGTGGCAGGTGTCCGCCCATTCGCCGGCCGGGACGGAGTCGCGGGTGACCGTGGCGCCCGCGTAGGCGTAGGTGTGGCCGGATTCCTGGAAGACGGTGCGGAGGATCTTGGAGAGGGCCAGGCGGCCGGGTTGGATGCGGCCGACCAGGCCGTGGTAGGCGCCGGCGGGGAAGGGGAGCGGGGCGGGCGGGGTGGCGGGGGCGGGGAGGGCGGCGCGGAGCAGGTCGGTGAGGGAGGCGTGGTCGGCCTGGACGGTGAGGACGGTCATCAGGTGGCGCAGCCGGTGGCGGTCCAGGACGGTGGGGCCGGCGCCGACCACCGCGCCGAGGCGGCGCAGGGAGCGGCGCCAGGCGGTGAGGGTGGAGGCGTGTTCGGCGAGGATCTTGTGGTCGCGCAGGAAGGCGGCGGCGGCTTCGCGGTCGGCGGTGCCGAGGTGGCGGCGGGGGTGGGTGCCGGCCAGGCGGTAGGAGCGGAAGGCGGCGAGGTTGCCGTGGACCAGCAGTTCGGGGCTGTTGCCGGACATCTGGAAGCCGTCGTGGCGGATGTGGAAGAGGCGGCAGGTGGGGTTGGGCTGCGGGCCGGTGAGCAGCAGCCGGCTGAGCGGGAAGGCCGGGGCGATCTCGATCCGGCGGGCGACGGTGCAGCGGCGCTCGGGGTCGCCGCCGATCCAGTCGAGGGCGTCGCGGACGGCCTGTTCGTAGGCGGGGCGGCCGGTCTCGTCGGTGCCGTCCAGGGGTGCGGAGCGGGCGGCGGCGAGGTCGGCCGGGCGGACCGCGTCCCAGTCCCGGCCGGGGCGTCCGCGCAGCACGGTGGGGCCGGTGCCGTCGACCTGGAAGAGCAGCCGGGGCAGGCAGAGCCAGCTCGCCGGGTAGCCGGGCCGCGGGGCGGCGGGGTCGTGCGGGCGCAGCAGGTCGGTGGAGAGGTGGCCGAGCACCGGGGCGCCGGCCGCCTGGTCGAGGAAGTCGGTGACGGAGCGCCAGGGATCGGGGTCGGCCGGGTCGAGGGCGAGCCGGGCGCTGCTGCCGACGCCGACCAGGAAGGTGTCCGGGCCGCCGTAGACCACGAGGTCCTCGTGCGGGTCGGCGTGCTCGGCCAGGGCATGGGCCCAGGCCCGGGCGGTGGTCACCAGGCGCGCGCGTTCGGGGAGAACGTGGAGGTCAGTCATGTGCGATCGAGTACCCAGAGTGACCGGAGCCAACCGTACGCATCCACCGCATCCCCCGAACGCAGTACGTGCGCAGACGATCGAACTGACTGGCAGTCAGCTCCTCATGCCCCGTCACACCCCGGTCACGCCACCGCCGCTCTCCCGTCACTCCCCCGCCGCGCCCGCCTCGCGCCCCCGCCGCACCGGTGTGACCCTGCCCCTATGACCACGCACGCCGAAAGTCAGCAGAGCGCACCGCCCGTCCTGGACGTGCGCCAGCGCAACATCGTCTTCGGCACCATCGTGCTCGGCATGCTGCTGGCCGCCCTCGACCAGACCATCGTCGGCACCGCGCTGCCGACCATCGTCTCGGACCTGGGCGGCGCCTCGCACATGTCCTGGGTCGTGACCTCCTACCTGCTGGCCGAGACGGTGGCCACCGCGCTGGTCGGCAAGTTCGGCGACCTGTACGGGCGCAAGCTGGTCTTCCAGGTCTCCGCGATCGTCTTCATCACCGGCTCCTTCCTCTGCGGGCTGGCGACCGACATGTCGCTGCTGATCGCCTGGCGGGCGCTGCAGGGCGCGGGCGCCGGCGGACTGATGGTCACGTCGATGGCGCTGATCGCGGACGTCATCCCGCTGCGCGAGCGCGGCAAGTACCAGGGGGCGATCGGCGCGGTCTTCGGCGTGGCGACGGTGATCGGCCCGCTGCTGGGCGGCCTCTTCACCGACCACCTCTCCTGGCGCTGGGCGTTCTACGTCAACGTGCCGATCGCGATCGTGGTGGTCTTCGCGGCGGCTCGCACGCTGCCGGCGGTGAAGTCGGTGGTCCGGCCGGTGGTCGACTACCTGGGGATCGGCCTGGTCGCGGTCGGCGCGAGCGCGCTGATCCTGGCCACCAGCCTGGGCGGCAACCAGTTCGCCTGGGGCTCTGCGATGATCATCGGACTGTTCGTCGGCGGGGTGCTGGCACTGGCCGGCTTCTGCTGGGTGGAGACCCGCGCCGAGCAGCCGATGCTGCCGATGCGGCTCTTCACCACGCCGGTCTTCGCGGTCTGCTCGGTGCTGAGCTTCATCGTCGGCTTCGCGATGCTCGGCGCGATGACCTTCCTGCCGACCTACCTGCAGTACGTGGACGGCGACTCGGCCACCGTCTCCGGCGTGCGGACGCTGCCGATGGTGCTCGGCCTGCTGATCGCCTCGATCTTCAGCGGCAACGTGGTCAGCAAGACCGGCCGCTACCGGATCTTCCCGATCATCGGCTCGCTGGTGATGGCGGTCGGGCTCTACCTGCTCTCGCTGATGAAGCCGGGCACCGGCACCTGGCTGGCCTCGCTCTACATGTTCGTGCTCGGCGCCGGCATCGGGCTCTGCATGCAGGTGCTGACCATCGCCGTGCAGAACACCGTGGACTACGCGGACCTGGGCACCGCCACCTCCGGCGTCACCTTCTTCCGCACCATCGGCAGCTCCTTCGGCACCGCCGTCTTCGGCACCATCTACACCAACACCTTGAAGACCAACCTGGGCAAGGGCGTGCTGGAGTCGGCCCGGCTGACCGGCGCCGACCCGGCCACGCTGGCCAGGGCCGCGCAGAGCCCGGAGGGCCTGCACCGCCTGCCCGCCGACCAGGCCGCGCCGATCATCTCGGCCTACTCGGACACCCTGCACACCGTCTTCCTGTGGACGGTGCCGGTGGCGCTGCTGGGCTTCGTGGTGGCGCTCTTCCTCAAGCAGGTGAAGCTGCGCGACAGCGCCCGGGCCGGCTCCACCGACATGGGCGAGGGCTTCGCCCAGCCGACCGGCAGCGACGCGCTGCAGCACCTGGAGTACAGCGTGGCGCGGATCATCCGCCAGGTGGACCTGGACACGGTGCGCGGCATCGTCGCCGGGGCCGACACCCGGGTGGACCTGGCGGGGGCCTGGGCGCTGATGGAGGTCGAGCTGCTGACCCGGGTGGTGGGGCACGCCCGGCTCAACCTGATCGCGGCCCGCAAGCGGATTCCGCCGGAGGTGCTGGAGCCGGTCTTCGACCGGATGGTGGCCGAGGGCTACCTGAACCGCCGGGAGGACTTCCTGGACCACACCCCGGCGGGCGAGGCGGAGGCCCGGGCACTCACCCGGGCCTGGTCGGACTGGCTGAACGCCGAGCTGGAGGCGGACGTCGGCCGCCCGCGCAGCGCCGAGCTGCGGGCGGCGGTGGACAGCATCGCCAAGCGGCTGCTGGCGGAGGACCTGGCCAACGGCATCCCGTCCGGGAACGGTGCGCACGCGGTGCAGCGCGCGGGGTAGGGCGCGGGGTAGAGCGCGGGGCACGGAGCGGGGTGGAGCGCGAGGCAGGGCGCCCGGGAGCGGGTCCGCCGCCATCAGCTGACGGACCGTCAGCCGGACCGTATGGTGGTGGGCGGCTAGCCTGCCCACGCCCTGCGCTCAGCCGCGAACGAGCCCCGCCTGGCCGTCCCGTCGCCCGAGAGGACCCGACCGGTGCCCGCACCCGCCTCCCCCTCCCCCGAGTTCGCCCGCCGGGCCGCCGAGGCCGACGCCCGCACCGCCGAGTGGTGCCGCGACCGCGGTCTGCTCCCCGACCAGGAGACCGAGCGGCGGTTCCGGCTGGCCCGCTTCGGCAGCCTCGCCGCGCACACCAACCCGTCCGCGGACGCCGCCTCGGTGGTGATGCAGGCGAAGTGGCTGGGCTGGTACTTCCTGCTGGACGACCGCCTCGACTCCTCCGCCGACCCGGCCGGGGACAGCCACCGGCTGCTCGCGGCCCTGGGGACGGCGCTGCACACCGGGCGGGCGGAGCACGACTCGCCGTTCGTCGCGGCCTTCCTGGAGCTGTGGGACGGGTCCGACGGGCCGTCGGCCGACCCGGTCCGCGACCGGTTCGCCCGGCACCTGGAGGAGTACCTGGCCGCGCTGGTGCGGGAGAACGCCGAGCGCCGCTCGGGCCGGCAGCCGGACGAGCGGGAGTACGTGGTGCAGCGCCGGATCACCGGGGCGATCCGGGAGAGCCTGGACGGCGCCGACCACCTGGCCGGCTGCTCACTGCCGGACGAGCTCTTCGACCACCCCTGGCACCACCTGCTGCTGGACGCCGCCTCGGACGTGATCAACTGGACCAACGACCTGGCCTCCTGGCGCAAGGAGCTGTACGGCGGCGAGGTGCACAACCTGGTGCTGCTGGTGGCCCGGAACGCTGGCGCGCCGTACGAGGCGGCGGCCGCCGAGGTGCACCGGCGGATAGCGGTGCGGACCCGGGAGTTCGAGGCGCTGGCGGCGGTCCCGCCGCACCCGCTGTTGGCCCGGCGGGCGCAGGCCCTGCGGGACTGGATCGCCGGCTTCGATGCCTGGCTGCGGGAGACCGCCCGCTACCTGACGGACCACGGGGCGGCCTCGGGCTGACGGTGCCGGTCTGACGGATGGTCAGTCGGCCTCCGGGCCGGGCCAGCCGGCCACGCCGACGCACACCTCGTTGCCCTCCAAGTCGGCGAGCACCCAGTGGCCGGGCGCGTGGGCGTCCGTCACCAGCCGGCCGCCGGCAGCGAGCGCGGCCTCGATCCGGGCCTCGGCCCGGTCGTGCGGCACCCAGACGTCCACGTGCATCCGGTTGCGCTGCGGGCGCGGCCGGTCCATCGGCTGGAAGTAGAACGGCGCGCCGCGGCGCCGCGGGTCGAGCAGGTCCTCGCCGCTGTCGCCGCGGTCGCGGTAGTCGAGCACGGCGCGCCAGAACGGCAGCGTCTCGGCGGTGACCAGGGCGTCGACGGTGACCTGCACGGTCTGCACGGCGGTCGGGTCGGCCGCCAGCCCGAGCTCGCGGGCCAGCGCGGAGATCCGCCGGGCGAGCTCGACGTCGCGCTCGGTCATCCCGTAGTAGCCGGCCGCCACGGTGATCAGGCGGACCGTCACCCCCTCGGCCCGCAGGTCGAGGTCCGGGCGGCCGGGCCCGGTCCCGGGCAGCTCGGCGACGGCCTGCGCGAACCGGGCTCCGGCCGCCAGCGAACCGGCCCGGAACACGGTGCAGGCCCCCTCGCCGAGCACCCGCCAGTCCGAGGTGCCCTCGGCCAGGTGGAACTGGCGCGCCCTGATTCCGTCAGTGATCTCGCTCATGGTCGCACTCCCACGCGTTGCTACCGGCCCGTAGGGGAGGTTACCTGGGCGCACGTCAGGAACCGGGCACCAGGAGGTCCAAGGCATGGCAGTACGAGTGGAACGGCACGGACCGGTGACCGTGGTGGTGCTCGACCGGCCCGAAGTCCGCAACGCCGTCGACGCGGAGCATGCCGCTCTGCTCACCGAGGCGTTCGAGCGATTCGACGCCGACCCGGCGGCGGCCGTCGCGGTGCTGCACGGCCACGGCGGCACCTTCTGCGCGGGCGCCGACCTCAAGGCGGTGGCCCGCGGTGAGGCGGTGGTCGGCGCCCCCGGTGAGGGGCCGGCCGGGATGGGGCCGACCCGGCTGCGGCTGGGAAAGCCGGTGATCGCCGCCGTGGAGGGGCACGCCGTCGCCGGGGGCCTGGAGCTGGCGCTCTGGGCCGACCTGCGGGTGGCCGCCGCCGACGCGGTCTTCGGCGTCTTCTGCCGCCGCTGGGGCGTGCCGCTGATCGACGGCGGCACCGTGCGGCTGCCGCGCCTGATCGGCGAGTCCCGTGCGCTGGACCTGATCCTCACCGGCCGCCCGGTCGACGCCGAGGAGGCCCTCCGGATCGGGCTCGCCAACCGCCTGGCCGCCCCCGGCCGGGCGCTCGCCGACGCGCTGGCCCTCGCCGGGCAGCTCGCCGCCTTCCCGCAGACCTGCCTGCGGGAGGACCGCCTCTCCGTCCTGGAGCAGCCCGGCCTGCCGCTGGACGAGGCACTGCGCAACGAGTGGCGGCACGGCGAGCGCTCGCTCGCCGCCGGCGCCGCCCAGGGCGCGGCCCGGTTCGCGGCGGGCAGCGGCCGGCACGGCAGCTTCGATCCGCCTACCGACCCCGCTCAGCCCAGCGGCTGACTGACCGTCACCACGGCACCTCCCCGTTGTCGTCGAAGAAGCCGCCGCTGGGGCCCTCCGCCTCGGGCGGCAGGGTGGCGAGCCGGACGGCGACGGCCGCGCCCTCGGCCGCGGTGCGGGTGATGCTCTCGGCGAACGGCAGGCCGTTCACGAAGTCGGTGGCGCAGGCCCCGGGGGCTACCGAGTTGACCAGGATCCGGTGCGGCCGCAGCTCCTTGGCGTACTGCACGGTGAGCGCGTTGAGCGCGGTCTTGGACGGCGGGTAGGCGGCGAACGGCGGCCTGCCGCCGACCGGGCTGGCCGGGGAGCCCAGCCAGCTGAGCGAGCCGAGGCCGCTGGAGACGTTGACGATCCGGGCCGCCGGGGAGCGCCGGAGCAGCGGCAGCAGGGCGTTGGTGACGGCGAGCACGGCGAAGACGTTGGTCTCGAAGACCTCGCGGAGCACGGCGACGCTGGTGGTGCTGGGCGTCTGCTCCTGCAGCGGGCCGGAGATACCGGCGTTGTTCACCAGCACGTCGAGCCGGCCGAAACTGGCCTCGACCCAGGCGGCCGCGGCGGCGATGTCGGCCGGGTCGGTGACGTCCAGTCGGACGTGGTGGATCCGGCCGCCGGCCGGCCCGGGTTCGGCGGCCGGTTCGCCGGGCGGTTTGCGCGAGCCCGCGAGCACCGTGCAGCCGCGGGCGGCGAGTTGGGCGGCGATCTCCCGACCGATACCGCGGTTGGCACCGGTCACCAAGGCGATGGTCTCTGTCATGGGTCGAGTGGACCACCGCCGGGGCAGGGCTGACCAGACCAGTTCGGGTATCGGTGCATACCCGAACTGGTAGCGGGCTCGCACCGATCGGCTGATCCCCACGGCCCCGCCCGGCGTGCCATGATGAAGGATTGGGCAGTGGCACAGCGGGCGGGTGAAACGGCTCCCGGCCGGCCGCGCGCTCCGCCGTTCCGCACACGGCGCAGGAGGAGGCCCATCAGGCCACCTGATCCCGATTGGCCCTGTCGCCGCCCGGTCGCCCCCGCCGAGACTTGGTCCTTCCGACGAGACCGAGGACCACCCCGGAGGACACCATGGGACCCGCTCCGCACCACGCCACGGGCCGGCCGCACCCGCCGGGCGCCGGGCGGCCGCCGCGGATCGCGCTGATGGACGTGGGGCTCGGGCTGCTGGCCACCGCCGCCGCGGTCCGCCGCCTGCGCCCCGACGCGGACCTGGTGCTCTCCACCGACCCCGACGGCCTGCCCTGGGGCGTGCGCTCGCCGGAGGAGCTGACGGCCCGTGCGGTGCTGGTCGCCGGGGCGGCGGCCGGCTTCGAGCCCGACGCGCTGATCGTCGCCTGCAACACCGCCTGCCTGGTCGCCCTGCCGGCGATCCGCGACCAGTTGCGGCCGGGCACCGCCCTGCTGGAGACGGTGCCGCCGATCGCCGACGCGGTCGCGCTGGGCGGCCCGTTCGCGGTCTGGGGCACGCCGGCGGCGGTGCGCAGCGAGGGGATGCGGTGCCTGCTGCGCGACCTCGCCGCGGACCGCGCGGCGACCCCGGTCGCCTGCGACGGCCTCTCCCAGGCGATCGAACGCGCGGACGACGAGGCGGTCGCCGCGACGCTGGCCGAGGCGGTCGCCCTGACCCCGCCGGGGGTCCGCTCGGTCTCCCTCGCCTGCACCCACTACGACCTGATCGGCCCCCGGATCCGGACGGCCTTCCGCCTCGCCGGCCGCGAGGTGCCGGTGCTGCACGGCACCGCCCCGCGCCTCGCCGCGGCGGCCCTCAAGGCGCTCGGCCTGCCACCGCGTTCCGACGCGCCCGCCACCGGCGGCGTCACCAGCCTGCGCAGCGGACGGCTCGAGGGCCTGCCGCCGGCCGCCCTCGCCTACCCGGAGGGTCGGTTGCTGTCGCGCGGCCTCGCCACGGCCGGTCCGCTGCTCAGCTGACCACCGGCACTCCCGCCGGCCGCCCGGCGAGCAGCGCCGCGATCTGGTCCGCGCAGCGCAGGGCGGCCTCGGCCATGGCGGTCGCGGTCATCCCGGCCAGGTGCGGGGTGAGCAGGGTGTGCGGGGCGCCGAGCAGCGGGGAGGCGAAGGCGGCGTGCTCATGGGCGAAAGTGTCCACGGCGGCTGCGGCGAGCGGGTGTCCGGGGTCGTGCAGCGCGTCGGCCAGCGCCTGTTCGTCGACGATGCCGCCGCGCGCGGTGTTCAGCAGGATCGCGCCCGGCGGCAGCCGGCGCAGCTCGGTCGCCCCGATCAGCCCCCGGGTCCGCTCGGTGAGCGGCAGGTGCAGCGAGAGCACGTCGCTGGTGCTCAACAGCTCCGACAGGTCGGCCACTTCGGTGACCCCGACCGGAACGGGCCGGCCTGGTCGGGCAAGGGTGCGGACGCTCATGCCCAGGGCCTGCGCCCGCTGGGCGAGTGCGCTGCCGATCCGGCCGAAGCCGAGGATGCCCAGGGCGAGTTCGCCCAGCTCCCGGGCGGGCACGGCGGGGGCGCCCCAGCGGCCGGCCCGCGCCCTCGCATGATGGAGCGTCAGATCCCGGGTGAGCGCGAGCAGCTGGGCGAGGGCGAACTCGGCGACGGCGCCGGCGTTGGATCCGGGCGTGTGGGTGACGGTGACGCCGTGGCGGGCGGCGGCCACGAGGTCCACGTGGTCGGTCCCGGCGCCGGCCCGGCCGATCACCCGCAGCGGCTCGCGCAGTCCGGGCGCGCCGGCGGCGGCCAGCAGCGGCGCCCGGAACGGCACTCCGGCCCGGGACTTGACGGCCTGGTAGCCGAGGCCGTCCCGGCACAGCTCGGCGATCAGCGCCCGCTCGTCGAACGGGTCGAAGTCGGTGAACCCGATCCGCCCGCCCCAGCGCCCGCGCACCTCGGCAGGCCGCTCGACGCGCCGCAGGTTGAGCGTGGCGGCGAGTCCGTGCTCCACCACCCGCGCCAGTTCGCGGTCGAGCAGCACACCTGGCGCCGCGTCCAGCAGCAGTACGCGCATCGGCTCCCCCGGCTCGAAGATCAACTCCTGGATACCAGCCGAGCCGGTGCCATGTCACGTGGAAGCTTCGGCACCGCCGCGGACGGGCCAGTTCGCGAGGGTGATGTGCAGGGCCTCCAGCGAGCGGCGCCAGGACTCCTCGACCACCCGGCTGTCGGCGAAGCCCTGGTTCAGCTCCAGGTGGATGTAGCCGTGGAAGGCCGCGCGCAGCAGCCGTCCGGCATCGGTGAGGTCCGGCTCGGCCAGTCCGTACGCGCGCAGCACCCGGCGGGTCAGCTCCACCCCGCGCGCGAAGCCGACCGAGCCGGCGATCTCCTCCGGCTCGAACTGCAACTGCGCGGCCGCGTACCGCCCCGGATGGGCGAGCGCGAACTCGCGGTAGGCATCGGCGAAGGCGAGCAGCGCGTCCTTGCCCGCCCGCCCGGCGACGGCGAGGGCGATCCGCTCGCTCATCTCCTCGGCGGCGAGCAGCGCCACCCGCACCCGGAGCTCACGCAGGTTCCGCACGTGCGAGTAGAGGCTGGCGTCCTTCACCCCGAACTCCCGCGCGAGCCCGGAGACGGTCAGCCGGTCCAGCCCCTTCTCATCCGCCAGCCGGGCCGCCGCCTCGGTGAGCCGAGCAGCGGTGAGGCCTGCGCGCGCCATGCGTCTCCTTCGGGGTTCCTAGGGTATCTAGGCGGAAACCTAGCACGGTGCCCCGGCTCGGCCGGCGCACACCGGGACACGGCCCTTCAGGGCCGGCCGAGCCGGGGACCGATGCCGATGG
Organism: Kitasatospora sp. NPDC006697; assembly: GCF_042869935.1. NCBI lineage: Bacteria > Bacillati > Actinomycetota > Actinomycetes > Kitasatosporales > Streptomycetaceae > Kitasatospora > Kitasatospora sp. NPDC006697. The sequence goes on from NZ_JBIAGU010000021.1 coordinate 126,291, forward strand.
GCCCGCCACCTCGACGGTCACCATCGGCATCGACCGTCCCCCGCCGCTACCCCCGGTCGCGCTGCACGTCGAGCAGTTCGCGGAAGAGGCCGCCCCGCTCCGCCGCCGGCTCCTGCCAGCCGCCGGCTCCCCTGGCGGCTGGAGCCCGAGCGCACCGGTACCCGACTGGGCCTGGAGCACTCCGGGTTCGACCTCGACTCGCCGCTGGCCCGCCCAGGACGCCTGAATCACCAAGGCATACCGGCAACCTGCCGAGTCGTCACATTGAGCCGGTTGAGCAGGTTGGCGGTGCCGATCGCCAGCACCAGCGCGGCCAACTGCCGCTCGTCGTAGTGCGCGGCGGCCTCCTGCCAGACCTCCTCCGGCACCCGCGCGCCGGATGGCAGGTCCGCCAGGCGGGTCGCCGCCTCGGTCAGGGCGAGCGCCGCCCGCTCGGCCGCCGTGAAGCAGCGGGTGTCCCGCCAGGCGGCCACCGCGAACAGCCGCTCGTCCGCCTCCCCCGCCCGGCGGGCGCTGCGCACCCCCGCGTCCGCACAGGCGCTGCAGCCGTTCAGCTGGGCGGCCCGCAGGTTCACCAACTCCAGCGTGCGCTCCGGGACTCCGCCCGACCGCACGGCCTTGAGCAGGTCCAGGACGGCCGGGACGGCCTCGGGGATGACCACGGCGGGGTTCTGCATACGAGCCTGCACGGCTGCGCCTCCTCGGCTGCGGCGGATCGGAGCGGATCGCTCCGGCGCAGCACTGACGGATCGGCGGCGGGCGGTGTGACGGGCGGGCCCGGTGCGGCGAGCGGTCTGTCGGTATCTGGGTATATGGGTACCTGGGTTTCTCGGCTTCTCGGCTTAGAAGAAGCCGTCGTCGTCCTCGTAGTAGTTGTTCACCACGACGTCCGGCCGGTCGTCACTGAACGCCTCGTCGAGCAGCACACCGCCGAGCACGCCCGCCACGCCCGCGCCGATCAGCGCACCCGTGCCGTAGCGCCGCTGCTGGTCCGGCGGCTGCTGGCCCTGCTGCTGGGGGTAACCGGCCTGCTGCGGGTAGCCCTGCTGGACCGGCTGCGGGTAGCCGTGTTGAACCGGCTGCGGCGGGGTGTAGAACGGCGGCGCGGTGGTCTGCACCCGCTGGGCGCAGACGGCGCAGGCCTGGACCTGCCGCGGCACGCCCCACTGCGGGGACCACACGACGGCCGTGCCGCCGACACCGTGCGAGGGATCGAAGAAGCAGGTCACGGGCGTACTCCTCGGGGTGACGGGGACGGGCTGGGCGGCGGCCGCCGCCGCGGACTGGTAGACCGGCACGGGCGCTGGCGCGGGCGCGGAGGTCGGAGCCGGAGCAGGTACAGCCACCGAAGGCGGAGGCGGAGGCGAGGCCGGAGCCGGAGCCTGGAGCAGCGCCACCCCGTAGTCGGTCGCGATGCCCGCCAGCCCGCTGGCGTACCCCTGGCCGATCGCCCGGAACTTCCAGTCGGCGTTGTGCCGGTACAGCTCGCCGAAGACCATCGCGGTCTCGGTGCGCGGCTCGTCGGCCAGCTGGTAGCGGGCGATCTCCGTACCGCTGCCCGGATCGGCGAGCCGGACGAACGCCTGCCGCACCGAGCCGAAGCTCTGCCGGCGCTGGGCGGCGTCGTAGATCGCGACGGCGAAGACGATCTTCTGCACGACGGCCGGCACCGAGGCCAGCTCGACCTCGATCTGCTGCCGGTCGCCCGGCCCGGCGCTGCCGTCGACCGTGCTGCCGTGGTGCCGGACCGAGCCGTCGGGGCTGCGCAGGTTGTTGAAGAAGACGAAGTGCTCGTCGGAGACGACCCGGCCGTCACCGTCGCAGAGCAGGGCGCTGGCATCGAGGTCGTAGGCCGGATCGGCCGTCCACCCCATACCCACCAACACCGTGCCGACCCCTGGCGCCTGCCGGCCCAGGGAGACGTTGCCGCCCTTCGTCAGGGCCTCACCCATGGACGTTCCTCCATAACCGAACCCGCCCGCCGGCCACCGACCGGCCGGTGACGGGCTTTCGTGCCCGATAACGCCGATCGAGGCCGGGTTGGTTCCCACCGGACGCGATCATTCGGCGGCCGTAACGCCGGAGGCGCCGACCGGCCTCAGGTGCCCCGGACCACCGCCGCGAGCTCCGCCTCGGTGGCCACCGTCCGCGGTACGCCGTTCAGCAGCACGGCGGCCAGCGTCACCATGTCCGACCACTCCATCACCAGCCGCTGCCCGCCGCGGACGTAGGCGTTCCGCCCCCACGCCGTGCCGCGTGCGGCCAGTTCGGGGAAGTCGGCCAGGCCGGGGTTCGGCACCCGCCGCCAACCCGCCCCCGCTATCTCCGCGTCCCAGAATCCCGGTCCAGCAATCATCACGCCTCCTCACGCGGCGGACACACTACTGCCCCACGAGCTCCGGCGCGCGCCGGGGTAGGTATACGAACGGGGCCCGGGCGCCCACCGGCGTCCGGGCCCCGACCTGCGCCTACCCGTCCCCTCCCGGACTAGTCCGCCGAGCCGGTGCCGCGGCGGCGTCCGATCAGCACACCGGAGGCCACGCCGAGCGCGCCGACCGCGATGCCGACCACGCCTAGCACCCGCGCGGTGCCGTCACTGTCGGCGTCGTCCTTCGCCACCGCCACAGGCACGGCGGCCGCGGCGGCCGGGGCGGAGGCCCCAGCAGCGGAAGCCGCAGCCGAGGGCGCCTTCGAGGCGGCGGAGTCGGCCGCCGCGGTCAGGTGCAGCACCGGCGCCGGGTGCTGCGGCTCCGGCTGACCGTCCTTCGGCACGTCGATCCAGCGCACCACGCTGCCGTCGCTGTAGGTCTGCAGCGCCTTGAAGACGACCTTGTCGGTGCCGGTCGGCAGTGCGCCGAAGTCGACGGTGAAGTCCTGGTAGTGCCCGGGCGCGATCTGGCCGCCGGTCCAGACGATCTGCGAGACCACCTCGGTGATGTCGCCGTCGTCGGTGTGGATCGGGGTGGCCAGCTTGGCGGTCTGGATCTGGTCGGTCCACCCCGGCACGGGGGCGACCAGGGCGGACGGGATCGGGGTGTCGCTCGGGAGGTCGATCTCGACCTTGGTGGTGCTGGCGCCGTCCTGCTCGTTCGGGACCCGGAAGGCGAAGGTCTGGTCGGTGGCGTCGGCCGCGACGCTGGACGGCTGCACGGTCACGTGCGCGGCGGCGGGCAGCGCGGCGAGCAGCACGGCGCCGGCGGCGAGGACGGATGCGACGGCGGCGCGGACGGGAAGCGGCTTGGGAAATGGCATGGGGGTACTCCGAGTTGGCCGGTGCTGGTGGTTGACGGTGGCTGGCGGTGGCTCGCTGTCGGTCAGCGAGCCACCGGCACCGGCGGACCGCGCCTGGCCAGGGAGTGCCGCAGCGCCGGCCGTCCGGGCGGCCGACTGGGCGGGGCGGCGGGGACGAACCGGGGCGCCCGGCCCCGGGTCGCGGCCGGGACGGCCGCGCCGAGCAGCGCCCGCACGGTGCGCACGGCGGCGGCGCACCGCCAGGTGGCCGCGGCGGCGCGGGAGCCGGTGCCGGCCAGGCGCCACAGGGCCGCCTCCCCCTGGCGCAGCCACCAGCCCGCGGCGACGGTGGCGAGCACGTGGCCGAGCAGCATCGCGGGGGTGACGGCGAACAGGGGGTGCGCGGCGGTCGCGTCCATGCCCGGCATACCGGGCATCCCGGGCATCCGCCCGGCGGGCTGGGCCTGGTGAACGGCCTGGGCCAGCTGGAAGAGCAGGTGGAGCGCCAGCTGACCGACCGCCAGGCCGCCGGTGATCGCCCGCAGCGACCGCTCCCGGCGGGCGGCCCGGATCGCCACGGCCAGCGCGAGCAGCCAGCCGAACAGCATCGCGCCGAGCGGCACGGGGCTACCCGACCCGAGCAGGTGGCCGCTCGCCCCGAAGAGCACGCAGACCGTCGCAAAGGGGACGGAGCGGGCCAGGTTCAGGTCCAGCGCGGCGACCCGGCGCGGCACGGCCGCGGGCTCGGCACTCGCCGCACTCGGGGCACCGGGCGCGGACTGGACGGGGTGAGGCATGGCCGGGCCATCATGGCACCGGCGGGCGCGCGGCGACAGGTGGCCCGGCGGACCCGGCCGGGCCGCCCGGGTCGTCCGACCCGTCAACCCCGTCAACCCCCGTCACCCCCCGGAGCGGGCGACCCGGAAGCCGACGTCCTCCACCCGGAACGTGGGGTGGCTGCGCCGCCGCGCCGAGGCGCGGCAGCTCCACGACTCGTCGAACCAGCCGCCACCGCGCAGCACCCGGTAGCTGCCGTAGACCTCGGCGTCGTAGAGGTCCCAGCACCAGTTCCAGACGTTGCCGAGCATGTCGTAGAGCCCCCAGGCGTTCGGCTCCTTCGTCCCGACCGGCTGCGGCCGCCCGCCGGAGGTCTCCCGGTACCAGGCGATCGCGTCCAGTTCGCCGTGGTGCGGGCCGGTGCTGCCGGCCCGGCAGGCGTGCTCCCACTCGGCTTCGGTGGGCAGGCGGTAGCCGTCGGCGCCGGCGTCCCAGACGGCGTTCTCGGGGTCGCTGAACCGGTACGCCGGCCGCAGCCCCTCGCGCTGGGAGCGCGCGTTGCAGTAGCGCACGGCGTCCCACCAGGAGACGGTCTCGACCGGCAGCCGGTCCTCGCCGTCGTGCTCGGCCGGCCGCTCGCCCGTCACCTCGGCGTACTCGGCCTGGGTGACCGGACAGGCGCCCATCCGGTAGGGCGAGAGCTCCACGTCCCAGCGGTGCTGGGTGCGCCGGTCGGAGAGGGTGATCCAGCCACCCGGGATGCTGATCAGCTGATCCATGATCGGCCGATCATAACCCCGGTTCCGACGGTCCGTCAGATCCCCTCCCCATCCTCCCCGTCTCCGCGGGTTCCGGTGACAGTTCGCGGCCGGTGCGCACCTGGCCCCGCCGGTGCACTGCCCGGCCCGCCGCCGGCCTCGCGCACCGCGGGCCCAGGGAGCCCCGGGCCCGGACCCGCCCCCGTCAGGCTTTCGCCTGCGTCCGCCGGGCGTAGGCGCGCGCCGCGCGGACGCGGTCGCCGCAGCGCGTGGAGCACCAGTGGCGGGCGGCGTGGGTGCGGACCAGGTAGCGGGTGCAGGGCGCTGCCTCGCAGCGGGCGAGGCGGTCGGCGTCCTCGCCGGTGAGCAGCTCGGCCGCGTCGGCGGCGATCGCGGCCATGGCGTGGATGGCGGCCCGGTCCGACGGGTGGGCGAGGGCGCGGTGCAGCCCGCGGGCCTCGTCCCAGTAGAGCAGGGCGGCGGCGGGCACCGTGGTCAGCGCGGCGTTGACGGCCTCCAGCGCCTCGGGCTGGGCCGGCTCGCCGTCGATCCGTGACGAGAGCAGTGCTCTCAATTGTGAGCGCAGCTCTCGCAACCGCCCCGAGCAGTACTCGTAGAGCACCGCGTCCTCCTGGGCCAACCCGTGGTCGACCAGCCACCGGGTGGCGGCGGCGGGCGTGGCGAGCAGGTCGAGCGCGCCGGCGGGCAGGGTCAGCCGGCTGTTGGCGAAGGCGAGCGCGACGTGCTGCGCGGCGCCGGGCGCGGGTGGCAGCGGATCGACACCGTCGGCGGTCACGGCAGCAGCGGTCTCCGTCATGCCCCTCATGTTAAACCTTGCGCTTCCCCGTGAGGGATGGCTAGATTCACCTCACGGCAAACGAGCTCCTTTACCGTGAGGAGCCGCCGATCAGGAGGAGCAGCACCACCATGACGACCACCACCATCCGCGTCTTCGGCGGCCCGACCGCGCTCATCGAGCTGGGCGGCCTTCGCCTGCTCACCGACCCGACCTTCGACGCCCCCGGCGAGTACCCGATCGGCCCGGACCGCGCCCTGACCAAGACCGCCCCCACCGCCGTCACCCCCGCCGAGCTGGGCCGGATCGACGCCGTGCTGCTCTCGCACGACGAGCACCCTGACAACCTGGACACCGCCGGCCGCGCCTACCTCGCCGAGGTCCCGCTGGTGCTCACCACCCCGGGCGGCGCCGGCCGGCTCGGCGGCGCGGCCCGCGGCCTGGCACCCTGGGAGTCCGTCACCCTGCCCCGCCCGGACGGCGGTTCACTGACCGTCACCGGCACGCCCGCCCAGCACGGCCCGGAGGGCTGCGAGCCGGTGACCGGCGAGGTGGTCGGCTTCGTGCTGACCGCCACCGACCTGCCCACGGTCTACGTGAGCGGCGACAACGCCTCGCTCGCGGTGGTCCGGGAGGTCGCCGAGCGGTTCGGCCCGGTCGACACCGCCGTGCTCTTCGCCGGCGCCGCCCGCACCGTGCTGCTGGACGGCGCCCTGCTCACCCTGGACAGCGCCCAGGCCGCCGAGGCCGCCGCCGTCCTGGGCGCCCGCCAGGTGGTACCGGCCCACTTCGACAGCTGGGGCCACTTCACCGAGGGCCGCGAGCAGCTGACCGCCGCCTTCGCCGCGGCCGGCCTCGCCGACCGCCTTCGGTTCGCCTCCTGATCCGCCCGACCGGCCCGCCCCCTCCCGGCTCGCCCGGCCCAGCCGACCCGCGACCGCGCTACTCCCCCGCCCAGGCCCGGCGCAGCGCGGCGATGTCCAGCTTGCCCATCTTCAGCATCGCCTCGGTGGTGCGGGCGGCCCTGGCCGGGTCGGGGTCGCCCAGCAGTTCGGGCAGCACCGCCGGCACCACCTGCCAGGAGACCCCGAACCGGTCCTTCAGCCACCCGCACTGGCTCTCCTCCCCACCCTCGGAGAGCCGCGACCAGTAGTGGTCCACCTCGTCCTGGTCCGCGCACGGGATCTGGAACGAGACCGCCTCGTTGAAGGTGAACTGCGGCCCGCCGTTGAGGCCGAGGAACTTCTGCCCGTTGATCGTGAACTCCACCGTCAGCACGGTGCCCGGCTCCCCGGGGCCGGCCTCGGAGGTGCGCAGCACCGAGCCGATCCGGGAGTCCGGGAAGACCGACAGGTAGTGCTCGGCGGCCTCCTCCGCGCGGCCGTCGAACCAGAGGCAGGTGGTGAGCGGACCGGTCATCGGTTTCCTCCCGGAGCTGTCGCGTGCTGAGGTCACGAACGGGGACGGGCGGGTCGCACCCGCCCGTCCCCATCAGTACCGCCTGCCACCGGCAACCGCCCGTCGGCGCGCGGCGCCCGCGCCGGCTACGGAGCAAAAAATGACTGTGCACGCCGGAGCCCGGCCGATAGCATCGCCGTGTTCCCGTAGGGAGCCGGAGCGCTGAGCGCTGCCCGGCCGGGTGAAGGAGGAGGTGCACCATCGTGGTTGCCGCCGTGACGCGGCGCGCCCTGTCGTGCGCGCCATACGCCTCCCCCTCTTCCCTGCCCGCCGGCTGACGAGTCGTCCGCTGACGCACCCTCCGGTGGGCCTTCTCCACAGGAGACCACCGCAGTGCGCGAGCGCTTTTCCGACGCCGACTCCTTCTCCCGCATCCGTGGCAAGGGTCGCGGCAAGAACCCCGGCCGTCGTTCCTTCCTGGACGACGCCGTCGAGTACCAGCCGTACGCCGACGCGATCGAGCAGCTGGCCGAGCCGGCCGCCGATGCCCCGCTGGACGGTCCGCCGTCCGGCGACCGCTGGTCCACCTGGGACCAGTCCACCCCCACCGAGAAGGGCCCGGACCCCCGGCCCGACTGGGTGATCACCGAACTCGCCGCCGTCGACACCGAGTTCGGTATCGTGAAGACCGGCAAGGAGGCCGATGTCTTCCTGCTGGAGCGCGGCGTGCCGGGCACCGACCGCCGCACCCTGATGGCCGCCAAGCGCTACCGCGACGGCAACCACCGGATGTTCCACCGCGACTCCGGCTACCTGGAGGGCCGCGCCCACAAGGAGTCCCGGGTCAGCCGGGCGATGGCCCGGCGCACCGAGTTCGGCAAGCAGGTGATCGCCGGCCAGTGGGCCGCCGCCGAGTTCGCCGCCCTCTCCCGGCTGTGGAGCGTCGGCGTGGCGGTGCCCTATCCGGTGCAGATCCTCGGCACCGAGATCCTGATGGAGTTCATCGGCGACGACTCCGGCACGGCCGCGCCCCGCCTGGCCCAGGTCCGCCCGGAGGAAGCCGACCTGGCCGACCTCTGGGACCAGCTCGGCGACAGCCTGGCCTTGCTCGCCCGCGGCGGCTACGCCCACGGCGACCTCTCCGCCTACAACATCCTGGTGCACCACGGCCGCCTGGTGATCATCGACGTGCCGCAGATCGTCGACGTGATCGCCAACCCGCGCGGCCGCACCTTCCTGGAGCGCGATGTGCGCAACGTCGGCGCCTGGTTCACCGCCCGCGGCCTGCCCAAGGCCTCGGTGGACGAGCTCTCCCGCCGCCTGGCCTACGAGGCCCGGCTCGACTGAGGGCCGCACGGTGATCCAGGTCACAGGATAGAAGCCGCCCCGCCCTTCCTCTCTCTCCACGAGAACGCGAACGGATCACCGCGAAGGAGAGGAAGGGACATGGGCGACAGACCGATGCCCGAGGTGGCGGGCGTGCGCCACCGGTTCGTCAGCGCACGCGGCATCAGTTTCCACATCGCCGAGGCCGGCCCGGCCGAGGCCCCGCCCGTGCTGCTGCTGCACGGTTTCACCCAGCACTGGTACGCGTGGCACCGGGTGGTCCCGGAGCTGGCCGCCGACCACCGGGTGCTCTGCCTGGACCTGCGCGGCTGCGGCTGGTCCGAGGCACCCCGGCGCGGGTACCACAGCGCCGGGCTGGTGGCGGACCTCGTGGCGGTGCTGGACGCACTCGAACTGCGCGAGCCGGTGCGGCTGGTGGGCCACGAGTGCGGCGGCTGGCTGGGCTTCCTGCTCTGCCTGGCCGCGCCCGACCGGGTCGCCTCCTTCCTGGCGCTGAACACCTCGCACCCGTGGCGCCGGCCGCAGGGCCGGCTTCCGCTGGACGCCTGGCGGTTCTGGTACACGGCCTTCTGGGAGTACCCGGGGATCGGCCGCCGGGTGCTGCGGCACTGGCCGGGCTTCACCCGCTTCCTGCTCCGGCACTGGACGGCCGACCCGTCCTGCTGGGAGCCGGCGGTGCTGGAGGAGTTCGTCCAGGCGCTCCGCGCGCCGGACCGGGCCCGGGTCGCCGAGCAGCTGCTCTGGCAGTTCGTGCTGCACGACATCCCGGCGCTGGCCACCGGTCGGCACCGCGACCGGCGGCTGACCGTGCCCACCCTGATGCTCTGCGGCGACCGCGACCCGGTGACCAGGCCCGCACCGGAAGTCCACGGGATCGACGTCCGGGTCGTGCCGGGCGGCCATCTGCTGCCCGAGGAGGCGCCTGCGGTGGTCGCCGGGGCGGCGCGCGAGCACTTCCGGCGGACTGTCAGAATGCCCCGGGCCGAGAAGGAATGAGGGCGGTCGTGAGCCAGGGCGCGGCGGTCGGCGGCGGTGCGGGGCAGGCGCCCGGCATCGACCCGGTGCTGGTGCGCTCCGCCCAGCGCGGGGAGCCGCTGGCCGTCGCGGAGCTGATGGAGCTGCTGGCGCCCTACGTGGGCCGGATCTGCGGGCCGATCGCCCGCCAGGACGGTCCGGACGCGGCCCAGGAGGCGCTGATCGTGATCCTGCGCGGGCTGCGGCAGCTGCGCGAGCCGGCCGCGCTGCTCGGCTGGGTCCGCACCATCGCGGTGCGCGAGGCCGTCCGCACCGCCCAGCGGGCCGGCCGCACCGTCGCCGAGCCGCTGGCCGAGCTGCGCGCGGCCGGCGACCCGCAGCTGGCCGCCGACATCGAGGACGCCCTGGCCCGGCTGACCCCCGAGCACCGCGCCGTCCTGCTGGTCCGCGACCTGGCCGGCCTGGACGAGGCGGCGGCCAGCTCGGTGCTGGACGTCCCGCTCGGCACCGTGCGGTCCCGGCTGGCCCGGGCGCGGAAGAGCTTTCGGAAGGTGTGGGAGTCATGACCGGGGACTGGACGACCGCCGAGCTCGACCCGGTCCGCCGGCTCCGGATCCTGGCCGCGGCCCTGCCGGGCGGCACCTACCGCCTGCGCGAACTCGTGCTCCCCGCCCCGCTGGACCGGGTCTGGGCCGTCGCCGCCGATCTGGAGGCCGAACTGCCGCACCTGCTCCCCAGCGTGCGCAGCTTCCGGTTCACCTCCGGCACCGACGCCGACGAGCGCCGCACCGCCCACGCCGTCGGCGTCCTGGGCCAGCGCGCCGACTTCGAGGTGGTGCTCCGCCCCGGCTGGTGCCTGATGCAGAGCCGCTTCGTGCTGGGCGCGATGGCCGCCGTCCCGGAGGGCGACGGCACCCGCTTCGCCACCCTCGGCGGCCTGCGCTCCCCCGCCGCCCGCCTGCTGCGCCCGCTCACCGGCCGGCTCGGCGACACGGCACTGCGGCGCTTCGCGGACCACCCGCGGCTGCGGGGCTAGGGGATCACCCCCGCCGCTTCGGCTTCCCCCGCTTCGCGCCCGCCGCCGCTCCCCCGCGCCGGGCGGGGGCCGCGGCGGCGGGCTTCTTCTTCGGCTGCGGCTTCGACTGCGGCCGCTTGTTCGCCTCGGCCGTCGCCGTCTGCCCGCGCGAGCTGTTCACCGTGCGGCCGCGCACGATGCCGATGAACTCCTCCACCAGCTCGGTGGTCTGCTGCTCAGGCCAGGCGAGCGCCACCTGGGACTGCGCGGCGGCGTCCGCCAGCGGGCGGAAGGTGAGGTCGCGCCGGTGGTGCAGCCGGGCCAGCGACTGCGGCACGACCAGCAAACCAACACCCGCCGCGACCAGCTCGATCGCGTCCGCCGTGCTGGCGGGCCGCTCGTAGCCGGGCGTGCCCGGGCGGGTCTCCCAGACCAGGGTGTCGTCCTCGGGGTGCCAGATCACCTGCTCGGCCAGCTGCTCGACCAGCAGCTCCTCGTCGCCGGTCAGCTCGTGGTCCTTGGGCAGCACCACCACCGTGGTCTCGGTGTAGAGCGGGATGGCGCTGAGCAGCGTGCGATCCACGGGCAGCCGCAGCAGCGCCGCGTCGGCGGTGCCGGCGGTCAGCGCGGCCTCGGCCGCGGCCGGGTCCAGCTGCAGCAGGGTGAGCGGAACGCCGGGCAGCCGCTGCTCCCAGATCCGGATCCACTTGCCGGGGGTCACGCCGGGCACGTAGGCCAGCCGGAACGCGGAGGTCGCCTGGTTATCGGTCACGGGCCCCAGGCTACCGTCCGTGATCAGGAGTGCCCGCCATCCCCTATACCCTGGTGACCATGACATCGCTCAAGCCGAAGACGACCCAGACCATGAAGCCCGCCACCGCGGCGAAGAAGCTCGGTGTGTACCTGCCTGCCACTCCGGCCGAGTTCCAGGAGGGCGTCGTCTCCCGCGACGAGCTGAACTCCCTGCAGGCCGAGCCGCCGGCCTGGCTGGCCGAGCTGCGCCGCAACGGCCCGCACCCGCGCCCGGTGGTGGCCGCCAAGCTCGAGATCTCGGTCTCCGGCCTGGCCCGCGGCGGCATCACCGAGGCGCTGACCACGGCCGAGATCGAGGCGATCAAGGAGAACTGCCCGCAGTGGCTCCGCGAGGAGCGCCAGATCCAGGCCGAGGTGCGCCGCGAGAGCGTCCGGATCAAGGAGAAGCGGGCCGAGAAGGCGCAGAAGGCCGCGCAGCGCTGACGGCCACCGGCTGGTGGTCCGGCCAGTCCACCGCGTAGCCCGGCTCGCCTCCGCCGCGGATCCGGGCGTAGCGCAGCAGTTCGCGCGCGATGCCGGCGTTGCCCATCGCCCAGCCGGTGAGCGGCTCCAGCGCGCTGGGGGTGCGCCGGTGCTCGGTGTTGGACCAGCGCACACCCGTCCGGTCGGCGGTGGCACGGGCGAGCAGGTCGCCGGCCAGGGTGTCGGCGAAGCCGGGCGGGTCGCCGCGCTCGGCCAGCCGGTCGCAGGCGAGCGCGAGCACCCCGGCGGTGCCGCAGCAGCGCCCGTTGTTGTCCCAGAAACCGGGGCGCAGCCGGTTCGGCAGCCCGGAGCGGGTGACGGTGTGCCAGCAGCGTTCGCCGAGCGCCGTCCAGGCGGGGTCGCCGGTCAGCGCGTGCAGATGGCGGAAGGCCTGGGCGTCCCCGGCCGGGCCGTGGCACCAGCCGTAGCTGTAGCGCTCGATCCGGTCGGGCCGGTCCTGGGGGTCGGAGTGCGGGACGAGGAAGCCGGTCGGGCCGGCCTCGTTCCGGGCGACCACGTCGGCGGTGCCGGCCAGCGCGAGCTCCAGCAGGTCGGCGCGGCCGGTGGCCCGGCCGACGCTCGCCAGCGCGTACGCCACGCCGAGGGTGCCGTGCGAGAGGTGGTGCAGCCTGGCCGGCCGGTCCACCCGGCTCATCCAGCTCACCCCGTGCGGCGTGCTCTCGGCGGCGCGCAGGTAGGGCTCGACGGCGAGCAGGGCCAGTTCGGAGTCACCGATCTCCAGCGCGGCCAGGGCGATGCCCGCGTTGCCGCTGAGCAGCTCGAACTGGGGGGCCCAGCGGGTGCCGTCGAACCGGCTGCGGACCCGGTCCAGGGCGCGGCGGGCGGCGGCGCCGCAGGCCCGGTCGCCGAGCTGCCGGTCGACGGTGTGCAGGGCGAAGGCCATGCCGGCCAGGCCGAAGTAGAGCGAGGAGATCTCCCAGCCCTCGTCCACGGCGGTGGCGACGGACCGGGCGCCGCGCAGTGCGGCCTCGGCGTAGCGCTCGTCGTCGAAGTGGCGCAGGCCCTCCAGCATCGCCAGCGCCACCCCGGCGGTGCCGCTGTAGAGCACGGGGTTGAACTCGGGCTCGGACGGCCGGGTGGGCCAGGAGAGGCCGCCGTCCGGCGTGGCCAGCGCGGTGTGCAGCAGCCAGTCGAGCGCACCGGCCGCGCACTCCTCGGCGCGGGCCGCCGGCGCGGAGGTCACCGGGCGACGCGGCCGCCGAGCGAGAGGAACCCGCCGCCGGCCGGCCGGGTGTGCAGCTGGGAGCCGGCGCCCTGGGTGATGGTGAGCGGACGGCCCAACTCCTTGGCGAGCAGCAGGGCGGCGGCTCCGGTGGCCTCGTCCTCGTCGATGCCGTCGCCGCGGCCGGGGAAGCCGCGGGCCCGGATCCGCCCGGCCGACTCGTCCTGCCAGGCCCAGGCGTAGAGCCATTCGCCGGGTTCGGGCACGGCCAGCCCCTCCACCTCCGCCGGGGAGCCGTACTGGCGCAGGGTGCGCGGCGGGGCCCACTCGGGGCGCGCGGTGATCCAGGTCAGGTCGCCCTCGTGCTGCACGGGGATCTCGCCGACGTCCAGCGAGAGGCGCTCGGCGCCCAGCAGCCAGGCGGCGCCGATCAGCGGGTAGCCGGCGAACGGCAGCCGGATGCTCACGGTGTAGATCTCGACGGCGCCGGTGAGCGCGTCGTCCACGTAGATGGTCTCGCTCAGGCCGAGGCGGCGGGCCAACTGCTGACGGTCCGTCGGATCGGGTATCGCGGCGCCGTCGGTGACCACCGCGAGGGTGTTGCCGAACCGGCCGGCGGGATCGGTGAAGACCCGGATGAGGGTGGCGGGGTGATCCATACCGGCAGTCAACCACGCCCGGTTGAGCCGGTCTCCTGGTTTGCCCGCGTCAACTCCGCGCCGACGCCCGTCCCACCTGCGGGTGGGATGCGGGCATTCGGGTGGCGCGGCGGCTGGACCGGGCCGCGCGCGGCCGGTTCCCTGCTGCTGGCAGCACCGCGGTCACCCGAACGAACCACCGCGGTCGGCCGAACGAACCACCGCGCGTCCCCCGAAGGAACCACCGCCATGCCCTCCCGCCACCGCCACCGCCGCCCGCGCCCGCCCCGGGGCCGGTCCGCCCTCGTCGCCCTGATGCTCGCGCTGGCCATGTCCGCCGTCCCCTGCTCGGCTTCCGCCGACCCGGCCTCGTCGCGCGCCCTGCTGCCGCCGAGCCGGCTCGCCGACCTGCCCCCGCAGGTGGCCGCCGCCTGCGGCCTCTGGCACGGCCAGCTGCACTGGCCCGCCACCGGGCAGCCGGTCGACTACCGCCTGGCCGACGGCCGCTTCCTGCGCGGCGGCAACCCCTACCGCAACCGCAGCGGCGACCTCCCGGCCGCCGGCGACGGCGCCTACCACGAGTACGACGTCAACCCGCGCACCGCCCCGGCCGCCCACCGTGACGCGGAGCGCCTGGTGCGCGAGGTGACGACGGGTCAGGTCTGGTTCACCGCCGACCACTACGCCGACTTCCGCCAGGTGCTGGGCGACTGCTGACCGGCATCGCGACACGCGGACAGGCGGCGGCGTTCATCGAACGTTGATCCCCGGCTGGCAGGCTCCGCCGCATGCACATAGGACTCTCCATCCCGCAGTACGGCCGGTTCGCCGACCCCGAGCTGGCGGCCGAGGTCTCCGCTTCCGCGGAGCTGATCGGCTACGACAGCCTCTGGGTCGGCGACCGCCTGCTGGTGGCGGCTGCCCCGCGGAGCCGCTACCCCGGCGGCGACGGGACGGCGCCGGCCGAGCAGCAGGTCTTCCTGGATCCGCTGACCATCCTGACCGTGGCCGCCACCGCGACCAGCCGGGTCCGGCTCGGCAGCAGCGCCCTGAACGCGCTCTGGCAGCCGCCGGTGCTGCTGGCCCGCACCCTCACCACGCTGGACCGGGTGAGCGGCGGGCGGCTGGACGTCGGGCTGGGCCTGGGCTGGTCGCGGGACGAGTACCAGGCGGCCGGCGTCCCGTGGGCCGGGCGCGGCGCGCGGCTGGAGGAGACCCTGGACGTGCTGGAGCGGGTCTGGGCCGAGGGCGACCTGGTGGAGCACCAGGGCGCGGTGTGGACCGTCCCGCCGTCGGTGGTCCGCCCCAAGCCGGTGCAGCGGCCCCGGCCGCCGCTGCTGCTGGGCGGCTTCAGCGCCGCCACCCTGGCCCGGGTGGGCCGCCGGGCCGACGGCTGGCTGGGCGCGGCCCTGCCGGTGCCGGTGCTGCGGCAGATGTGGCGCTCGGTGCAGCAGCACGCCGAGCAGGCCGGGCGGGACCCGGAGGCGCTGCGGCTGGTGGTCCGCGTCAACCCGGTGTTGACGGCCGAGCCGGCCCCCGAGAACCAGGTGCCGCAGCGCGGCACCTTCGGCCAGCTGCTCGGCTACCTGACCCACCTGGTCGGGGCGCTGGGCGCGGAGCTGCTGGTCGACCTGCACTACGCGGCGGGCGACGCCGAGGAGTACCTGGCCCTGGCGGGCGACCTGCACGACGCCCTGCGCAAGGAGGCCGGACGGTAGGCTCCCGCTCCATGGACCCGACCGCCGACCCGGAGCCGCCGTACCTGGCGGACGAGAGCGAGGTGTGCTGGTACTGCCCCTCGCTGCGGCACGCCGCCGGGCGGTTCGACGTGCACGACCGGCCGAGCCGGGAGTGGCCGTTCGATCCGGAGACCGGGTTCCGGTTCACCGCGGCCGGGGTCCCGGTCTGCGTGCACCCCGGCAAGGTCGGGCTGCCGGCGGCCCGGTACGCGACCGATCGGCTCCCGGTGCCCGTGGCGGCGCCCGGGCCCGCGGCCCCGCGCTCCTACCGGGCGCACCCCGACGAGCTGGCGCCGCCGCCCGCGCCGCCCGCAGGCCTTCCCGAGCTGACCGACGCCGAGATCCTGGCCGGCGAGCGGCCCGAGGTGCCCGAGGAGCTGCTGGCCCTGCTCCGTGCCGAGCTGGCCTCGGCCGCGCCCGGCGAGCTGCCCGAGGCCCTGGCCCGGGCGGAGCTGGCGGCGGGCCGGGACCACCCGCCGGCCGTCGTGGTGGAGGCGATGCGGCGGGTGCTCGGCGGCGGCTGACGGGCCGTCGGAGGCGACTCCGCACCCCTCCGGCGCCCAGGCCGTTCGCAGGCAACCACCCGTGCCTGGGAAGGCGTCCAGCTGGTCATAGGATGAGTTGCACGGGACTGCAAGCGCCGCCGCTCCGGGGGACCGGCGCATCGTCCTGCCGGGGAGGAAGCACCATCATGGAGAACCCAGTGCCGATACAGCCGCATGTCCCACAGCCGCGCCGCCGCCTCCTGGCCTGGACCGCCGCGGGCGCCGCCTCGCTGGCCGCCGCCGCGCTCGCCGGCTGCTCCGAGACCGCCCACGCGCACGGCGCGGGCACGCCCTCGCCCTCGGCCGAGCCCTCGGACTCCTTCTCCCCGGCCGCGCCGGTGAACCCGTCCGCCGCGGCCGGCCTGCCGACCCCGTCCGCCACCGCCACCGTGGCCGCCCGCAGCAAGCCGGTCTACACCGTGCGCGACCTGCTGCCGAACGCGCCCGGCGACGCCATCGCGCTGACCATCGACGACGGCCCCAACCCGCTCTACACCCCGCAGGTGCTGGCGCTGCTGCGCAAGTACGACATCCGCGCGACCTTCTCGGTGGTGGGCAGCGAGGCGCACGCGCACAAGGACCTGATCCGGGCGATCGCGGCGGACGGCCACACCGTGGCGAACCACACCATGACCCACCCGCAGCCGTTCTCCAAGCGCTCCGACGCGCAGATCCAGCAGCAGATCGCCGACGCCCAGTCGGTGATCGTGGACGCCGGAGCGCCCGCCCCGACGCTCTTCCGCTCGCCGGGCGGCGACTGGTCGCCGGCGGTGTTCCAGGCGGCGGCCAAGTACGGCATGACCCCGATCGACTGGGACGTGGACCCGCGCGACTGGTCGCGGCCCGGCGTGCCGCACATCACCGAGAAGCTGATGGCCGCGCGGCCCGGCGACATCCTGCTCTGCCACGACGGCGGCGGGGACCGCTCGCAGACCCTGGACGCGCTGAAGTCGGTGCTGCCGGCGCTGAAGGCGAAGGGGTTCGCCTTCGTCACGCTCTGACGGCCGCGACCGGGCTCAGCGGTAGTCGTCGCCCGGGCGGGCGCCGGTGTCCAGGTCGTCCAGGATCGTGTAGCGGATCGCCTCGCCCAGCGTCTCGGGGTCGGTGGCGTCGTCCAGCTGCGCGTCGGCGTCCTGGTCCTCGTCGGTGAGGTGGACGGCGGCCTCCTCGGCGCTGGCCGCGCCGCCGTCCGGGCCGACGTCCCAGCCGTGGGTGTCGTCGGTGTCCGGCACCAGGCGCCCGGCACGCGGGCGGGGGCCGTCGGCCCAGCGGTCGTCCACCGAGACCGGATCGCCGTCCGGCTCCTCGGCGGCGAGCTGCTGCTCCAGCGACTCGCCCTCCTGCGCCTCCGCCGCGGTGGTGCCGTAGGCGGTGGCGCCCTGGTAGCCGCCGGAGGTGGTCAGACCGGTCTCCAGCGGGTCGTCGTCCAGCCGGTCGGTCTCCAGCGAGTCCGCGGGCTGCAGCACGCCGTCGTCCTCGACCGCGACGAAGTCCCGGTCGTCCCAGTCGGTCATGTGGCACACCTTCCTTCCGGCGCCCGCGCGCCCGCGCGTCCGCATACACGCCTCATGCTTCGCACCGGGTGATCGCTTCGCAACTCCTGGGGGCTCGGCTCAGCCGAGCACGCCGGGAATCAGCCACTGCTGGGCCGTGTTGCCCGGCGTGCACGGCGTCATGGTGACCTGCTGGCCGGACCCGTTGTCGGTCATGCAGTCGGGAGCGGTGGCCGCGCCGCTCTGCACCTGGTAGATGCCGCCGCTTACAGAGACCGCGTGGAAGTAGTATCCGAAGTCGTTCATGCTGCGCAGGTCCAAGGTGTTTTTGAGAGCCACCTGGTTGAGCGGCGGATCGGACATGTTGCAGGGGTAGAAGGAGTCGAAGCTGCCCTGTGAGTAGATCCAGCCGTACTGGGTGTTCTGGTTCATCACCACGGCCGAGCCGCCGGTGAGCGAGCCGGCGAAACCGAGCTTGAGGCCGTCGCCGACGTTGGTGATGTAGCTCCAGTGGCTGCCGCCGCAGCCGGCGGGGACGCTCGGGGCGCTGCTCGTGACCGTCTGTGAGGGCTGGGTGGACGCGGTGCTGCCGCCGGACGTACCGCCAGTCGAGGTAGCGCCGGTGGTCCCGCCGCCGGTGCTGCTGCCACCGGACGTACCGCCGCCGGACGTCCCGCCGCCGCTGGTGCCGCCGGACGTCGCGGGCTTGCCGCCGGGCGACGTGCCCGCGCCGCCGCCGGTGCCGGTGGTTCCTGTGCCGCCCGTCGTGCCCGTGGTGCGCGTTCCGCCACTCGTGCTCCCGGCGGCGGCCCCGTTCTGCGACGGCGCGGGCTGCGGGTTCGCCGGAGCGCTCGCGGTCGGGTCGCCCGGAGCCGGCGCCGAGACCGAGGCCGACGCGGCGGACTCGGTCGGCGTTCCGCCCGCGCTGCTCGGCGCGGCGGCCGGGGGCAGCGCGACCGGCGGCTGCTTCGCCTTCGCCGAGCCGTCGTGGGTGAGCACGCCGATCACCACGCCGGCGGCGACCACGCCGGGGAGCAGGATCGCCGCCGTGGTGCGAGTGCGGCGCTGCTGCCACCAGACGGGCTGCGCGGCGCCGATCACGGTCGGCTCGGTGGCGATCTCCGCGACGGGGGCCGCGGGAGCCGCCGGGGCCGTGGACGTCGGCCCCGCCGACGTTGACGTCCCGTCACCGGCCCCCGTGGGCACCGCCCCCGCCGCGCCCACCGTCGCCGCCCCAGCGATCGCCGCTACCGTCGCCGTCGGTTCAGCCTCCGCGATCCCCTGCGCCGCCCGCCGCGCCACGGCGGCCATCGCGGCCGCGTCCGGGTACCGCTGCTCGGGCTGCTTCGCCAGCGCCCGGGCCACGAAGGCGCGGACCGGCTCGGCGAACTCGGCGGGCAGCGCGGGGGCCGGCTCGCGGACGTGCTTGAGGACGATCTCCAGCACCGCCTCGCCGGTGAACGGCAGCTCGCCGGTCAGCAGCTCGTAGGCGACCACGCCGATCGAGTACAGGTCGGAGGCGGGCACGATGCCGCGGCCCTCGGCCTGTTCGGGGGCCATGTACAGCGCGGTGCCGAAGACCGAGTGCGAGGTGGTGATCTTGGTCCCGGCCAGCGCCCTGGCGATGCCGAAGTCGGTGACCTTGACCAGCCCGCCGTCGGTGACCATCAGGTTGGACGGCTTGAGGTCCCGGTGCACGATGCCGCGCTCGTGGGCCACCTGCAGCGCGTCCAGCGCCTGGGCGACCAGGTCCAGCGCCTCCGCCGCCGGCAGCTTGCCGCGCTCGCGCTGGACGGCGTCCAGCGGGCGGCCCTCCACCAGCTCCATGACGATGTACGCCAGCCGCTCGGTGGGCTGCTCCTCGTCCTCGCCGTAGTCGTGGATGTCCACGATGCTCGGGTGGCTGAGCGAGGCGAGGATCAGCGCCTCGCGGCGGAACCGGGCCGCGAAGTCGGCATCGTCCAGCAGCGCGGGCAGCACGATCTTGACGGCCACCCGGCGCTCCAGCACCTGGTCCTCGGCCTGCCAGACCTCGCCCATCGCGCCGCCGCCGATCCGCTCGACCAGCGTGTAGCGGCCCCCGAGGACCGTGCCCCGACTCCACATGCCCCGTTCCCCTGTCCCTGCTCCGTGCTGCCCCCGAGAACCATTGGCCTACGGCCAATGGAAGGCATTGCAAGTCGCCCCTCGCGGCCCGAATGCCGTTCGAACACTACTGCACCACCGGTGCGGCCCTGACGGCGTGTCACCCCGGCCGGGAGCCGGTCAGCGAGGCCCAGCGGTCGCGGGCCGCCTCCAGCGCCTTTCGCGCTCGCCCGGGCGCCGGTCGGCCCGCTGGCACTCGATCAGCTCGGTCAGCCGGGCCTTGTGCCTCCTCCTGCGGGCCGGGCCGGCCTCACCGGCGACCCGGCTCCGGGATGCTGCCACCCTTCAACGGGCCGTTCAAGACGTTCCCGGGCCGTCAGCCGCCCGGACCCGCGCTTCAGTTGACCGCCCACCGCCCGAGTTCGTTCCCGACCGGATGTCTTGACGCGACCCCGTCGAATGCCTTGACGCGACCCCGTTGGTGCGCGAAGGTGACCTGGCGCGACGTGGCGGCCGGCGCGCGCTCCCCCCACCCAGTCCCCGGACAGTCGAGGACAACGCGCATGCCGCAGCAGCAGCCCGTTCCGGGCGTTCCCCCCGCCGGCCCGGCCGGCCCCCGTCCCGAGCATCACCCGCGCGGCCCGGCCACGCTGGCCGAAGTCGCCAGACACGCCGGGGTCTCCACCGCCACCGCCTCCCGGGTGCTCAACCGCTCCGCGCCCGTCTCCTCCGCGGTGGCCGCCCGGGTCGAGGCCGCCGCACGGGAGTTGGCTTACGTCCGGCGGCGGGCGCCGCGCGGGCGGGACACCGGCGTGGTGGCGGTGGTGGTCTTCGCCGATCCACTGCGCTACCACGCCGACCCGTTCCACCTGCGCTTACTGGCCGGAATGCGGCAGGCCGCGCCCGGGCCGGAGCGCGAGCTGGCCGTCTTCACCGTCCCGGAGCGGGCCCACCGCCCGGCGCTGGTCCGCCACTTGTGCGGCGGCCACGTCGACGGCGTACTGCTGGTCGGCGCCTGGGACGACCCCGAGCTGCCCCGGCTGCTGCGCGCCTCGGGCGTGCCGGTGGTCTCGATCGGCCGGCCGCTGCACCCGGGCACGGTCGCCTACGTGGACGCCGACAACGCCAGCGGCGCCCACCTGGCCGCGCTGCGGCTCTGCGGCACGGGCAGGCGCTCGGTGGCCACCATCGCCGGTCCGCCGGACACCACGGTGGGCGCGGACCGGCTGGCCGGCTACCGGCAGGCGCTCGGCGAGGCCGGGCTCACCGGCCGGCCGGCGGTGGCCTACGGGGACTTCTCCGGCTCCTCGGGCGAACACGCGATGCTCCACCTTCTGCAGCAACGCCCGGATCTGGAGGCGGTGTTCGTGGCCTCCGACCCGATGGCGCTGGGTGCGCTGCGGGCCCTGCGCCGGCTGGGCCGCCGGGTGCCGGAGCAGGTCGCGGTGATCGGTTTCGACAACGCGCCGGCCGCAGCCCGGGCCCGCCCCGGGCTGACCACCGTGCACCAGCCGGTGGAGCAGATCGGCGCCCGCGCCCTGGAGATGCTGCTGGACCGGCCCGAGCGCTCCGAGTCCCTGGTGCTGCCGACCAGCCTGGTGCTGCGCGAGTCGGCGCGCTGACCGGGCAGGCCGAAGTGCCGTGCGGGGGCGCAGCCCGCACGGCACTCCTGCCTGACGATCGGTCAGGAAGCCGTCACGACCCGGGGTTCACGGTCGGGAACAGCTGGGCGAAGGTGTCGAAGGCGGTCGCGATGTCCGCCTCGGACCAGAACCGGTGGTAGTTGAAGACCGGTGCCGCACCGCCGTTGAGGTAGCTCTGCACCTTGGACCACTGCGGGTCGCTGGTGTACCAGGGCCGGATGGACAGGAAGGTGTTGGTGCTGGAGCTGAGCTGGGTGCCGTCGGGGTAGCTGCCGGTCCAGCCCGGCGGGATGTAGACCCCCTGGTGGGTGCTGGGGTCGTAGGCCTGGGTGAACCGGTTGTAGTCGGTCCGGGTCTCCGGGGCCGAGTAGCCCAGCGAGTCGCTGTACTTGGCGTGGATGATGTCCAGGATGTTCTGGGCGAACTTCTGCGAGGTGCTGTCGCCCGCCTTGGCCGCGTAGTAGGAGAGCGTCTTGGCCAGCGAGCCGGCCACCCCGAGGTCGGTGTCCGCACCGGCGGCCGTGACGTGCAGGCCGGCGTTGGTACCCGGGCTGGTCGCGTTCCAGGTGTCCGGGGCCCCGGTCCAGGTGAGGGTGTCGGGCGTGGTCAGGGTGCCGGTGGTCGGGTCGGCCTTGCTGACCGACATCGCCCACGGGATCCACTTGCTCAGCACGCTCTTGGCCCGGGCGTCGCCGGTGGCGTAGTAGTACTCGGCCACCCGCTCCATCGACCAGGTCTGGAAGCCGAACCACTGGTTGCTGGCCGGGTCGTGGTACTCCGGCTGCCAGTCGTAGTAGAGGCCGTAGAAGGTCGGGTCGCCGGCCGGCGGGGCCGCGTCGTCCCCGTAGTTGCCGCCCCAGCTGTTGGTGGCGCCGCCGGAGATGCCGCCCTCGCTGGACTGCAGCCACTGGTAGAACTGCAGCTGCTTGTCCAGGCTGCCGGACCAGTCCGTGGCCGCGCTGGGCGACTTGGGCTCCAGGCCGGGGTCGCTGGAGAGCGCCCAGGCCGCCATCGGGTTCTGGTAGCCCTGGTGCGCGGTGGAGCCGGAGATCCGCCAGGACCAGGCCCCGCCGGTGTCGCCGCCCCAGGCGAAGTACCAGGTCAGCAGGCCGAGTTGCTCATTGGCCTTGCTGGTGCCGGCCGGGCAGGTGGTCGAGCCGTTGCAGTTGCCGGCCTGCTTGAAGTACTTGTCGTAGAGCGCGTACCGGAGGAAGTCGCCGAGCTTGGACGCCTTGGCCACGGTGCCGCTGATCGCCGAACTCTTGTTCTGCGACTTGGCGAAGTTCTCGGCCCAGTAGGCGACCTGGACCAGGCGGGCGTCGGCGTCCGGCGCGTCGGTGAACTTGTACTGCTTGGAGTAGGAGCCGCCGCCGTCGTTGAAGAGGCTGAGGAAGCCCGAGCCGGACTCGCCGTACTTGAGCACGTCGCAGTCGGGCTGCGGGATGGTCTCCCAGACCGACTCCTGCGGGCCGCGCTGGTAGGTGTTGATCAGGCTGGGCTTGGTGGTGCCGTCCTCGCAGCGGCCGAAGCCGTACTTGTTGTCGGTGTCCATGATCCAGGCCGGCGAGTACATGTCCGAGCTGCCGTAGGTGCTGGACAGCTCCGAGGCCAGCGGGTCCGAGCCCACCGGGACCGAGGAGTTGAGCTTGACCGGGTACTGGTCCGGCTGGGCCTTCTCGGGTCCGTAGGTGGCGGGCTTGGCCGGGTTGTAGGTGCTCTGGCCGGGCTGGTCCGCGTGCCCGGGGATCATGTAGGTCTCCAGGCTGGTCCAGGCGTTGTTGAAGCCGGTCCAGTCGCCGGTCACCCGGCCGTAGTCGGCCTCCAGCCAGAGCCAGTAGCTGTAGGTCTCCGAGGTGGTCTCGTGACCGTAGTCCGGCGCCTCGACGATCAGCGTCTCCACCGAGTGGTAGGGGATGCCGAGCGGGCTGAAGTAGCCGTTCGCCGGGTTCTTCATCTTGCTGTAGAGGTCGAGGAAGTACTGGTCGTAGCCCGAGGTCTTCGCCGCCTCGGTCACGGTGACCGCGGCCGAGCCGTAGCCGGTGCCGGCCGCCGTGAAGGTGGCGGTGCCGCCGGCCTGGGTGGCGTCGGTGCCGGCCGCGACGGTCACGGTCTGCGGGGTGCTCCAGTTGGCCGGGGTGAAGGTGAGGGTGCCGCCGGAGCTCACCGACAGGTCGCTGTCGGTGCCGGAACGGGTCACCGTCACCGTGGTGTTGGCGGTCGGCGCCTGGGAGAGCGCGACCGTGAAGGTGCCGGTGCTGCCCTGCTGCACGGCCAGGCTGGTCGGGTTGACCAGCACGGTCGGCCCGGCTACCTTGATCGCCACCGGGGCCGAGGTGGTGGTGGCGCCGAGGTTGTCGGTGGCCACCGCGGTCAGCGAGTAGTCGCCCGCCGGCACGGTGGCCCAGTTGAACTTGTAGGGCGCGGTGGTGGCGGTGCCGAGCAGGGTGTTGTTGCCCGCGCCGGTGCTGGCGTAGAAGTCCACCTTGGCGACGCTGCCGTCCGCGTCCGCGGCGGTGGCCGCGAGCGGGACGGTGGAGCCGGGAGTGAAGGTCTGGCCGGCCGCCGGGGAGGTCAGC
This sequence comes from Kitasatospora sp. NPDC006697, assembly GCF_042869935.1. Taxonomy (NCBI): domain Bacteria; kingdom Bacillati; phylum Actinomycetota; class Actinomycetes; order Kitasatosporales; family Streptomycetaceae; genus Kitasatospora; species Kitasatospora sp. NPDC006697. The sequence goes on from NZ_JBIAGU010000021.1 coordinate 149,765, forward strand.
GAGACCCTCGGCGCCTGGTTCGCACCGTGGCAGGCGGTGCCGTTGATGCTGAAGGTGCTGGGGGCGGTGTTGGTGCCGCTGTAGTTGAAGTTGGCGCTGGTGGTGTAGCTGGCGCCGGGGTTGATGGTGGCGGCGTAACTCGGGTTGGTGACCGTGACGTTGCTGCCGCTCTGGGTCCAGTTGCCGTTCCAGCCGTTGGTCAGTGTCTGGTTGCCGGTGTAGCCGTAGGTCAGCGTCCAGCCGTTGATCGCGGAGGTCCCGGCGTCCGTGATGGTGAGGTTGGCGGTGAACCCGCTGCCCCAGTCGTTGGTGCTGTAACTGACGCTGCAGGACACCGCTCCGGCGGCGGCTGCCGGAGTGCTGAGGGCGCCGCCGGCGGCCGCCGCCAGAGCGAGCGCGCTGATCGCCGCGAGGGTGGGTACGGGAGCGCGGGATCGCAGGGTCTTCCTTTTCATGCATGACTCCTCGGGTGGGGGAAGCGGGACCAGGGCCCGTGTGGCGCAGCGTCCCGCGCTACGGGGGCCCGGGAAACCCCGCCGCCCGCGGCCCGCCCGGGCACCGGGCCGCCATCTCGGCGCCGACCAGCACGGACGCCCGGCGGATGACGGCCCGGATGGCAGGTAAGTTACATCCGAGTTTCATGGGAGCGTGCCCACGTCGACCAACTCATCTCGCTACGGCTCTTGACGGACCATCACCGTCCTGGCTTCATGTGTTTCGGCACCGGCGAGCACCGCCTGCCGATGAGTGGAAGCGCTCCCACGCTTCCTGGGAGTCCACTGACTCCCCCAGCAAGGCGCAACCCGGGCCACCCCACCCCCACCCGAAGGGACCCGACCGTGCCCCACCCCGTTCTCCGCAGACTCCGCACGGCGGCCGCCGCAGCCGCCCTGGGCGCTGCCGCGCTCGTGCCCGTGGTCAGCGCCCAGAGCGCACAGGCCGCGACCACCCACCTGACCAACCCGTTCGTCGGCGCCACCGGCTACCTCAACCCGGACTTCACCTCCGAGGTCAACGCCCAGGCCGCCGCCGACGGCGGCACGCTGGGCGCCACCGAGGCGAAGGTCGCCGGCAACTCCACCGCCGTCTGGATGGACCACATCGGCGCCATCGCCGGCGACGGCGGCCGCCTCGGCCTGAGCGCCCACCTGGACGCGGCGCTCGCCCAGTCGACCAGCTCCGGCACCCCCGTGGTCTTCCAGGTCGTCGTCTACGACCTGCCCGGCCGCGACTGCGCCGCGCTGGCCTCCAACGGCGAGATCCCCGCCACCGCAGCCGGCCTGAGCACCTACGAGAGCCAGTACATCGACCCGCTCGCGGCGATCCTGGCCAACCCGAAGTACGCCTCGCTGCGCATCGCGGCCATCATCGAGCCCGACTCGCTGCCGAACGCGGTCACCAACCAGAGCAAGACCGCGTGCGCCACCGCCACGCCGTTCTACGAGTCCGGCATCGAGTACGCGCTGAACAAGCTGCACCCGATCAGCAACGTCTACGACTACCTGGACATCGGCCACTCGGGCTGGCTCGGCTGGTCGAGCAACATGGCCCCGGCCGCCCAGGAGTACGCCAAGGTCGCCAAGGCCACCAACGCCGGCTTCGCGAGCATCGACGGCTTCATCAGCGACACCGCGAACACCACCCCGGTGAACGAGCCCTTCCTGACCAACCCCGACCTGCAGGTCGGCGGCCAGCCGCTGAAGTCCGCCAACTTCTACCAGTACAACCCGGACTTCGACGAGTACAACTACGACACCCAGATGTACTCGACCATGGTGTCCAACGGCTTCCCGAGCACCATCGGCATGCTGATCGACACCTCGCGCAACGGCTGGGGCGGCAGCGCCCGGCCCACCTCGCTGAACTCCACGCCGACCAACGTCAACAGCTACGTCTCGGCCAACAAGGTGGACCAGCGCCCGTTCCGCGGCGACTGGTGCAACGTCAACGGCGCGGGGATCGGCGCGCGGCCGCAGGCCACGCCGTTCGGCTCGACCAACCCGATCATCGCCTACGTCTGGGTGAAGCCCCCGGGCGAGTCGGACGGTGACTACCCGACCGCGACCCACCCGCACGGCGACCCGCACTGCGACCCGAACGGCACCCAGACCGACGGCACCAACTCCTACCCGACCGACGCCATCCCGGGCTACGACGTCCCGGCCGGCCAGTGGTTCGGCGCCCAGTTCCAGCAGCTGGTGCAGAACGCCTACCCGTCCTTCGGCAGCACCGGCGGCGGTGACACCACGCCGCCGAGCACCCCGGCCGGCCTGACCGTCACCGGCACCACCAGCAGCAGCGCCTCGCTCTCCTGGACCGCCTCCACCGACAACGTCGGCGTCACCGGCTACAACGTCTACCGCAACGGCACCAAGGTCGGCACCAGCACCACCACGAGCTACACCGACACCGGCCTGACCGCCGCCACCGCCTACCAGTACACCGTCGCCGCCTACGACGCCGCCGGCAACGTCTCCACCGCCTCCAGCGCCGTCACCGCCACCACCGCGAGCGGCAACAGCGGTGACACCACGCCGCCGAGCACCCCGGCCGGCCTGACCGTCACCGGCACCACCAGCAGCAGCGCCTCGCTCTCCTGGACCGCCTCCACCGACAACGTCGGCGTCACCGGCTACAACATCTACCGGAACGGCACCAAGGTCGGCACCAGCAGCACCACCAGCTACACCGACACCGGCCTGACCGCCGCCACCGCCTACCAGTACACCGTCGCCGCCTACGACGCCGCCGGCAACGTCTCCACCGCCTCCAGCGCCGTCACCGCCACCACCGCGAGCGGCAGCACCGGCGGCGCCGGGTGCACCGCGACCTACACGGTGTCGAACGACTGGGGCAGCGGCTTCACCGCCAACGTCACGGTGACCAACACCGGCAGCACGGCCATCAACTCCTGGAAGGTGGCGTGGAGCTGGGGCGGCAACCAGCAGGTGACCAACGGCTGGAACGCCACCGTCGCGCAGACCGGCTCCTCGGTCAGCGCCGTCAACGCGGCCTACAACGGCACCGTCGCGGCGGCCGGCAACACCAGCTTCGGCTTCCAGGGCACCTACTCGGGCAGCAACGCGGCCCCGACCCTGACCTGCACCGCCGGCTGACCCACCCCTCCCCCACCCTCGGGGCCGGCCGGACCACCCACCGGCCGGCCCCGACTTGTTCATTGGAGCGCTCCCATGAGAGCACGCACTCCGCACACGGTGTTCGGTACGGCCCTGGCGGCGGCCGGCGCGCTGGCCGGCGCGCTGCTGCTGCCGGTCGGCGCGGTCCCCGCCGCGGCTGCCAACGCGGTCTCCTGCAACGTCAGTTACAGCACCAACGACTGGGGCAGCGGGTTCACCGCCAACCTCACCATCAGCGCCACCGGGACCTCCGCGATCAACGGCTGGACGCTGACCTACGGCTACACCGGCAACCAGACACTGACCAACGGCTGGAACGGCAACTGGACCCAGAGCGGCAGCAACGTCACGGTCACCAACCCGAGTTACGCCGCCACCATCAACCCCGGCGCCAGCTACACCACCAGCGCCAACTTCAACTACAGCGGCACCAACACCGCCCCCACCGCCTTCAGCATCAACGGCACCCCCTGCGGCCCGCAGTCCAGCCCGACCCCGACGCCCACGCCGACTCCGACGCCCACCCCCACGCCCACGCCGACCCCGACGCCCACGCCCACCGGCACCCCCACGCCCGGTGGTCCGGCGCCCGCGCTGCACGTGGTCGGCAACCAGCTCCAGGACGCCACCGGGCACACCGTCACCCTGCACGGCGCCAACCGCTCCGGCGCCGAGTTCGCCTGCGTCCAGGGCAAGGGCATCTTCGACGGCCCCGTCGACCAGGCCTCGGTGGACGCCATGAAGAGCTGGCACGTCACGGCCGTCCGCGTCCCGCTCAACGAGGACTGCTGGCTCGGCCTGCCGAACGTCCAGTCCGCCTACGCGGGCACCACCTACATCAACGCGATCAAGGCCTACGTGGCCCTGCTGCACCAGAACGGCATCGACACCATCCTCGACCTGCACTGGACCGACGGCGTCTACACCGGCAACTCCTCGGCCTGCACCTCGGCCACCGCCACCTGCCAGAAGCCGATGCCGGACGCCGCCGACGCGATCCCGTTCTGGCGCTCGGTGGCCACGGCCTTCAAGGGCGACGACGCCACCGTCTTCGACCTGTTCAACGAGCCCTACGCCTCCCGCGCCACCGGCAGCGAGGCCAGCGGCTGGGCCTGCTGGCGCGACGGCGGCAGCTGCAACGGCATCGGCTACCAGGTGGCCGGCATGCAGTCGCTGGTGGACGCGGTGCGCGGCACCGGCGCCGACAACGTGCTGATGCTCGGCGGGATCGAGTACGCCAACGACCTGACCCAGTGGCTGGCCTACGAACCCACCGACCCGCTGCACCAGTTGGCCGCCTCCTGGCACTCGTACAACTTCAACGCCTGCTCCTCCAGCAGCTGCTGGGCGAGCCAGATCGCCCCGGTCGCGGCCGCCGTGCCGCTGGTCGCCGGCGAGCTGGGCGAGAGCGACTGCGCGCACGGCTACCTGGACTCGCTGCTGCCCTGGCTGGACCAGCACGGCATCTCCTACCTGGCCTGGACCTGGAACACCTGGGACTGCTCCAGCGGCCCCTCGCTGATCTCCGCCTACGACGGCACCCCGACCGCCTACGGCGCGGGCTACAAGGCCCACCTGGCCTCCCTGGGCTGAGCCCACGCCGTTCCCCCCGCCCGGGGGGGGGGGGGGGGGGGCGGCCCCCGGGGCCGGGGGGGGGGGGGGGGGGGGGGGGGGGGGGGGGGGGGGGGGGGGGGAGCCGGGGTCGGAGACGGCGATCCAGTAGTGGTCGTCGCCGGTCCAGAAGGTGAGCTCGATCATCTCGTCCTCGTCGGCGAGGGTGCCGTGGC